>NZ_QFGA01000002.1:0-370961 GCF_004369205.1 Pelotomaculum schinkii | reverse complement strand
CGAAAAAGCAGATAAAATATGCAGCCGTCCTATTTTATCAGTTTGAAGATAGTTTTTAGAACTTCATCTACCACTTGTTCATCACCGGCCTGAAGCTGTTCTGCAACGCAGGATTTCATATGCTTTTCCAGTAATAGCCTGGCTACTCCATGCAAAGCCGACTGGGCAGAGGAAATCTGGTTCAAAATATCATCGCAGTATACATGCCGCTCGATCATGCCCCTGATGCCGCGCACTTGTCCCTCAATCCGGTTCATCCTGCTGACAAGTTCGCGGATGGTTTTTTCGCTATGATGGCTGCGCCGTTCGCTGTTTCCCGGACTCTCATGACAAGCAGGGCAGGGGACTTTGGCCTCGTCCATGTAGACACCACCTTTAGTGAAATAGTATGGCAAGGTCCCGCAAAATTATAGTATACCCCCCTATGGTATTTTGTCAATTCATTCTTATTAACAGTAACAGGAGACTTAGCAAAATGTTTCCGGCAGGTATGCAATTGCCCCGGCATCAACGTGACCGGGGCTTTGTTTTGACGATCTTTTCGTGTTCTTCAGCTATTTTGGGGTAATAGTGTTTGATTAACTCCCTGACCGTTAAAATCCTCCTTCTCACCTCTGTGCTGTAGAATAAAACCATTTCCCGCACCGGGGTTTCTCCATTGACGAGCAAGGCCAGGTTGTTTATTTTTGCGGCTTCGTCATGGTTCACTATCCAGCGGTAAAGCTCCATTATTTCATATATCAGCTTTTCATGTCTAACCGGGCTAAAAAAATTATTGCGCAGCATTATTTCCAGGTTGTTTAAGCCCACTCTAAAGACCCAACGGTCGCTATCAATGAATAAGTCCTTATCTTCCATGCAATGCGTCTCGTTTAAAAACTGAAGCAAGATGATCTCCTTAAACTTTCTGTCTTTACATAAATCACTGGCCCTGAAAAGCGACCAGGTTAAAACACCGCCGAATAGGGCGATCAGTATATGATTATAAGCAACGATCGTTTCCAGCAGGGATTTGATGAATTCCAAGATGAACACCTTTTTTTAAGCAATTAAGAACCATTATCCCCACGTTTCTTCATTCTTATCACTGTTTATTGCTTTTCCAGGAGTCACCAAACTGGTTCTCAAAACTCCGCATCAGGTTCGGAGGGTTGATTTACCGGCCGGGTTAGTTTTTCTTTTTTGGCTTCCACGTATATGATTATATTTGTGTCGATTACAACCAGCTGTACTTTTAATTGATAATTGGCGCCTTCAAATTCGACTGCTCGATTATCTATAATCTGAGGGACAAGTGAATAGTTCAGTTTGTCTACCTCTTGTCCCTTGACCGGCTCCAGCCACTGCCGTACCTGTTTTTCCAGGACCAGGATGGTGTTTTTTTCTTCAAGCCTGGCCATATTCTCACCAAGAATTGAGATGTGAGGCTCAATGCCGGTTACCACTTTTTTCTCTTTTTCTCCCAGACTTTTCTTTAATTGATTCAACTCATCCCGGCAAAGTTCCAGCTGCTGGCTGAGAAGTTGATTATTATGTGTTATTTCGTCTACCTGCCCACCTAGAGTAACGGTTACAAGCACGCCTCCTGCCACCATACCCAGGAAAAATAGCGCCATCAAACGGATAGCCTGATTTTTCATTTCCCTTCTCCGGCTATTGCCAGGACGATCAAGTAACCTAAATGGGTTCCTGCCATGGCGCTTACGATGTAAAAGAGTTGCTTGATTACCGCTATAATTTCACCTCTAAAGACACCCGACTCCAAAATCTCTATGGTTGAAAAGGTTCCACCGATAGCCGCCACCACTGCCCATATCTTCATTTCTCTGGCCAGCCTGAGCATGACGCCGAGCGGCGGCTCCCGCACCATCACCGCCGCCAGGGAGCCAACCAGTGCAGCGCCGAGCAATACACCCATGGCAGTAAAGAAAATAAGGATAAAATTTTTTTCAAAAGGCACCAATCTCTCCTCCTTTTCCACTACCCCCTGTACATTAAAAAATTCGCTTTTCTGACGAATTATCTTGGTTGCATCCTGGCAGGGGCTTATTATTAGCCTATTAGCAAAATTTGTGAATATGACCTGTTTGACGATACCACAGCACGGAAATAGTGCTCTACCGGACGAGCGTTGTCCTGGGGGGACAATCCAATGGCCGAATAAGTCTAAAACACACGTGAAATAAATAAGCCGCCAATGGGCGGCTATATCTTTGATACCTGCGTATAAGACTACGGCTTGCCTCAAGCCTCTTGGATCGCCTTCATCGGGCCATATCACGCACTTTCCGCACATTATACATTTTTCATGATCGACAGTTGGCGCGTCACAACCATGCTGCAGTAAAGCTCCGGCCGGACAAACCCTGACGTATCATTATAAATATTGCCTATCTGTGACAATGTTACTGAAGGATTTTGGTTGACGGGATATGATAACAGCAAGACCAAAGCAGGAAGGTGATAATAATGTCTGCTGTCAATCTCAATCGAAGTCAAATAACTTATGAGAAGAAATATGTTTCATCGTGATGCTCTACCTCACGGCCGGCTTCATTCAACCTGTTATATTCGTTGGTGATGAACCTGTCGGTCATACCGGCGATGTGCTCGATAATCCTTCTGATTAGGCAAAGTATATTTGCTTCACATGTCTTTAATGCATCAAAAACCGTCTCCGGCAAAGGTTCCTTCTCGCGCTCTACAATTGATTTTTTAATATAATTGTCAATCTCGTTAGTTACAGCGTCTTCGCCGAGCGGTTTATATGCCCGTAGCCTTGACCAGACTCTTTCGTGCATAAGTCTGGGATTTTTATAATATAGCTCGAGCAGCGCCGTAATTATTTTGTTTCCCATATAATTCATCCTGGCAATACGGTATCCGTTGTGCAGTCTTTCACGTATCAGCTTCTTAAGGCGATAGTCAAGGGAAGCTGCATAGTTGTCATAAATTATGACCCTGTTTATGTCCGGGTACCTGCCCTTTTTACGAAAAGTACAGCTGCCGGTACATCCTTGAATAGGGTAATTTATGTATTTGCAATTTCCTGTCCTGACACCGGGACATATCTCTTTATATCCGGTGAAGTAAATTTTTATTTGTTTTAATGGAATCCATTCTCCTGTATCTTTATCTTTGTCATTATCGTCAAAAACGAGTTTAACATACTCCGTTATTTCCGGATCTTCGAATTTGTTGAGCCAAATGACTTTGCTGAGCTTCCGGTATTCTTCGGCATAATTTTTCACCAAAACAGGGAGATTCGCGCCGTTAGTTTCCAGGATTTCTTTGTATGATTCATTCATGAATTTCCTGAATTGACGATTTGCTTCCCCGTTTTCGCCTTGAAACTTGAAGCAGTGGAGCTCATTAGGCCTTGCTTCATAATCAAAAAAGTCCCCTTCAGTAATTATGATCCCGTCAACAACTGCAATGATAACAAATATTTTTTCATTTACCTGGTTTTCTGGTTTAACTTGGTTTTCTGCTGTCTGGTCATTAATATGTTCCCGAATCTCTTTACTGATGTCGTAATAATTCGTTGACTGGTACCCGGCATCCAAAGCCATCTGTATACGCCAATAAGAATGCTCAATAATGTTGGCAAGCAACAGGCCCCGGAGAAATGCAATATAAATATATGAAGGCAGTTCCTGTTTTTTATTATCAGCTTTTTTATTATCATCGCTTTTAACATTATCGATAATGCCTAGCAGCAGCTCCAAATATTTTAGTATTCTGCATTTTGATAGCCATTGATCTTCTTCTTTCATTGCGTTCAAGTATTCTTCACTTCGCCACATATGCAGGACAAATGCAAGGTTTGCAGCAAGTTCAAATTTGTTTCTGTATTCTTCATCCTCTTTGTATTTTCTGTTTATCTCATTTTGCATTTGCTCAACAATTTCTTTATTTTCATAGTTGAAATAGGCAGGCAGGTTTTTATCACTCTTACCTATCATCTCCACTATTTGGTGAATAAAAATCTTTGGAACGCGGATACTTCCCTGCTTTAAATGATGCTCTAAATAAGTATTCGTTTCATCATATTCAAATATTTTTTTTGATAAAAGCGCATCAAAGTATTCTTTAATAACGGCGCCTATATTGTTCTTATTAAGAATTCTCGATCTCAGTCCATCCTCCAGATCGTGGATCCTTTGCGCCAAGTCATCGGATATTCGGACAACTTGTGCTTCAAGTGAACCAGGGAAAAACAGTCCCAGATCATTTTTATCTTTCATCATTTGTTGAACGGCTGCTTCAAAGTTTTCATCGAAGGTTGAATTGCGGTGAATGTGTCCTCTAAAGCCCATACCGGTGTGGGTAAGAAGACCTTCACGAACGCCTTTTGTAAGATTAATGCCCCAGCCGAAACGTTCGGCGTCAGTCCTTCTGTCCCAGTCATATCCAGGCTCCAGGTAATCCACATTTTCAACAGAATGATAATTATGACAAAAGCAGTAATTCTGGTTGAATTTTTCGTCGCTATTTTTGAGCCAGTTATTTATTGCCTTTTCCGCTTCGTGGCCATAGGGAGCGTGTCCAAGATCGTGCCCCAGCGCAATTGCTTCAACGAGGTGCTCATTCAGCCGCAGGGACCTGGCTATATGTCTGGCGATTTCCGATACTTCCAGGGAGTGTGTCAGGCGTGTCCGGTAATTATCGCCTTCATGTGTGACAAACACCTGGGTCTTGTATTCAAGCCTCCGGAATGCCGTGCTGTTGGTTATTCTATCCTTATCTATCTCAAAGGGGGTTCTATACCGGCTGCGGCTGCCATGCCGGTCCAAATGATGCTCCGGAGAATCACTGTTAAACCGCTCTGTATACCAGGGGTCATCGCTATGCACGGCATAAGGGGCAAGGTTCTTTTTCTCCCATTCAACCCAAAACTTGCTGTATACACACATCTTTTTTATGGCGCCTCCCATTGGTAGCTGTTGTAACCGGCAAATGCCGTATAAGTGAAACTTTTATCTAAAGTATATACCATTATATTCCTCCCGAGTCAATAAATTAATGAAATTGCTTAAACTATCAGCTCTGCAGCCAACCGTCCTTTTAACACCCGGACAATCAAAAGCAGCCGTAGATTATGCTTTCGGCTGCGTTATGAAAATATATTAACATAATCGGGTTCATAAAACCATTGCCGTGACAGTAAGGCTTCAAAGCTTACTTACTCATGCGGGGCCAATTCAGCAATGCGCTGGTCCGGGTTATCCCTATTTAAGCCGCCATGACAGCAGATCACTGCCGCAATATCGTACCGGGTGAGCTTTTTGAGTGGTTGAATTGCCAGGTCGTTTTCATTTCCATCCATCTCCCCATAAACAATTTCGGCCTGAATGTCTTACCAGTGATTGCGGTGTACCCTGGCAGCATCGTAGCGTGAGCCGGCGCTCTTTACCTCAGCCGGAAAGCCGAGCGCAATCGCCGAAACTGGAATCACATGTTCCGGCAGCCCCAATAACCGGGTCAAACCTTTCATGCGATCGTCTCTGGGGTATACTCCGAGCCAGCATGCTCCTAAGCCCTTGTCCCGGGCAGCCAGCAGGATGTTTTCCGTCGCCGCCGCACAGTCTTGAACCATGTAGCTCGAACCGGGATACTTATCACATGTTCGGTCCGCGCAGACGATAATCGCCACGGGCGCCTGCTTCAGCATTTGAGCATGTGTATGAATTTCAGTGATGCCGTTTAGCAGGTTGCGTTCCGTAATGACAACAAAGTGCCAGGGGCGTTCGTTTCCAGCTGACGGGGCGCACATGCCCGCTTCCAAAAGTTCGGTAATGAGTTCTTCAGGAATTGCCTGGTCCGTGTATTTCCGGATACTGCGCCTGTTTAAGATTGCCTCCACAGCATTGTCTCCCTTCATTTCAAATCATTAAAATACTGCTGATTTTCATTCTCTGTTGGTGCGTGGAAAAGCATGGCTAAGTATTTATTCCCACTAATTAGCATTATACCCTGTTTTAAGCGTCACTGGAACGGTTCTTTTGACAACCTTGACAAACTTCGGCAGCGCCTGCATGCGCCGTCTTTCTTAATGCAAAGCCGGTGTGTTGCAGCCAAGCTAAAAAGCGGGCTTAACTATGCCACCTTATGTTTCCGGGTTGACCAACCCATCAGGTCATAGACAATTCAGTATGCTAAAGCTGCCTCAATAAAATTAAACATGGCAAAAAGAAAAGCCGCAACTGCCCACCATCCGGTTACCGTGCCGGATAAAACCAACCAGAGCGTGTAAAAACCGATAGCAGTCCGGATTATCCTGTCAAAGGCGCCCAAATTTTTCTTATAATCAAGTATCAATTTTTATACCCCCTCGTCTTAGAATCTCTCAAGAGGGGGTATTTATTCGTCTGTACTGTTTTGTTGGAATTAATTTCATGTAAGATTTTAAGTGTTTTTTCAGTTGGCACTCAGTCGGTTTTAATATGCATAATGCATAATCCATAATACAACATCAGCATATTTCTCTAATAAAAATTGACCTTGAAAGGAACTATATTAAGATGAACAGTAAGACTCCATTAAAATTAGCTCTCGATATCGTCATGATTGTTTTGTTTGTTATATTGCTTGATGCCTTTGGTACAGGACTTGTGTTCCATGAAATTGCAGGTCTGTTGATCTTTGTCCTATTTATGATCCATATCATATTTAACTGGTCATGGGTTAAAAACGTCACGAAAAACCTGTTTAACCCAGGTTTCAAGAAAAAGGCCAAGCTGATGTACATCTTGAATGCAGCATTGTTAATTGGTATCAGCGCCATTATAATTACCGGGATTCTCATTTCACAAGTGATTTTTAACTTTGGAGCAAATGGCAACAATCATATACTTGTTGCCGTACATAAATGGGTTTCTTATGCCTGCGCGGGACTCTTGGCAATCCATCTTGCAGTGCATTGGCGTTATATTCTGGTATCTGTACGCAGAACATCTGCAGCTTTTGAAGGCGGTAAGATAAGGAGAACAATCGAAACCCTCGGAGCAGCAGCGCTGCTTTTGGTCGTATTGTATTCTCAAATCATGCCCAGTTCGGATGAGGTGGCCCAAAATACCGTACCGCCAAAAGGTTCATCACAGGATACAATCACCACAAGAAGAATTGATTCCAGCAAAAATAGTGGGGTCTATGATCAGGATTACACAATTTTACAGGACACGCAAGCCGGTACGGCAGTAACTGTCAGTTTATCGGATTATCTTGGTAATATGTTTTGTACAGCCTGTGATAAACACTGTCCCTTATTAAGCCTGAAATGTGATCGGGGCAACCCGCAGTTGCAGGCTGCTAAAATTCAATACCAGAAGTTATATAGCTAAACAGCGTCACGGGCAAAGCATCTGCTTCTTTATATTTTTTCGAAGCGTTCCCCTATAATGGGGCGCTGGAAGGATGTGGGGGAGTTTATGGAGAAAGAACCATAGCAGCAGGTTCATTGTTAAGGGTGAGGCAATTCCATGCATTACATTGGAATGATCAATGACGCCATACAATATATAGAGGCTAATTTGCACCGGAAGCTTTGCTTGAAGGAACTCTCGGCCATGTATTATATATCACCCATGCATTTTTATCGTATCTTCCGGGCCGTGACCAATCAGACAGTTAAATCATACGTTCTTGGCCGAAAGCTGTCGGAAGCTGCCATAGCTTTGAAGAATACCGACTATAAAGTAGTAGACATTGCCTTCCGGTATGGTTTCAACTCTCATGAACAGTTTACCCGGAACTTCCTCAAAATGTTTCACGTTACCCCAAACCGCTATAGGAAAGAAAATGTCTCTGTTCCTTTGATGGATAGGATCGATGTCCTTGAGCGGGACTTTAGAAATGTCAAAAAGGACGTTGTTATTGATTACTTTTGCCGGGAGCTCAAAGAGATAAAGTTATTGGGAAAGGATGTTCTTTTTCATCCGGAGGACGTAAACGAAGTGACAGAAGTGTTTCGTATGGTGATTAGTTTTAAAGAAGAATTCATTATCCGAGGCACTGCGGGGCGGCTGTTCAGCGTCGTCCGGGCCGACCGCGGCGATCCGTCCCGCATTTATTGTTTCGTCGGTATAGCAGCGGAAGAGTATTGGGGAGACAGGTCCGGGTTGGCGGATCGGAGTATTCCCGCGTCCAAGTATGCAGTATTTAAGTATCCCGGGAAAATGGGATTAATTTTTCATACGGTGATGAAAGATTTATATAAATGGCTCGATGCAACAGGACTTGAAATCAATGTTGGCGCCGGGATTGATATGTTTGAACTATTTCCGGAGGATTACGCGCAAACCGGGAAATTTTATTTGTACGTACCGGTGCTTTGAATGAATTGCTGTAAAAAACCTCAAGATTTTACCTTCCATCCCGGTTATCTTTTAGATATATAGGCTAGAGAATTTTTAACGGGTAGGGGGGCAACCATGAAAGAGTTCAAGGATAAAGTTGCTGTCATCACGGGTGCTGCCAGCGGCATTGGACTGGGCATGGCCAAACGCTGTATACAGGAGGGCATGCGGGTAGTGCTTGCTGATGTGGAACAAGCTGCTTTGGACCGGGCTGAAAAAGAGCTCTCAGCTATGGGCGGGACAGTTTTGCCGGTGTTGACGGATGTTTCAATGCTGCATCAGGTCGAAGCTTTGGCTAAGAAGACGGTCGAAGCCTTTGGGGCGTGTCATCTGCTTTGTAACAATGCCGGAGTTAGCGGCATGGAAGGTTCTATTTGGGAAAACAGCCAGACCGACTGGGAATGGGTTGTAGGCGTAAACCTCTGGGGAATTATCCATGGGCTCCGGGTATTCATCCCGGTGATGCTTGCCCAGGATACCGAATGCCATGTTGTCAACACAGCTTCTACCGCGGGACTTTTACCCTACCACCCGGGCGCGGCCTATCATGTCACCAAGCATGCGGTGGTGGCGCTGTCCGAGCATCTTTACCGGTCGCTGGCAGAAAAGGGGGCCAAAATAAAAGCTTCTGTTCTTTGTCCGGGTTTTGTTAAGACAAGAATTCTCAGTTCCTCACGAAATCTGCCGTTGGAATACCAGGGCAATCCCGCTGCAAAGCCCATGAGTTCCGGGTCGGAAGAGGCCGCGTGGAATTACCTGGTGAGAAATGGATTTAAGGTGTTGTCTCCTGACGAGGTGGCTGATGCCGTTTTTGCCGCAATTAAGGAAGAAAGGTTTTACATCCTTACTCACCCTGAGTTCAATGAGCTGGTCAGAAAGCGCATGGAAAACATTATCCAGGGACAAAATCCACCGCTTGGTCCGGTATCCTTCCGGAGTTAGTCAAGTGGACATCTCCTGATTTATACGGTTCATTAGAGATTATAAAAAAATGCTTTATACCCCTCGTCCCGGAGATCTCTTTGGAGGGGGTATTTTTTTAATTTCAATTTTAAGTCTGCTTTAAGTTAACACTCAGTTAACATTAAGATGCATAACTTATAATGACAGCATGAATTTAAAGCAAAAAAATAGAGGTGACATTATGAAAAAACAAAAATTCAGGCACGAGTTAAAACATTATATCAATATTTCTGATTATTTCACCATAAAAAGCAGGTTAAAACATATTGCAAAGCTGGACAGATTTGCCGGGAGTGACGGGACATATAAGATCCGGAGCCTGTATTTTGACAATCCTGATAACAAAGCGCTCATGGAAAAAATCAACGGGATCAACCATCGTGAAAAATTCAGAATAAGGTTTTATAATGACGACCCTTCATTCATCAAGCTGGAGAAGAAAAGTAAGACAAACAGCCTGTGTTCAAAGGCCGCGGCAAGAGTTACCCGGGAACAATGTGAAAGGCTGCTGGAAGGCGATATCGAGTGGCTTATCGCTTCCGGCAATAAACTGCTGCAGGAGCTGTATGCCAAGATGCAATATCAACTCATGCAGCCTAAAACCGTTGTTGATTATTTCAGAGAAGCATATATCTATGAGCCTGGCAACGTGAGAATAACTATTGACAGCAAATTGAAAAGTGGTTTGGTTTCCAAGGATTTTTTCAATCCGAACCTGCCGACCATGAATATAACCGCAAGCGGTCAAATCATTTTAGAGGTAAAGTTCGATGCGTTTTTGCCTGAGTTGATCAGGGATATAATTCAGACAAACGAGCGGCGCAATACGGCAATTTCAAAGTATGCGGCCTGCCGCATCTACGGCTAGCTAAGAAAACGGAGGTAAATTAAGTGAACGGTATTGATCAATTGAATTTTAACGACATCTTCAAGTCAAATATTTTGGATAAGGTTACATCGTTTTCGATGTTGGACGCGGTAATAGCGCTTGGTCTTGCTTTTGCGTTGGGGCTTTTTATTTTTTTAGTATATAAAAAGACCTTCAGGGGTGTTATGTATTCGGCAAGCTTTGGTGTTTCCCTCCTTTCCTTGACGCTTATAACAACACTGATCATCATGGCGATCAGCTCCAATGTTATTCTCTCTCTTGGTATGGTCGGCGCGTTGTCTATTGTAAGATTTCGTTCGGCTATCAAAGAACCGATTGATATCGCCTTTTTATTCTGGGCAATCAGCGCGGGCATTGTTTTAGGCGCCGGGTTAATCCCACTTGCTGTATTTGGCTCATTGTTCATCGGGGTAATAATGGTTTTGTTTGTGAACAAAAAGAGTACGGATAACCCTTATATACTGGTGATTAGATGTGACGGTGATGAGAGTGAAAAGGACGCAATGGACTATATAGTGAAAAGCGTTAAGAAACATGTCGTGAAATCAAAGACGGTAGCCGCCGGCAGCGGTGTTGAGCTGACTGTTGAAATAAGGCTAAAAGATATGTCCACGAAATTTGTAAACGAAATCAGCCGTATCGCAGGGGTTAATAATGCTGTGCTGGTAAGCTACAACGGAGAATACATGTCTTAATGGTGGTGTAAACAATGATAGAAGGCAAGCGCATAAACTTGATAATTGCAATTGCTATGGTAATTGCTGTTATGTTTACAACCGCTTTAATCCTTTTCCCCGGCATGCTCAGTACTTCTGCTGCCACTGAGCCCGAATACGTCAGCAAGGTATTTAACAAAGACGAGGTAACACAAATCAACATTGACATTAAACAAGAGGATTTTGACTGGATCCTTGAAAACGCAACCAGGGAGGAATATCGCAGCTGTGATATAACTGTAAACGGCGCCACCTTTTACAATGCCGGTATCAGGCCCAAAGGGAATTCAAGCTTAAGGACGGTTGCCGGAAACGAAAACACTGATCGATACAGCTTCAAAATCGAGTTTGACACCTACATTGCGGGGCAAACCTGTTTTGGCTTAAATAAACTGGCGTTAAACAATATCATCATGGATAAAACCTATATGAAGGAATATATCGCTTATGACCTGTTTGATTCAATGGGGGTTGTTACGCCCAAATATGCTTATGCCAACATAACGGTAAACGGCGAACCGTGGGGGCTGTACCTCGCCGTTGAAGTGATGGAGGAGAGCTTTGTTGAGAGAAATTACGGCAGTTTAGACGGCTGCCTATATCGTCCGGAAGGCTCGGGCGCAGACCTTAAATGGACCGGTGAAAGCGCCTCAAACTATTCAGGAATTAGAAACAATGCCGCCTATGATGTTACCGACAGCGATTTCGACAAGGTAATAAAGATGATATATAACCTGAATAATGGTACCGACCTTGAACAATATTTAGACGTTGATTCGATCCTGCGATATTTCGCGGTCAATACCTATCTGGTCAACTTTGACAGCTATACGGGGAATATGAAGCATAATTATTATTTGTACGAGGAAAACGGTGTATTTACGATTTTGCCATGGGATTTCAACCTGGCTTTCGCAGGCCACGAGATAAATAATGCGGAAGCGGCGATTCATCACCCTATAGATACACCTGTTACAAGTAGTCTAAGTGAGCGCCCTCTTATCGGAAAGCTGCTTGAAGTGCCGGAGTATAAGGAGCTTTACCATAAATATTTAAGTGAAGTTGTTTCAAGTTATTTTGACAGCGGGGTATTCGAAAATAATGTGCAAAAGGTAGACGCGCTGATTAGCGACTATGTCAAAAACGACGCGACTGCTTTTTACACCTACGAGCAGTATGAAAACACACTTCCTGTTTTCCTGGAGTTTGCCAGTCAGCGCGCCGCAAGTATTACAGCGCAGTTGGCGGGAACTCTGCCTGCGACCTCATCGCAGCAAGTAGACAATACTTCTAAGCAAAATACCACAACTGCCGGTATTGATTTGAGCGCGCTTGGAGGTATGGGCGGCGGTATGAGAGGTAACGGCGCGGGTGGCATGCCGGGCGGTGAGGGCCGGAATAATAACCAGGGTATCCCTGCTGAGCAAAACAACAATAGAGAGCCTCAACCTGCTAATAGCGGCGGCCCCCCCGGCGACAGAAATATGCAGAATCAAGAGAATATGGCTGAGATAATGAAAATTATGCAGGAAACAGAGAATGGCGAGCTTTCAGCTGAACAGATTGCCCGGCTAAAAGAATTGGGCCTGGACGATGACAGGATTGAGAGAATGAAAAATATGCCTGCCGGTATGCAGCAGCCCGGCAGAGCCAATGCCCGCCCCGGCGCCGCGCCCGGCAATGAAGGGATGAATCCATTTGGTAACAGGGGCACAAGCAATCAAATGTCTCCTGTGCAAATAGGCTATATTTCGGTCAGTGCAGCTGTTATTTTACTCGGATTATTGTTTGCCTGGAAATTCAGAAAACGAAAGTACAGCAGTTAATTTAAAGTGTAAAGCCTCGTTCCTGATCCGTGTACTTTGGAGTTATTGCGGGGACGGCTCCTTTGACGTCACTACCAGTCTGTCAAAGGGGCCGTCCCCGTGACAGCTTATGCCATACTCATCGTATAGTCATTATGTCGCCGGAAAGAATAAATTTTGAGTTGTATTTATTTACTTTTCCACTATAATATTATTTTGGGCAGAACATCTTGTCCAAATTTTGATTTTCAGGGAGTGCATGACTTGGAGAAGATCAGGCCTGTTCCTTTGAATCAGAAAAAAATCCTCACGCCAATACAGTTTATTGTGCTGGGGTATCTGCTTTTTGCCTTTCTCGGGTCGGTTCTGCTCAGCAGTCCCTTCGCACTACAGCCGGGGGTTAAACTTGAGTTTATTGACGCCCTTTTTACAGCTACCAGCGCGATCAGCGTAACGGGACTTACCACTGTCGTAACGAGGGACACCTTTAGCCTGGCCGGACGAACCATACTGGCTTTTTTAATCCAGTTTGGAGGCATCGGTATCATGTCTATGGGAACTCTGTTTTTCGTTATGCGGGGCAACCAGATCCGTCTCCGGGAACGCCTGATGATCAGGGCTGATCAAAACCAGATATCCCTGCAGGGAATGGTCAAACTAATCCTGTTTATTTTAAAGGTAGCCATCCTGTTTGAATTATTGGGCGCGCTGATTTTGACCATCCATTTTATATATAATTACCAGGCGCCCTTTTTAAGCGCGCTGGGCATGGGAGTGTTTCACGGAATATCCGGTTTTACAAATGCCGGATTTGACCTGTTCGGCAACAGTCTTTTGGATTTTCAACAGGATTATATTGTGAAGGGTGTCATCGGTACTTTACTTCTGGCCGGCGCCATAGGTTTTCCGGTGCTTCTGGAGTCTTATTCCAACCTCCTCTCCTGGCGCAAGCAAAGAAAGCTGCGGTTTTCTCTTTACACAAAAATTACTACGATCACCTTTGGCATTCTGGTTATTGCCGGGTTTTTCTTTATATTGCTTTCCGAATATTCAAGCACTCTGGCTGGAATGCCGTGGAGCCAAAAAATAGCGGTGGCGCTTTTTCAATCACTAACCACGCGAAATGGCGGTTTCAGTTCCATTGATATGAATATTTTCAGTTCGTCAACACTGTTGTTTTTATCCCTGCTGATGTTTATCGGCGCTTCTCCCAGCAGCTGTGGCGGCGGCATTCGCACCACAACCTTTGCTGTGCTGTTGCTTAGCCTAAAAGCTTATCTGGAAGGAAGCAATCATGTTAAAGTGTTCCAACGGGAACTTTACCAGGAAGATATTGTGAAGGCGCTGCTGGTGTTCTTTTTGGCGGTGATCCTCATTTTTGTCTCTGTAGTCGCTCTGGCGGCTATTGAAAACTTCTCAACCACAGAAATTATTTTTGAGGTTTGTTCCGCGTTCGGCACAACCGGTCTTTCCATGGGTATCACCGGCGAACTTTCCAAAGCGGGGAAGGCCATCATCATTGCCGTCATGCTGATTGGCCGTATCGGTCTCATTTCCTTGCTGCTCTTATTCCGCACCCGGCGGCCTGAAGATAGTTTTCATTATGTGAAGGAGCATATTATTATCGGTTAATAAGAACCATTCCCGCGATGTGCTTTTGAATTTCTTCTTAATGTTGCTCCTGGCGCCTGCGTCCTTTGCGTTTGTAAATTTTCGCGCTTTCTTTGATTTTGGTTTCCGGCTTACGCAGCCATACTCCGCGCGCGCCGGAAAGAATTTTTTTTCCTGCTTTCTTCACATCATCACCGCTCTTCCCGTTCGTAGGGCAGTCCAAGGGCCTTGGGTGCGCCGAAGCGGTGGCGGGTTGACTTTCTGGTGACCAGCACCAGTACCAGTAAAGTAAAAAGGTAAGGCAGCATTCTCAAGAAGAACGGGGAAACCGTCACGTTCATCGCCTGCAATCGCAGGGAAAGCGCGTCGATGCCGCCGAACAGGTAGGCGCCGGCCAGGGCGTAAAGCGGGTTCCAGGCGGCAAAAATAACCAGGGCTATGGCAATCCAGCCGCGCCCCGCCGTCATGTTCTCCAGCCAGGCCGGGGCGTAGGCCAGGGAAAGATAGGCGCCTCCGGCGCCGGCCAACATCCCGCCCGCTATGGTGCAGGCGTAACGGGTGAGGGAAACGCTGATGCCGAGCGCGTCGGCCGCGCCCGGGTTTTCGCCCACCGCGCGGACAGAGAGGCCTGTTCTGGTCCGAAAGAGCAGGTACCACAGGGCCGGAGCGATCAGGTAGCCCAGATAAACCATCCCGTCCTGCTGAAAAAACACCGGCCCCAAAAAGGGGATGTCGCCAAGCAGGGGGACTTTGGAGGCTGCTATTTTTACCGGGAGGGGGATGCCGACCAGAGACTTGCCCAGATAGCCGCTTAAACCCGCGCCAAATAGAGCCAGGGCCAGCCCGCTCACAACCTGGTTCGCCTTTAGGGTGACGCAGAGAACAGCGTGCGCCAGGGCCAGGGCGCCGCCGGCCAGCATGGCCCCGGTCACCCCCAGCCAGGGGTTGTGGCTGAACAGGGCTACGGCAAAACCGCTAACTGCGCCGACCAGCATAACCCCCTCCACGCCCAGGTTCAAAATCCCGGCCCGCTCTGTAAGTATTTCCCCGAGTGAAGCGAACAGAATCGGTGTTCCAACCATTACTGAGGTCGCCAGTATAGCGATGAGCAGATCGTTGGTCATGAGTTGGCTCCCTCCTTGATAGACTTACTCCGCCAGGACAAACGATAGCGGTAAAACAACTCTCCTCCCAGCACAAAAAACAGCAGCAGTCCCTGGAGCATGGAGACGGTGGTAGCCGGCACGCCGCTGGTCTGAACGGAGTAGCCGCCCACCTGCAGCCCACCGAACATAAAGGCGACTACAGGCAGGGCCAGGGGGTTCAAACGAGAAAGCCAGGCCACGATAATGGCCGTATAGCCGTACCCGGGGCTCAAGCCCTCCTGCAGGCGGCCTGCGATACCGGAGACCTCCGCCATGCCGGCCAGGCCGCAGAGGGCGCCGCTGAACAGCATCACCAGCAGGATATTCTTTTCCAGACTTATACCGGCATAACGGGCGGCGCTCTGGCTTTCGCCGATCACTTTTATCTCAAAGCCTGTGCGCGTGTTCCGCATGACCAGGTACATCACCAGCGCGGCTGCTATGGTAAAGATCAGTCCGGCGTGAATCCTGGTCGTTCCAAAGGCAGGCAGGATTGCCGACGGGACAAACTGCGCCGTCAAGGGGAAATTAAAACCTGCCGGGTCCCGCCACGGGCCGTGCACCAGGTAGTCCACCCAGAAGATGGCTATGTAATTGAGCATGAGGGTGGTTATGGTTTCGTTCACTCCCTGGTAGGCCCTCGGCACAGCCGGCAGCAGGCCCCATAAACCTCCGGCGATAAAACCGGCCAGGAACATGGCCGGGAGCATAATCCAGCCCGGCAGCTGGGGGTGAAAGAGGGCTACCCAGGTGGCAGCCATAGCCCCCATATAAAACTGACCCTCGCCCCCGATATTCCAAAGCTGCATACGGAAGGCCAGGGCAATACCCAGTCCGCACAGGGACAGCGGGATCGCCTTGACCACTGTCTCGGAAAGTCCGTAGGCAGAGCCGAAGGCTCCATAGAACATTGAGCTGTAAACGACAGCCGGGTTTTTACCGGAGAACCAGAAGAACAGCGCCCCGGTAAAGAGCGCCAGAACTACTGAAACGACCGGTACCAGGAAAGCCGCCGATCTGGACGTTTCCAGCCTTTTTTCCAGCCGCAGCGCCGGTTTGACACTCATGATACCTCTTCCTCTCTTTGTGCTGCGCCGGTCATGAGCCGGCCAAGGATTTCCATATCGGTATCACCGGTATTTGGGAATACAGACTGGACCCGGCCGCGGTATAGAACGGCAATACGGTCGGACATTTTGAAAATTTCTTCCAGGTCGTCAGATATCAGGAGTACCGCCGCGCCCGTTGCACGGAGGTCGAACAGCAGGCTGTGGATCGCCTCGGTCGCCGCGATATCAAGTCCCCGCACCGGGTAGACGGCAACCAATAGACGCGGTTGGCTTGAAATTTCACGGGCCAGCAGCAAACGTTGCAGATTGCCGCCGGAAAGAAAACGGACCGGCAGGGCGGGGTCGGCCAGCCGGACAGAAAACTTTTTGATTAAATCCCCGGTTTGTTTCTGTACATCGCTGTGGCGAATGAAGAAGCCCCGGTTGCTGCCCGGTTTCCGGTAATTTTTGAGGATCATGTTGTCGGTGGCGCTTAGGCCCGGCACAAGTCCGGTGCCGAGGCGGTCTTCCGGCACATAGCCGATACCCCGGTCGATCCGCTGCCGGACCGGGAGCCCGGTTACGTCCTCATCACCGAGAAAAATGCTGCCCCCGCTGATACGGCGCAGCCCGGTGACTGCTTCGGCCAGTTCTTTTTGCCCGTTGCCGGCCACCCCGGCGATACCGAGGATTTCCCCTTCCCGTACGGCAATATTGACACCTGCCAGGGCTTCGCTGCCACCTTCTCCCCGGACATGCATGTCTTTTAGTTCCAGTACGGTTCGTCCCGCCGCAACCGCTGTTTTAGCCGCCGGCTGCGGCATTTCCCGCCCAATCATCAGGGCAGCCAGGTTGCTTTCAGATATTTCTTCCTGCAACGCCGTCCCGGCCACGACACCGTCACGCAGCACCGTCACCCGGTCCGCCACCGTCATTACTTCGCTGAGCTTGTGGGTGATCACCACAACAGCCTTGCCGCTCGCGGCAATTTTTTTCAGAATCGTAAAAAGATCCTTGACTTCTCCCGGTGTAAGTACTGCCGTGGGCTCGTCCAGGATCAATACGTTGGTCTGTCGATAGAGCATTTTGATGATCTCCACCCGCTGCAGTTCGCCCAGGGAAAGACGCCATACCGGCGCCGCCGGGTCCACGCTCAGGCCGAAATCGGCGGAGAGCTGCCTGATCTGTACTTCCAACCCCTTCATTTTCAGCTTAAACGGTGTTTCCCTGGAGCCGAGGGCAACGTTTTCCGCTACTGTAAAGGGTTCCACCAGGCGGAAATGCTGGTGGACCATGCCGATGCCTGCATTTATCGCATCCCGCGGCGAAAGAAAATTCACCTTTTCCCCACGGATGTAGATTTCTCCTTCATCCGGCCTGTACAGGCCGCTTAACACACTCATCAGGGTACTCTTGCCCGAGCCGTTTTCCCCCAGGAGGGCGTGGATCTCCCCTTGGAACAACTGTAAATGCACGTTCCGGTTGGCCGTCACACCGGGAAACCGTTTGGTAATGCCCTTCATTTCCACCAGTAAAGTCTTTGCCATAAAACCTCCGTCAAAATTGAAAGGTCCGCCGGCAGATAAGCCGGCGGGCCGCTGCTTATTACAAAAAGCTTGCTGTTACTGGGCGGGAATGGTTCCTTCCACACCTTCGACAAACCAGTTCAGTTGCAGCATATCTGCATCACTCATTTTCTGACCTTCGGCCACTTTGACAGTTCCCTGTTGGTCTTTGATCGGTCCGGTGAATACGTCGAACTTGCCGCTCAAAAGCTCTTGTTTCTTTGCTTCGACCGCTTGTTTTACATCATCGGGAACCGCCGGGCCGTAGGGAGCCAGACCTACGATATTATCTGAAATTGGACCCCAGTACTGGTCATTTTTCCATGTGCCGGCCTGGACTTGCTTGACGGTGTTGACATAATAGGGACCCCAGTTCCAAACTGCCGATGTCAGCACGGTATTGGGCGAGACCTTGCTCATGTCGCTGTTGTAGCCGATACTGTATTTGCCGCGTTCAGCAGCCGCCTGCTGCGGGCTGGGTGTATCCTGATGCTGGGCAATGATGTCGGCGTTGCCGTCCAATAACACCACTGCGGCGTCTTTTTCTTTGGGCGGGTCATACCAGGTCATGGTCCACATTACCTTAACTTTGGCGTTCGGGTTGACCGAGCGGACGCCGAGGGTAAAAGCGTCGATGCCGCGGATTACTTCCGGAATCGGGTAAGCGGCCACGTAGCCGATGGTGTTAGTTTTGGTCATCTTGCCGGCCACTATACCGCTTAAGTACCGGGCCTGGTACATGCGTCCGAAATAGGTGCCTGCGTTAGGGGCTGTCTTGTAACCGGAGCAATGCATGAACACCACATTGGGGAACTTCTCGGCCACCTTGATCACGCTGTCCATGTAGCCAAAGCTGGTGGCAAACACTATCTTGTTTTCCTGGGCGAGTTGGGTGATGACGCGCTCGGCGTCGGCTCCTTCCGCGACAGATTCAACTTTGGTTGTGACGACGTTGGACATTTCCTTTTCCAGGTATTGACGCCCCTGATCATGGGCGTATGAGAATCCCTCATCGCCTACGGGCCCGACGTACACGAAGGCCACCTTGATTTTCTCAGCGTCGGCAGACGGGGCCGCTCCTTTTGGTGTCTCTTTGCTTCCACAGCCGGCGGCCAGTAGAGCCAACGCGAGAATGGCTGTCAGAAGTGTTAATTTTACAATTTTCAAAAAAAACTCCCCTTCCTTTGTTAATAAGTGCAGACTATCCTCCTTTATTCCGTATATATGTAAAGTTAAAAAACAAAACAAAGAGTTAATTAAATATAATTCGAAAAAATCCTCCTGCATGGGAAAAAGTTATATGAATAAAATCATTTCCAAAAATCCTCCCGTGACAATCCCTTCCTTAGATTGTGTAACTGCCTTAATTAAGTTATAGTGGAAAAAATAAAAACAAGCGGCTTGATGCCCGGTTGCTTGTCCCCGGGCTGCCCTTGCCATTAAAAGAAAGGAGAATCACAAATTGATTATGGTCAGCTCCTGCCTGCTGGGTATGCATGCGAAGTACGACGGCACTTTTACCAATAAAAATGACTTATTAATGAAATACAGCCACCTGGGGAAGTATTTGCCGTTCTGCCCGGAACAATTGGGTGGACTTGCCACTCCGAGGCCGCCGGTAGAAATAATTGACGGCTCAAAAGCGATAAATAGTATGGGTGAGGAGGTAACCAGCCAATTTATAAAAGGAGCTGAACAAAGCTTATATCTTACTGAGATTTTTCCAGTTAAGGCTGCCATATTGAAAGAAAGAAGCCCGTCATGTGGCGCGCATAAAATTTATGACGGCAGCTTCAGCCACGTAATTAAGGAAGGAAAGGGAGTAACTGCAGCAATGCTTGGCGCGAATGGAATACCTTTATATTCAGAGGAAGAATTAACCGATGAATTACTCCGCGAGCTTTTGGAGTTGAAATAACCGGCATAACTTTGCTTGCGGTGAATCATACTATATTTGCTGGTATTTAAGGAGGTAGAATCAAAAAACGGGTTCGTTTTAAAGATTGCTTGTCAATCCACTCCAATCTTATAGTGGGCAGGCGGAAAAAGATTTCCGCCTGCCGTCTTTCATATCAGTTCAGGTACATAGTATATTCTTCCGCGCCAATGGCGGGGTGCAGGGCCATGGAAATACCGCCGGCGACAGTCTTGGAGGTGCTGGCGATAAGCGAGTCAATTTCCTTGGGAGTCACTGTCAGGTTGCCGCCAAACGGGGCTAAAACCTGGCTGATAGCCTGCTGCATTAAACCCGGGTTGAGGTTCTGGGAAAGCTGAACAAGCGCCTGGTTGTTTTGAATCTGCTCCAAAAAGTGTTCCAGGGTAACCTGAGCGATGATCGCCGCGTTGACAACCGTTGGAATGCCGATGGCGATGACGGGGACACCCATGGTGTCTTTGTTGATACCTGTGCGCTTGTTGCCGATGCCGGAACCGGGGCTCACCCCTGTGTCGGTGATCTGGATGGTTGTGGCAATCCGATCGACACTGCCGGCCGCCAGGGCATCTACCACGATTATCAGTTCCGGCCGGATTTTTTCAACTACTCCCTTGATTATTTCGGCGGTTTCGATGCCGGTGATACCCAGCACGCCCGGGGAAATGGCGCTGACGGAGCGCATACCCGGTTTGATTTCCTCGGGGGCATAGTTGTACATGTGCCGGGTGACCATACTGTGTTCAATGACTTTTGGCCCCAGCGAGTCTGGCGTAGCCTGCCAGTTGCCCAGCCCTACCAGGAGAATATTGGCGTTTTCCGGCAGATTTATCATCGACGAAAGTTTTTTGGCCAGGACATCAGCCACTTCTTGATGAGCTTCGCGGCTGTTGTCCCGGAGAGCCGGGGCTTCTATGGTAATATAATTGCCCCTGGGTTTGCCCATGATCTGCTCAGCGTAATCCTCGACAATCTTTACAGTCGTCACCGTGGTGTTACTGTATTTCTCCCTGTCGACGACGACTCCGGGGATCTCCTGGCCAATCTGCCCCCTGACAATATCGCGCGCTTCTACGGCCAGATCAACGTTTATGTTGTTAGACTTATAAAAATCAAGGTTCAATGTGTCACCTCCCTTTAATTACAACCAACAATAGGTTATCCTGGAGAGGCAGGAATATGCAAATGTCCTAATGTTTCAATGAAATTCCTAATTAAATCGATTTTCCTCTATAATTGTGCTATAATTATGGATTAAAGGAAGGGATCTGTATTTTACGTGTGATATCCGGGTCAGCCAGGAACCGGAAACTCAAAGTTCCAGGCGGATTGACAGTGCGGCCAACAGCTGACCGGGTAAAAGAGGCGCTCTTTAATATCCTTCGCGAGCATGTACCGGGTTGTTGTTTTCTGGACCTTTTTGCGGGATCCGGGAGCATCGGCATCGAGGCGCTGAGCCGCGGCGCGAGCGTGGCCGTCTTTGTCGAAGCAAATCATCGACACGCCGCCATAATCAAAGAAAACCTTAAAGCTTGCGGCTTGGAACCAAGCGCTCGACTTATTACCGCCAAAGTGACCGAGGCGTTGCACCTGTTAGCACGAGAAGGACAAGCTTTCGACCTTGTTTTCCTGGACCCGCCCTACTTGAAAAGCCTGGAAGCAGTCACACTGGCTGATATCGACCGGTACCACCTGCTAAAACCGGGGGGCATGGTTATTGTTGAAAGCAGTAAGAGGGACTGCCTGCCGCAGTCTGTGGACGGTTTGAGGCTCCTACGCGCTGAAAAGTACGGTGATACTATACTCTCTTTTTTTCGCAGATAATGAAACACCGGGGTGATAACGTATGCGAACCGCAATTTGCCCGGGAAGTTTTGATCCGGTGACCTACGGCCACCTGGACATTATAGGTAGAGCTGCTCTGATCTTTGACAAGCTGATTGTTGCAGTTTCCTACAACCCGGGTAAAAATCCGCTGTTTTCGATTGAAGAGCGGATTCAACTACTGCAGGGTGTTCTCTCTAACTATCCCAACATAGAAGTGAAGGCGTTTTCAGGCCTTACTGTTGATGCCGCCATTGAGTGCAAAGCAAAAGCTATTATCCGGGGCTTGCGGGTGGTTTCGGATTTTGAAAACGAATTCAGAATGGCCCTTACCAATCAAAAACTGGCCTGCCACATAGAAACAGTCTTTTTGATGACCAAGGCAGAGTATTCTTTCATCAGCTCCACTACAGTTAAGGAGGTAGCCTCATTTGGAGGTTCCCTGCGGAGCTTGGTGCCGCCATTAGTGGAGGAGAAATTAAGAGAAAAGTTTAAACGTTGCCATGAGGACTAAGGAGGGATATAACCGCTGTGGACCTGCTGAGCGCCCTTAATGAACTTGAAGAGCTTATTGAAACCAGTGGTAAGATTCCGTTAACCAGGAAAGTAATGGTAAATGAGGACCGGATACTGGACCTTTTAGACCGTATCAGGACTACCATTCCCGAGGAAATTAGACAGGCGAAGTGGATTATCCAGGAACGGGAAAAGGTTATGAATGATTCCCAGAAGGAAGCGATGCGCCTCCTGGAAGACGCTCAGAAGCAAGTTGAAAAACAGGCTGACGAAAGCGAGGTAGCACGTAAAGCCAAGGACATGGCGGATGAAATCGTGGCCAGGGCTGAAGACAATGCCAGGGAACTGCGCGAGGGAGCACGCAGATATGCCGACGATGTCCTGACTAATCTTATGGAAAGTCTTGACAAGCTTTCGAGCCAGATTGAGCAGGGCCGCACTGAACTGAGGTCAATGAAGTAGCAGCCTATTGCAGTAGTTTAAGCACGTTGCGCCAGTCAACGTGTTTTTCTATGTTGTCAACCGCAGTATGAATGGCTCTCTCGTCATTGGCCCTGATTTTCCTGGTGATACTGGACGCCTTCTCAATGGTTGTGTAGGTGTCGTAATGTACCAGGATAACAGGAACACCCTTATCCTCAGCCCTTGCCGCCACTTTCACGTCCGGATATAGTCCGCCGGTAAGTATGAGAGCGGAGGTGTCCGTTTCCAGGGCGGCCAGGGCTACATCCGAACGGTCCCCACCGGTTATGACAGCTTTATTGGCGGCGCGGCGCAGGTAGCCCAGGGCGCTTTCGATGGACATGGCTCCGATAACCACGTCCTCGACCACACGGTCCATTTTCTCTCTGGCGGCAAGGATCTCGCCACCCAGGACCTCGTAGTATTCTTTAACGGTCGGCGCAGTCATTTCCTGGTTTTGGGGGATGACGCCCAGGGTTTGAAAACCTCGCTCCGCAAGAATAGGGCGATAGATTCCCTCTGTCTTGGCCAGTAGGGGGAGCGGCACGTTGTGAAAGATGTTGCCCAGGACATTTAATCCTTTACAGGCCAAATAACTGTTAATAAAAATAGCCTGGTCGATGCTGAAGTCATCCGTTATATTGATGGTAAACAGGGGCGCGGCCTTGAACTCCAGGGCCAGACTAACGGCGTCCAGTCCCAGGCAGCCCATGATGTGCGGAAAGCTTGCCCCCCCGATAATAACCAGTTCCTTATCCTCTGCCACGGCCTCATAGGCCTGCCGGATGGACCTGAGCGATTCACAGGGGTTTCTGTAGCCGGAAAGGTAGGCAGGACCTGCCAGGTAGGGTACAATCGTCTCAACAGGTTGCTCCATGTGGAGTACTTCCTTCATCAGCAGGCCGTCTTCGTCCAGCTTTGATCCTGTTCCAACGGCATTTCCCACAGGTTTGAAATAGCCCACACGGTATCCTTCCTGGCGGAATTTTAAAGCCAGTCCCAGCGCAACGCTGGTTTTGCCGCTTCCGGCAGTTCCCATGACAAACAGGTTTTTCACCTTTTGCACCTCACGATACAGTAATTTTGACATCGAGCGCGCATGCGCCCTGGTTGTAGGCAAAGACCGGGTTAATGTCCATTTCCGTTATTTCGGGGAAGTCGGTAACAAGCCGGGCCACACGCCCGATAATCCCTATAATGGCCTCTATGTCGGCCGGTTTCTCGCCGCGGTAGCCCCGCAAGAGGGTATAGGCCTTTGTTTCGGCCAGCATGTTTTCGATCTCCCCGCGGTTCAGACCGCTGGCCAGCCGGAAAGAAACATCTTTTAACAGGTTTACATAGATGCCTCCCAGGCCAAAGGCGATTAAAGGTCCAAACTGGATGTCCTTGCTCATGCCTATAATCAGCTCGGTTCCTTTGGGCATCATTTTTTGTACTTCAACGCCGTAAACGGCAGCGTTGGGCAGGTAGCGGTGGACATTATTCATGATTTCCAGAAATCCGGCGCGCACCCTTTCAGGGGAGTCGAGCCCTATGAGTACCCCGCCCACGTCGCTCTTATGCAGTATCTCAGGCGAGGCAATTTTTAAGACTACCGGGTAACCAAGCCGTCCGGCGCTTTCGGCCGCCTCTCCCGGGCTGGCCGCCAGGGTTGTCGGAGCGGCGGGAATGCCGTAAGCTTCCACCACCTCAGCGGCCTCACTGCCCAGCAGGACCAGGCGCTTGTCTTTTCTTACATCGTAAAGGATAGCCTTGACGTTTTTTAAATTGGAACACTCGTAACTCAAGTCCTGCTCGTTGGCGGGCAGTTCCCTGGTGCGGGCGTAGCCGGTCAGGCCGCTGATCGAGGAAACTGCCGGCTCGGGAAAGGTAAAACAGGGTATTTTAGCTTCCTCCAGGACCTTGACTCCCTCCGCCAGTTTTTCTCCTCCCATGTAGGCCGCAAGCAGGGGCTTTTCAGGGTGAGCCGCTCTCATCTCAACCAGAGCTCTGGCTGTCTCTACCGGTTCTGTCACGGCAGTCGGGCAGACCAGTACCAAAGCGCTGTCCACCCCGGGGTCTGACAGAGCTTTGTCAAGGGAGAAGCGGAAACGGTCGGCCTTAGCATCCCCTAACACGTCAACCGGATTGTAAATATTGGATTCCCGGGGCAGGTTGCCGCGCAGTTGCTCGATCGTCTCCTGCGTAAAGCGCGCCATCTGTAGTTTCTTCTGCTCAATGGTGTCGGCGGCGATAATCCCGGGACCTCCGGAGTTGGTGACCACCGCCACCCTGCCCCCGGAAGGTACCGGCTGGCTGGCAAAGGCCACGGCCAGGTCAAAGAGTTCCGCCATACTTCTGGCGCGAATAACACCACATTGACGGAAAGCTGTTTCATAGGCCAGGTCGCTTCCAGCCAGCGCGCCCGTATGGGAGGAGGCTGCCTGGGCGCCGGCCTGGCTGGTTCCTGATTTTAGTATGATGACGGGTTTTTTGCGGCTGGCTGTCCGGGCTGCCTCCAAAAAATGAGCGCCATTTTCCACGTCCTCAATGTAGCACAGGATTACCTTGGTGTTGGGGTCCTGTCCGGCGTCCTCAATAAAGTGGGACTCGGTGAGGTCGGCTTTATTACCCAGGCTGACAAACTTGCTGAAGCCAAGACCGGCCCGGTAGCTCCAGTCCAGAATGGAGAGGACCATGGCGCCGCTCTGAGAGATAAAGGCTATTTCCCCTTTGAGAGGAAAGCCGGCAGCAAAAGAGGCGTTAATCGGGGTGTGCGTATCAATCAATCCGACACAGTTGGGGCCCGTCATCCTCATTTCGTATTTGCGGCAGGTTTCCACCAGACGGCGCTCCAGTTCCAGACCTTCTTTGCCTGTTTCCTTGAAGCCGGCGGTGATCACCACCAGGTTTTTAACCCCGCTGATGCCGCACTGCTGGGCTGCATCCAGCGTGCGGGACGCCGGCAGGGAAAGGACCGCGAGCTCGGCCGGCATTGGCGTCTTGTCCACCGCCGGGTAACAGGCGAGCCCCTCGATTTCCTGCTCCTTGGGGTTAATGGGAAAAATAGGGCCGGTATAACCACTGCTGATCATATTTTTAACAATCACGTTTCCGATCTTACCAGCAGCCTTGGACGCGCCGATTATGGCGACCGATTTCGGGTTAAAGAAACTGACAAGGCCTGCCATAAAATTCACCTTCTTTATGCGATGAGCTGGCAAACTTTTAATAGCATTTCCTTTAACCCTGCTCTAAATTCATCCCGCTAAAAAACAAGTGTATAATTGGTTCTCGAAAAGCCTCATGCGTAGTGGGCTTGGGGTTATCCTCCGCTCTCTTCGCAATTCTCCATTTGTGCATCAAGATCGTCGTACCAACCGCATCTGCAGACTGCCATGCGGTAGCTACGCGCTATTTAAGCTTTACTGCAAGCAACGCACGCGCTAAGGAACGCACCCAGGTGCTCCGCTCGCTCCGGATAACCCCAAGCCCGCAAGTCAAGCCTTTTCGAGAACAGTGTTTGTGGTAAGTGAAACAGAGGTAGTTCTCTGGTCTGCCGTTCTCGAAAAGCCTCTGGGGTAGTGGGCTTGGGGTTATCCTCCGCTCTCTTCGCAATTCTCCATTTGTGCATCAAGATCGTCGTGCCGAACGCATCTGCAGACTGCCATCCGGTAGCTACGCGCTATTCAAGCTTTTCTGCAAGCAACGCACGCGCTAAGGAACGCACCCAGGTGCTCCGTTCACTCCGGAAAACCCCAAGCCCGCAGTTAAGCCTTTTCGAGAACAGTATTTGTGATAAGTGAAACAGAGGTAGTTCTCTGGTCTGTCGTTCTCGAAAAGCCTCTGGGGTAGTGGGCTTGGGGTTATCCTCCGCTCTCTTCGCAATTCTTCATTTGTATAACGAGGGGATCATATCCACCGCATCTACAGACAGCCATGCGGTAGCTACGCGCTATTTAAGCTTTACTGCATGCAATGCACGCGCTAAGGAACGCACCCAGGTGCTTCGTTCGCTCCGGATAACCCCAAGCCCGCGAGTCAAGCCTTTTCGAGAACAGTGTTTGTTACAATGAGAACCGTCCCCATTGTTATGGTGTTACCGTTCATCTTTTTAGCCTTAAAAAGAACAACCGGAGGCTGCCGGCCAAATGTGCCAGCAGTGCCAGAAGTATCACCCCTGCTAAGATAGCCAGGAAAAAGCCGAAGATTTTAGCGTGGGTGTACGGCGCCAGGGCTTGCCACCCGCCGGCCGCAGCCATGGCCGGCGCGGTTGCTTCTTCCAGCGGCGCAAACCAGCTGCAGGCCAGGTAGGTGTACAGGCCGGCCAGGGCGGTGTGGGCCAACCGTGTCATGATAAAAGGCTTCATCCTGATGTCGGTCTCGGCAATCATACTGGCCGCCTGGGCATGGACGGAAAGGCCGCTCCAGGCCAGGATCATGCCCACGGCAGTCACCCGCTGGATCAAAGGGGCGGCCGCCTCGCTGGCCAGTTTCGAACCGATGGTCATCTCAAAGAAGCCGCTGCCCAGGGCGGGTAATATGCCGGGCGCGAACCCAAGCGGCAGCAGCAGCATCCCCAATATACCGGCCAGAGCGTCAATAACCCCGGCTGTGGTCAACAGCCTGATGATTACGGCGAAAAGAATGATAAAGCCGCCGATATTGAGCAGGTTGGTTACGGCGCTGCGCACCGCGTCACCCATGACTTTACCGAGGGGGCGTCGGTCCTCTCGCTGTACCTGAAGCATACGCTGGAAGGCATGCCGTATAATGCTGCCGTCTCTGTGTGGAGGTCCGGGGTAGCGCTCCCGGCCGTCCCTGCCGTAAAAACGCAAGCCCAAACCCAGGGTCAGGTTGGAAAGGTAATGAGCCCCGGCAATCAATAAGCCCACCTTGGGGTTGTTGAACATGCCGATTGCTACAGCTGCCAGCATAAACAGCGGGCTCGAGTTGTTGGTAAAGGACATCAACCGCTCTGCCTCGATCCGGGTGCATAGTCCCTCCGAGCGAAGTCTGGCCGTGACCATGGAACCAATTGGATAACCAGAGAAAAAACCGACCATCATGACAAAAGAGCCGGCGCCGGGGACATTGAAAAGAGGTCGCATCACCGGCTCCAGCAGGACCCCCATAAAGTGCACCACCCCGAAATTCATCAGCAGTTCGGAGGCAATAAAAAAGGGCAGGAGGGCGGGGAAAACAATGTTCCACCAGGTTTTCAGACCGAGAGCCGCCCCGTCAAAGACCACCCGCGGGTACAGCGCCATGCTGATTACAAAGGCCAGAGCACAGACAGTCCAAAGGAGGCGAACCATATCCCGCCGCCGGTCGTCTATCTTTGTAAAACCCTTTAAATTTAATCTCGCCATGAATTCACCGGCTGTCTTTTTGAAAATGAGTTCTCTTAATAATATGGCCGGTCACCTGGATTTTAGACCCTATCAAACCAACTCGGCAACCCGGTGAATACAATGGGGATGTGAATTAATTATGAAGTAAGTCTTGATTTTTATACAAAAGGCTTAAATAATAATGAGGGAGGCGATTGTTTTGTCCAAGTTCAAAAACCGTTGGATTAAGCTGTTTTTGCTGGTGGTTGGCCTGGGCGCCGCTGCGTTTTTGTTGGGAGCCTATGCTCCTATATTTAACCAGCAGGTGGAAAATCCCGCTGGAAACACGCCCGAACCCCTTTCGCAGGGGGCCGGGGAAGAGACAAGAGAGCTGGTACTATATTTCTCCGACGAACAGGCCATGTGCCTGGTGCCTGAAAAACGGCAGGTCGCTGTTCAGGGGGATAATATCGGGGAAGCCGTGGTCAAAGAGTTAATCAAGGGACCGGAGAGCCATTTGTTACAAAGGACTTTACCTGAAGAGACCAGGCTGCTTTCCCTGTCGGTTAGACAGGAGACAGCTTATGCCGATTTTTCAAAGGAAATCAAAAACAGCAATTACGCAGGCTCTGCCGGTGAAATCGCCCTGGTTTATTCGGTTGTCAACTCTTTGGCCGAAGTGCCCGGGATCACAAAGGTGCAATTCCTGGTGGAAGGCAAGGAAGTAGAAACTCTATACGGCCACATCGATACAGGAAGTCCTATTTCCCCGGACCGGAAGCTGGTGAAAACGGGAACACCGTAAAACCGCATAGAACAGGAAAAATCTTGACAAGACTATACTAAATCAATATAATTTTGGGTGTTGAAATGGCGGTGTGCGATACGATGCTGCAATTGGACGTAGCCAGGCTAAAGAGGTCGCCGGGGGAATCGGTTTCTTTCGAACTAGTGGCGGATATGCCCCCCATGGAGATGGCAGGTGAAAAAATCAGCTTTGACGGACCGGTCAAAGCTGTTTTGAATGCAACCAACACAGGCCAGACGATTATGGTGGAGGGAACTGCCTCCGGGCTGCTTCAGCTAAACTGTAGCCGTTGCCTGGAGCCGTTTCGCTATTCTTTTGAAGTCCCCTTTTCTGAAATCTACACAACTGCCGTTGAAGAGGCCAAAGAAGAGGAAGTCATCCCCTTCAGCGGAGATGAAATTGATGTAACCCCCGAGGTCTTGAAGTGTCTGATCATGTCGTTGCCGATGAAAGCGGTATGTAACGAGGAATGCCAGGGATTGTGCCCGGGTTGCGGGCAAAACCTGAACCAGGGAAGATGTGGCTGCGCAGGCGCTGAGGTTGACCCCCGTTTAAGTGTTTTGCGCGATATTTTCAAAGGAATGAACGAATGACTGGAGGTGTAGAAGTATGGGTGTTCCAAAAAGGAAATCATCTAAACAGCGCGGCAGACAGCGCCGCGCCGCAAATGAGAAGCTTGAAGCGCCGGTTTTGGTAAGCTGCCCGCAGTGCCGGGCTCTGATCAGGCCCCACCACTTGTGTCCCGAGTGCGGGTATTATAAAGCCAGAGAAGTGGTAGCGGCAAAATAAAGCAAAATATCTCAATTTTTTAAAATAAGCCCGGATATCAACCCGGAGCTTATTTTTTTTGTCTTACTTGCAAATTAACAAAAGGTACATTATACTATTCTTGGTACCAGGTACTAATTTTTTTGCCGGATGGCGGTAAATGAGGGTGAGGTTATGGCCAAGTGTAGTTTAAATAAAAACACCAGGCAGCGCCAGTTGAGCAGGTATCTGGAGGAAGACC
The DNA here is from genome assembly GCF_004369205.1 of Pelotomaculum schinkii. Classification (NCBI taxonomy): domain Bacteria; kingdom Bacillati; phylum Bacillota; class Clostridia; order Eubacteriales; family Desulfotomaculaceae; genus Pelotomaculum; species Pelotomaculum schinkii. Next base: position 340,997 of record NZ_QFGA01000002.1, on the reverse strand, counting down.
CCTTTCTGACCGACGAGGACCTGGCCTCTATTCTCAAAGTTAGCGTCCAGACCATACGGCTGGACCGGTTTGATTTGCAGATTCCGGAGTTGCGGGAACGTGTCAAGAACGTGGCCAGAGGAGGACGGCAGCTCAGGACCATGTCCGGCGGAGAACTGGTGGGAGACCTGGTAGACCTTGAAATCGGCAACAGTGGCATGTCGATCCTGCCGGTTACACCAGCCATGACCCTCAGCAAGACCAGTGTCGCCAGGGGACATCACATCTTTGCCCAGGCCAATTCACTGGCGGTCGCGGTGATTGACGCAGGGGCGGCGCTAACCGGAGCAGCCAGGGTGAGCTACAAGCGGCCGGTCTACTGTGGTGAAAAAATTCTGGCGAAGGCGGTTATAAAAATAAAAAAAGGCAATAAATACATGGTAAAAGTTACCTCCGAGGTCAAGGATGAAATTGTTTTTAAAGGTAAATTTCTAGTGTTTGCCCTGCAGGAAGAGGGAGTGCCGCAGTGAAAATAGCAGTGGATGCCATGGGCGGCGATTTCGCCCCGGGTGAAATCGTAAAGGGAGCCCTAATGGCGGCCAGGGAGTATAAGCAGGCCGTAATCCTGGTCGGCGACGAAGAGAGAATCCGTGTTGAGCTTGGGGGCATTGACCCCGGCGAGTTGATAAGCATCGTCCACGCTCCTGAGGTTGTAGATATGGGCGAGCATCCCGCGGTGGCCGTAAGACGTAAAAAAAATTCTTCTATTGTAAGGGCTACCCAACTGGTTAAAGACGGGGAAGCCGGCGCCCTGGTTTCCGCCGGCAGTACCGGAGCAGCGATGGCGGCGGCCCTATTGGGTCTGGGCCGGATTAAAGGAATTGACCGCCCGGCTATCGCCGGGGTGCTCCCCAGTGAAAAAGGTTATACCGTCCTGTTGGATGCGGGCGCCAATGTCGACTGCAAACCTCAAAACCTCTTGCAGTTCAGCGTGATGGGTTATCTTTACGCCAAAAGAGTCCTGGGTGTGGCCAATCCCCGTGTCGGCCTCCTTAGCAACGGGGAGGAGGAGACCAAGGGGAGCGAGTTAACCCTGGCGGCTTACCCCCTGCTGCAGCAAGCCGGCATCAACTTTATCGGTAATATCGAAGGCAGGGACATTTTCCGGGGCACGGTGGATGTTGTCGTGTGCGACGGGTTTATCGGCAATGTAGTTCTAAAGTCGGCGGAAGGAATTGCCGGAGCTCTGTATAACACGCTGAAAGAGGAAATTAACAGGAGCTGGTTGGCCAAAATAGGGATTGTTATGGCCGTAAAAGCCCTAATGAGGTTTAAAAAACGCATCGATTATGCCGAATACGGCGGAGCGCCGCTGTTGGGTGTGAACGGCGTATCGATTATCTGTCATGGGAGTTCTACGGCTAAGGCCGTCAAGAACGGGATCCGGGTGGCCATGGAGTCGGTGGATAACCGCCTGGTGGATTCGATTTTAGACAGTATCTCGCAAACAGGAATTAACGAAGGAGTTGGGAGCAAGCTTGCCAAGAGAAGTGTGTAACGCCGGTATTATAGGAGTAGGAGCTTATCTTCCTGATCGGGTTCTTACCAACGACGAACTGCAGAAAATGGTTGACACCAACGATCAATGGATCCGCACCAGATCAGGCATAAAAGAACGGCGCATCGCCTCTCCGGAACTGGCGACATCAGACCTGGCCGTCATTGCCGGTGAACGCGCCCTGGCGGATGCGGGAGTGGCTCCGGAAGAGCTGGGGCTCATTATTGTGGCCACAAATACCCCTGATACCATTTTTCCGGCCACAGCATGCCTGGTGCAGGACCGTTTGGGGGCCGTTAAGGCAGCAGCCTTTGACCTGGCGGCTGGCTGCACCGGCTTTGTTTATGCTCTTGCGACCGGCAGCCAGTTTATTACCTCAGGTACTTATAAAAAAGTCCTGGTTATAGGAGCAGAATGTTTATCGAGGATTGTCAATTGGGAGGATCGCAAGACCTGTGTCCTTTTTGGTGACGGGGCAGGGGCGGTGGTCTTAAGTCCTGTTCCGGCAGGTAATGGTATATTGTCTTTCACACTACGGTCCGACGGCTCCAAAGGTCAGCTTCTGAGTGTACCGGCCGGGGGTTCAAGGCAGCCGGCCACCAGGGAAACAGTCGACCAAAAGCTCCACACTATCCATATGGACGGTCAGGAAGTCTTCAAGTTTGCGGTGCGGGTTATGGGTAAAGCAGCTCTGGAAGTCCTGGCTGCCGCCGGCCTGAATAGATCGGATATCGACTATTTTATACCGCATCAGGCCAATATCAGAATTATAGAATCAGCCGCCAAGAGGTTGAACCTGTCCATGGATAAGGTGCTGGTCAACCTGGACCGGTATGGCAATACTTCAACCGCCTCGATACCCCTGGCTTTGACGGAGGCTGTCCAAGACGGGCGCATCAAGCAGGGTGACCACATTGTTATGGTTGGTTTCGGGGCTGGTTTGACCTGGGGAGCCACAGTGATAAAGTGGGGAAGCCCGGCATAAAAGAATTAGTATCTTTGATACGGGGGAGGGATTCGTCTTGATCCGAACTGCATTATGTGACTTGCTGAATATAGAATATCCTATTATACAGGGAGGTATGGCCTGGGTTGCCACCGCCGAACTTGCGGCAGCCGTGTCCGATGCGGGTGGTCTGGGGATCATCGGTTCCGGCGCTGCTCCTCCGGACTGGCTTAGAGACCAGCTTCACCGGGCCAGGCAGCTGACCAACAAGCCGTTTGGGGTTAACGTGATGCTGCGTTCGCCCTTTGTAGATGAAGTGATGAAGCTTTTAGAAGCGGAACCGGTGGCTGTAGTTACAACCGGAGCAGGAAACCCTGGTAAATATGTGCCGCCTTTGCGTAAGGTCGGGACAAAGGTTATCCCGGTGGTTTCCTCGGTGGCTTTAGCCAAAAGGCTCATCCGGAGCGGAGTTGACGCGTTAATCGCTGAAGGCATGGAATCAGGCGGCCATATCGGTGAGATCTCTACCATGGCCTTGGTGCCGCAGGTGGTCGACGCCGTTGATATACCGGTAATTGCCGCCGGAGGTGTTTACGACGGCAGGGGGTTGATCGCGGCCCTCTCTCTGGGCGCCGTGGGAGTTCAGATGGGTACCAGGTTTATCTGCGCAGCGGAGTGCACCGTACACCCCAAAGTGAAGGAAATGGTAATTAAATCCAAGGACCGCGATACTGCTGTCTCGGGCGCTTCAACCGGGCACCCGGTGCGCGCGCTGCGCAATAAACTTACGAGAAAATACGAAGAGATGGAAAAAAACAACGCTCCAGTTGAAGAGATTGAAAAGCTTGGCGCCGGCAGTTTAAGGCAGGCCATGGTTGAGGGCGATGTGGTCTACGGGACGGTGATGTCCGGCCAGGTCAGCGCCATGGTCCAACGGGTGCAGCCGGCCGGTGAAATCATGCAGGAAGTTTTGAGCCATGCTGTTGAGGTTCTGGACCATTTAAATAGCAAGGTGGTGAAATAGACATGACAATTGCCTTTGTATTTCCCGGACAGGCCTCCCAGTACGTTGGGATGGGTAAGGAATTATGCAGTCATTTTCCCGAAGCCGCCGCTGTCTTTGAAAAGGCTGACACTGTGTTAGGATTTTCACTTTCTCGCCTGTGCTTCGAGGGACCGCAAGAGGAACTGAATAAAACCGCCATTACCCAACCCGCGGTACTGACTACCAGCATCGCCTGTCTGGCTGTGATCAGGAAGGCCAAAGGACCGGTCCCGGTTGCAGCGGCAGGCCACAGCCTCGGAGAATACAGCGCCCTGGTGGCGGCCGGTTCACTGAGCTTTGAGGACGCGGTCCGCCTGGTGCGCAAACGGGGGCAGTACATGCAGGAAGCGGTTCCGCTGGGAGAGGGCGGGATGGCTGCGGTTATGGGACTTTCGAGTGAAGAGGTGGCGGCGGTTTGCCGTGAGGCGTCTACAGCGGGGGTGGTTGAAGCTGTCAACCTGAACTGCCCGGGACAGGTCGTAATTGCCGGAGACACGGCCGGACTCAAGGCGGCCGGCCCTCTGTTAAAGGAGGCCGGGGCTAAACGAATCATACCGTTGCCGGTCAGCGCCCCCTTTCACTCCAGTTTGATGGTTCCCGCCGGTGAAAAACTGGCCAAGGATTTAGACGCGGTGGCAATAGCGGATCCGTCAATGCCGGTGGTAGCCAACGTATCGGCCGATTATGTCAGGACGGGGCCCGAAGTCAAAGCCTCCCTGCTCAAACAGGTATACAACCCGGTCCGCTGGGAGGAAAGCGTCAGGCTCCTGGCTGCCGGTGGTATTCAAACTTTTATTGAAGTGGGTCCTGGAAAGGTGCTTAGCGGCTTGATCAAAAAGACCTGCCGGGAAGCGTCGCTTTATAATGTGGAGGACCTGGCGTCTTTGGAAAAAGTCCTTGCGTTAACAAAGGAGGTTAGCTAAAATGGTTCTTAGCGACAGAGTTGCCATTATTACGGGCGCTTCCCGGGGGATCGGACGGGCTATTGCCCTGGCCATGGCCAAGGCAGGAGCAGATGTTGTGGTTAATTATGCCAGGAACGACGCCGCTGCGGCCGAGGTGGCTGATTTAATCAGGGCCGCCGGCCGGAGGGCTTTGCTGTTCAAGGCAGATGTAGCCGACCCGGAAGCGGCGGAAGACCTTATTAAAGCGGCGCAAAACGAGTTCGGGCGGGTAGACATCCTGGTCAACAATGCCGGTATCAACCGTGATAACCTGGTCTTGAGGATGAAGGATGAGGATTGGGACGCAGTCCTCTCCGTAAACTTAAAAGGCGCGTTCAATTGCGCGCGGGCAGCCGCCCGGACTATGGTTAAAAACCAGTACGGCAGAATTATCAATATCAGTTCGGTGGTCGGGTTGACCGGTAACTTCGGCCAGGCCAACTATGCGGCCGCCAAGGCGGGTCTCCTGGGTTTGACCAAGGCCCTGGCGAAGGAGCTCTGCTCCCGCAATATCACCGTCAATGCCGTGGCGCCAGGCTTTATTAACACGGAAATGACCGCCGGGCTGCCGGAGAAGGTAACGGAAAAATTGCTGGCCCAGATCCCCATGAAACGCTTTGGAGAGCCTGAAGATGTTGCGGGGTTGGCCGTTTTTCTGGCCACGGACGCAGCCGCGTATATCACCGGACAGACAATTGCCGCGGACGGCGGCATGACATGTATGTAAAAAGATTAATAGGATACAGTAACGGAAGGGGGTGAATGTATATTATGGCAATTATTGATAAAGTTAAAGCGATTATTATTGAACAGTTAGGGGTAGAAGAAGCAGAAGTAAAAATGGAATCATCCTTTGTTGATGACCTGGGCGCCGACTCGCTGGACATTGTTGAACTGGTTATGGCCCTGGAAGAGGAGTTTGACCTGGAAATACCCGATGAGGATGCGGAAAAAATCCGTACGGTAGGTGATTCAGTCAAATATATCCAGGAACACCAGTAAATTTTTTTGCAAGTTTCAAGTCCCGCGGGGAAACCACGGGACTTTTTTGAAAGAGAGGTAATGGTTTTGCAAAAACGGGTTGTCGTTACCGGCCTGGGAATCATCTCGCCGGTGGGAACAGGTCTGGAGCAGTTCTGGACGTCCCTTACCGGCGGGGTTTCCGGCATCAGACGGATAACCAGGTTTGACGCGGCCAATTTTAGTACGCAAATAGCGGGGGAAGTCATTGACTTTGACCCGGCTGAACATATGGACAAAAAAGAAGCAAGGCGTATGGACCGCTTTACCCAGTTTGCGGTTGCTGCTTCAGGTATGGCCATTGAAGACGCCAACCTTGACCTGGAAACTGAGGACAGGGATCGCATCGGGGTAATACTCGGTTCCGGTATCGGTGGTATCGAAACCCTGGAAAACCAGGCCAGGGTCCTGGCTGAAAAAGGGCCAAGCCGGGTCAGCCCGATTTTTGTGCCCATGATTATCTCCAACATGGGCGCCGGGCAGGTGGCGATCAGCTATGGGCTGCGCGGTCCCAACATTACCAGCGTATCGGCTTGCGCTTCCAGCAGCAACGCCATTGGAGACGCCTTCAAAATGCTGCAGTGGGGCTATGCTGATGTAATGGTCACCGGGGGGATGGAAGCGCCTATCACGCCCCTGGCCATGGCCGGCTTTTGCACGATGAAAGCCATGTCGAGCCGCAATGAAGAACCGGAGAAGGCCAGCAGTCCATTTGACGCTCGAAGGGATGGTTTTGTCGCGGGAGAAGGCGCCGCCATACTGATTCTGGAGAGCCTTGAGCACGCCCTCAAGAGGGGCGCCAGGATATACGCTGAAATTGTTGGTTATGGAAGTTCCTGTGACGCTTATCACATGGTCGCCCCCGATCCGGAAGGAAACGGCGCGGTTAATTCGATGAAGGCAGCCCTCAAGGACGCGGGCGCGGCGCTTGAGTCTGTTGATTATATCAATGCGCATGCCACCTCCACGCCACTGGGTGATAAAGCGGAAACTCTGGCCATCAAAAAATTATTCGGGGAGCATGCTCCCAATATAGCGGTTAGCTCGACCAAATCCATGACCGGCCACTTGTTGGGCGCCGCCGGCGGGCTGGAGGCCATGGCCTGCGTCCTGGCTATACAGCGGGGTGTGATCCCGCCTACAATTAACTACGAGCAGCCTGACCCGGACTGTGACCTTGACTTTGTACCCAACGTGGCCAGAAAGGCAAAGGTGCGTTTTGCCCTCTCCAACTCTTTTGGCTTCGGAGGCCACAACGCCACGCTTGCTTTCAAAGAATATGGGCGTTAAGGATAACCAGGCCGGATTGAAAAAAAAACTTGGGATAGTCTGGCGGGACGAGGACCTGCTGGTCCAGGCGCTGACGCACAGTTCTTTCACCTATGAAAGCCGCCAGAACGGTGTCAAAAACAACCAGCGCCTGGAATTTCTGGGCGACGCCGTCCTGGAGCTGGCTATCAGCGACTTTCTCTACCGGAACCACCCCGACCTGGACGAAGGGGATTTAACCAAGCTTAGAGCCGCGGTGGTATGCGAGCCGTCCCTGGCCAGGGTGGCTGTAGAGCTGCAACTTGGTCCCTGTCTTTACATGGGTAAGGGAGAGGAAAGATCCGGCGGCAGGGAGCGTCCCTCGATCCTGGCAGACGCTTTTGAAGCGCTCCTTGGAGCCATTTACCTGGACCAGGGGCTGGCCGGGGCCAGCGACGCCGCAATAGGATATCTAACGCCGGTTATTCAAGATGTCCTCGAAGGGCGTCTGGACCGTGATTATAAAACCGAATTACAGGAGCTTGTCCAGCAGCGCGGCGGCGGCCAGGTCCAATACCTGATCTTGAAGGAAGAGGGCCCGGACCACCATAAGATCTTTACAGCCGGAGTACTTTTAAAGGGCGAGGTGGCCGGCCGCGGGAGCGGCCGCTCCAAAAAAGACGCCGAGCAGCAGGCTGCCAAGTCTGCCCTGGCCGGACTTGACTTGGGTAGAAAAAGGAGCGGAAGGTAATACAGGCGCGAATTCATTCGCACAAAGTCTCCAAAGGAATGCAGCTTAGATCTGCATGAACTATATCGAGTAATCCGGGAGGTCAATTTGGCTCATGGGCTTTTTCAACCGTTTAAAGGATAGCCTGAACAAAACCCGCCATTCTTTTGTCGAGAAAATCGACGATCTCGTACACCTCCGCAAGGCTATTGATGAGGATTTGTACGAGGAACTGGAAGAGGTGATGGTGCAGGCCGATGTAGGTGTCACTACTGCTATGGAACTGGTGGACAGGCTGCGCCGCACCGTCAGGGAACGGCGGGTTGAGGACGCTGCCGAGTTGAAGCCTCTCCTTAAAGAACTCATCCGGGAAATGCTTGGTTCTCTGCCGGGCCGTCTCAATACCAGTTTGGATTCTCCAACCGTAGTAATGGTTGTGGGAGTAAACGGTGTAGGCAAAACCACCACTATCGGTAAACTGGCTTATCTATATAAATCGGAAGGCAAGAAGGTTATTCTAGGCGCCGCCGACACTTTCCGCGCCGCAGCTATCGATCAGCTGGAAGTGTGGGCTGACCGTGTCGGTATAGACCTGGTTAAGCACCGGGAGGGTTCCGACCCGGCTGCGGTTGCTTTTGACTCCTTGCAGGCGGCCAAGGCTCGTCAGGCTGATCTGTTGATTATCGATACCGCCGGCAGGCTGCATACCAAAAGCAACCTCATGGAGGAGCTGAAGAAGATTGGCCGCGTGCTGGATCGCGACATGCCCGGCGCCCCCCACGAGGTCCTGCTGGTACTGGATGCCACCACCGGCCAAAATGCAATCAACCAGGCCAAACTATTCTGCGAAGCCGCCGGGGTAACCGGCATTGCCCTGACCAAGCTTGACGGCAGCTCAAAGGGCGGTGTCATCATAGCAGTCAGGCAGACCCTGGGCATCCCGGTGAAGCTGATCGGTATCGGGGAAGGTATCGACGACCTGAAGGAATTCAACCCGGTGGAGTTCGTCGACGCCCTCTTCTCCTAAAGGTTGACAAGGGGACGGGGTTGTTGAGAAGGATGTACACAATAATCCCTGGTTTATAGCTCTTACTGTAACGTTGCAGCTAAAAAGAAAAAGCATCCGCTGAATATTTCAACGAATGCGCATTAGAACCCGCATTGGCTAAAAGTTTCATCTTCTGCTCGACGGGTCAGCCGCAGAGGTGTCTAAATGAACAGGTTAACACCGGCCTCGTCGGCTGCGCCAAGGTAGGTGGCCACGCCGGCGTACTCAAGGCCGTCGATTAGTTCCTCTTCTTTCAGCCCCATGACGTCCATGGACATGGTGCAGGCGATAAGCCTTACCCCCAGGTCTCTGGCTGATTCTAAAAGTTCATGGATGGTGCTGACATTTTTTTGTTTCATGATGATTTTCATCATGTAGGCGCCCATGCCGCCGAAATTCATTTTCGATAAGCCAAGTTTTCCCGCGCCGCGCGGCATCATCCAGCCGAAGAGGGCTTCCAGGAAGGTTTTTCTGGCTCTGACCTTTTCCGGTCTGCGCAGGATGTTGAGGCCCCAGAAGGTAAAGAACATGGTCACTTCATTGCCCATCGCGGCGGCGCCGTTGGCAATAATCAGCGAAGCCATCGCCTTATCCAGGTCGCCGCTGAAAACAATAATTGTTTTCTTATTGCTGTCCATTGTTACCACCCTTTCAAAAAAACAGGCATCAGCGGGGAACTAAGACTGGTCAACTTTTTTGATCCTGGCTTTAATAACGCCGTTCTCTTCTTCAAGGGAGAGCAGCTCGTTTTTCGTCTTTTTACACCAGGCAGCTATGTCTTTTTTAAAACCGAGGTCGGTTGCCTCGATTTCCATGATGTCCCCAGCGGCACAGGTTTGGGCTTCCTTAAACAGACGCACGATCGGTCCCGGGCACTGCAGCCCTCTGCAATTGATAAACTTTTCCGCCATTTTTCAAGCCTCCTTATTCAATTTCGAAAGGATAGGCGCTGATCCCGCCTTCCAGGATGCTGAGGTTTTCAAAGCCGAGCTTCTTAAGCTTCAGAAGCGTGTTGTAGGAGCGAAATCCCACTTTACAGTTAATAATTATCTCCTTGGCGCGGTCCAACTCATCGAGCCGGGACATGAGCCGGCCCAGGGGAATATTGATGGAACCCGGGATGGAGCGGACGAAGAATTCTTCCTCGGTTCTGATATCCAAGAGGATTGCTCCGGCATCCATCCTTTCCTTCAGGGCCAGGGGATTGGTTCCCTTAAACTTTCCTTGCAGTTTATTCATCATCACGTTGGCTGCGACGATGGTTGAACTCATGGCGGTGGAAAAGGGCGGGGCGTAGGCCAGGTCCAGCTTTGCCACCTGGTCGACGGTTGCTCCTAAAGTGATGGCTGTGGCCAGGATATCAATTGGTTTATCCACTGTGCCCTCGCCAAAAACCTGAGCGCCGAGGACGCGGCGGTTCTGACGTTCAACAATGAGTTTGGTTATTATCTGGCGACTGCCAGGGTAGTAGTGGGCCCGGTCGGGGGCCGGAACCAGGACGGTTTCTAGATCATAGTCCATGGCTCTGGCTTCTCTTTCTGACAGGCCGGTCTTGGCCAGGTTAAGGTCAAACAGTTTAACAACCGCCGTTCCCAAAAATCCTTCGAGGGTATCCCCGCCGCCACCTGCTATGTTATTGGCGGCTACACGGCCGGTTTTATTGGCATTGGACCCCATTGGGTACCATACCGGTTTCCCCGTAATAAGGTTGGTATTTTCGGCGCAATCACCGGCGGCGTAGATGTCTTTAATATTTGTCTCCATCTTTTTGTTCACGGCAATAGCCCCGGTCGGTCCCAAGGCGATACCGCACTGCCGGCCCAGTTCCACGTTGGGGCGAACTCCCACTGCAAGCACCGCGAAATCGGCCTTAATGGCGCCGGCGCTGGTCAGTACGGCGCCCACTTCTCCCTGTCCGTTATCTGTAAAACTCTTAACGGCTGTCCCGGTCAGGATTTCAACCCCATTTTCTCTCAAGTGTTTTTCCGCATGCAGGGCCACGTCACGGTCAAAAGGCGGCAGGACGTGGGGGGCCAGTTCGATTACCGTAGTCTTGATACCCAGGCGCGCCAGATTTTCCGCCGCTTCCAAACCAATCAGCCCTCCGCCGATAACAACGGCTTCCCGCGGGTTGCCGTGCAGCTTTTCCTTGAGGGCAGAAGCGTCTGAAACGGTGCGCAGGGTAAAGATATTGCCCAATTCCCTGCCATCCAGCGGCGGAACAAGGGGATAGGCGCCGGTCGCCAGGAGCAGCTTGTCATAAGGCATGTTCCGGATCTCACCGCTGGAAAGATCTTTTACAATTACAAGCTTTTCCTCCGGCAGGATTTTTTGGGCTTCCTGAAGGGTCAGGACTTTGATGTCCATGTCCACCTGAAAATCTTCCGGGTGTTTGACCAGCAGTTCTTTCTCCTCCCTGATAACCCCGCCTATATAGTAGGGAAGACCGCACCCGGCGTAAGAAATATGTTGGTCCTTGGTTATAACCGTAATCTCCAAGTCGGGGTCCACCCGCCTGGCCCTGGCGGCTGCTTTGGTACCCGCGGCTACACCGCCGATAATGAGTAACTTTTGTTTTTGGGGATTCATTATGAGTCCTCCTCTTGTTTTTGATCAAAAAATAAAAATCTTACAATCTCGCGGGCTAGTTCATTGGTAACCTTATAGCATACCTCAGTTCCCTTGCGGCGGCCTTCAATAATCCCTTTGCTGCGCAGGATACCGAGTTGCTGGGAAACCGTTGACTGGGGTAATTCAAGACAGCTTATGATGTAATTGACATTGCACTCGCTTTCCAGCAGGCCGTGGACAATGCAGAGCCTGGTGGGATGGGCCAGCGCTTTGAGCAGTTCCGCTTTCTCAATATATGGCTCCATTTCCTTCAATATCATTACCCCTTTGTATTAATCTGTTAATTCATATATTACGATATTAAGATATATTTGTCAACGGACTATTGTAAACTTTTCGGGAAAAACTAAAAGGGTACAATAAAAACCTGCTCTGGGCACACATTGTACGTAGATGTTTTTTTTTGCCGGTAGTATGTGGTTGAAAATCATAGTTGATTCATTTGCATATAGTAGTTACATACTTTTCTTTCGGGGTGAGCGCTGTGGTGGTGTGTCCGGTTTGCAACAGCTTGATCGCAGTAGAGAAGAACTGTCCCAATTGCGGCCGGCAGATGGTTGACGCTGGAAAAATCCAGGATTATTACGACGATTACAGCCCTTATCTGGCTCAGGACATCTACCAGGATGGTTACGGCTGTGATGACGGCGCCCACTGTGTCCACCTTTTTGCCTGTCCAAATTGTCATTATGACCACCGCCTCACTTTCCTGAAGGTGGAGGGCGGCAGCTGATGAATTAAACCACTGCCTATTTTTTACGCTGAAGAGGAAAAGAAACCAAAAGAGGCGAATATTAGGAGAAAGATCCAAATTGCTCATTGCACTCAACGAAGAGGGGGCTAGATAATTATGGAAGTAAAAATTGCCGTGATTGGCGGAACGGGAGTATACGACCCGAATATTATGACTAACATTAGAGATGAGACTGTGGGAACGCCATACGGTGAAGTGCAGCTCAAAATCGGAAACTACCGCGGTAAACCGGTGGCTTTTATGAACCGCCACCATGAAGACCATTCAGTCCCGCCGCACTTGATTAATTACCGTGCCAATATTACGGCCTTGAAAAAACTGGGGGTCAAGAATATTCTGGCCACCGGAGCCGTGGGGTCGCTTAACCCCGCGATGCAGCCCGGTCACTTTATCTTTGTAGACCAGTTTCTTGATTTTACCAAATGCCGGCAGCACACCTTTTTTGACGGGGGCATGTCCGGGGTGGTGCACGTTGACATGACCGAGCCATACTGCCCGGAACTGCGGGAGATCCTTTCACATGCCGCACGCAGCCTGGGCTTTACCTCGCACTCGTCAGGGACCTACGTCAGCTGCGAGGGACCCCGTTTTGAGACGGCCGCCGAGATAAAAATGTACCGCCTGCTGGGTGGCGACCTGGTAGGTATGACCAGTGTCCCGGAGGTCTGTCTGGCCAGGGAATCTGAAATGTGTTACGCCACTATCGCCATGGTTACCAACTATGCCGCAGGGATATCCCCTAGCCGCCTGACGCACCAGGAAGTTGTAGATGTGATGATGCAGTACGGAGAGAACATCAGAAAACTGGTAATGCAGGCCATCCACTGGCTTGACCCGGATCGCCGCTGTGATTGCCATAGTGCGCTGGACCAGGTCAAACTGGGGTAGTACAGAGAATTCATTCGCACCTGACCACAAAGGAACGCAGTATAATCCCTTAAACACATCGCTGAGTATTCATCCTTCTAATCATTTATTCATAACCAAGTTGGGGGACAGGATACACCTGTACCCTGCGACCATTTGTACGAACCTATCATTTTCAGCAGCTTGGTAAAGCATAATGGGGGTGAACAGTTTTGGAAACCATGCGCTGGTTGGAGGAAGGCCTGCTGGAACTGCTGGATCAGACCGGCCTCCCCGGCACGGTAAATTACCTCAGGTGCAGTGATTACCACGAGGTGGCTACAGCGATTAAAAACCTTTCGGTGCGTGGCGCCCCGGCCATCGGGGCGGCCGCTGCTTACGGTCTGGCGTTGGCGGCCGGGAAAATTGAAACCGGCTCCAGGGAGGCCTATATAGCAGAATTACGGGAGGCAGCCGGTGAACTGGCGGCCACCAGGCCGACGGCTGTTAACCTGTGCTGGGCTGTAGACCGGGTCATGCGCAGGTTGGTTGGCGCCCAGTCGGACGACCCGGCGGTACTTCGGCAAGTTGTCCTTGACGAGGCCCACGCCATTCATCAGGAGGATGAGTCCGGTAACAGGAGGATGGGGAAATACGGCCGGGAGCTTATACCACAAGGGGCCCGCATTCTTACCCACTGCAACGCCGGGGCTCTGGCTACAGCGGGTTACGGGACTGCCCTGGGGGTGATCCGGGCGGCCAGGGAGGAAGGCAAAGATATAAGCGTTTTTGCCGGTGAGACCAGGCCCCTTTTGCAGGGCGCCCGTCTGACCGCCTGGGAAATGTGCCAGGAGGGCATCCCGGTAACCGTAATCACGGATAATATGGCCGGCTATTTGATGGCCAAAGGCATGGTTGACCTGGTACTGGTGGGCGCGGACCGCATTACCGCCGGCGGTGACGTGGCCAATAAAATCGGTACCTACAGCCTGGCGGTCCTGGCCAAAGAGCATAATATCCCATTTTACGTGGCCGCCCCCATTTCCACGGTAGACTTGAGCTTGACCTCGGGTTCCGAGATAACAATTGAAGAACGGGATATGGCCGAGGTAACCCACCTGGCCGGACAACAAATAGCCCCCACGGGGGTGCAGGTCTGGAACCCTGCCTTTGATGTTACACCGGCCCGTCTGGTTGCAGCCATCATCACCGAACGGGGGATTGTTCGCCCGCCCTACATGGAGAGCATCAGAAAAATAGTAGAGGGGTAAACGTACGCCAAAGAACCCCCAAAATGTGGGTGCGAATTCATTCGCAAATTGCTCTGATTATATGTTCTGTTTTTTTTCCTACCAATGTGGCTGCGAATCATTTGCGCATGACCTCATAGGAATGCAGGATATACCCACGTCCCACGTCCCACGTCTCACATCCCAATAGAGGAGGCAGACTGATTTGTCCGATTATGCTATTAAAGACATTAAGCTCGCTCCTGGCGGGCGATTAAAAATAGACTGGGTGCGAGCCCACATGCCTGTGTTGAACCATATACGCGAGGAATTTGAGCGGGACCGTCCCTTCGACGGCGCTCGGGTTGCGATGTCCATTCACCTGGAGGCCAAAACAGCCTACCTGGCCGAGGTTATCCGGGCCGGCGGGGCGGAAGTGACCGTCACCGGGTCCAACCCGCTTTCCACCCAGGACGACGTGGCGGCGGCCCTGGCCGCGGCAGGGATAAAGGTTTACGCCTGGCATAACGCCAGCGGCCAGGAGTATCATAACCACCTGCTGCAGGCTCTTGATACGCGGCCACAGGTGGTCATTGACGACGGGGGAGACCTGGTCAGCCTGTTGCATACGATCCGCAGGGACCTGGCCGGGGGGGTTGCCGGCGGTTGCGAGGAAACCACCACCGGCATCCGGCGTCTCGAAGCGCTGGATCGCGAGGGCAAGCTGCTCTTCCCGATGCTCGCGGTAAACAACGCCCAGTGCAAGTTCCTGTTTGACAACCGTTACGGTACCGGAGAGTCGGTCTGGTCCGGGATCATGCGGACTACCAACCTGGTGGTAGCCGGCAAGACTGCGGTAGTAATGGGCTATGGCTGGTGCGGCAAGGGCGTGGCCATGCGTGCCAAAGGGCTGGGCGCCCGTGTCATTGTGTGCGAAGTTGACCCGGTGCGGGCGATAGAGGCCTGCATGGACGGCTACCAGGTCATGAACAAGGATGGGGCCGCCACCCAGGGTGATATTTTTATCACGGTTACAGGCTGCCGGGATGTCCTTACACAGCGCCAATTCATAAAAATGAAAGATGGGGCCATCCTGGCTAATGCCGGGCACTTTGACGTAGAAATCAACAAACCTGATTTGGCAGCCATGGCGGTGGAACAGCGTCAGGCTCGCCATAATATCGAGCAGTTCACCCTGAAAGACGGGCGCAGAATCTACCTTCTGGCTGAAGGAAGGCTGGTTAACCTCGCGGCCGGTGACGGGCATCCTGCTGAAATCATGGATATGTCCTTTGCCGTGCAGGCGCTTTCAGCCAGGTATATTGTGGAAAACGCACAACAATTCCAGAAGAGGCTGTATCACGTACCGGAGGAGATTGACCGGCGGGTGGCCGCTCTTAAGCTTAAATCGATGGGCGTAGTTATTGACAGCCTTACCAGCGAGCAGGAAGCTTACATGAGAGAGTGGCATGAATAAGTAACCGGGGGGAGCAAAATGGCTAGAATTTTAATAAAAGGCGCTACCGTGTTGACTATGGAGAAGCACGACGCTGTTTTTCATAACGGCGAGGTAGCTATCGCGGGTGACAGCATCATAGCAGCGGGACCTCAAGGATGTGTCCCCAAAAATTTTATAGCCGAGCACGTTATTGACGGCAGCGGCATGGTGGCGATGCCGGGTTTTATCAACTGTCACACGCACGCGTCTATGACCCTCCTGCGCAGCTACGCCGACGACCTGCCGTTGATGAAGTGGCTTAACGAGAAAATATGGCCGCTGGAAGCCAAGCTGCAGCCGGAGGATTGTTACTGGGGGGCAATGCTGTGCTGCCTGGAAATGATCAAGTCGGGGACCACTACTTTTGCCGATATGTATTTTGAAATGGACGAAGTGGCCCTGGCCGTGGAGGAAAGCGGCATCAGGGCCTGCCTGGCGCGCGGCATGGTGGGGGCCGGACCCGCTGCCGAACGGGCTATTGAAGAAAACGTAAAACTGGTGAAAGATTGGAGCGGCAGGGCCGACGGCAGGATTACCACCATGTTTGGGCCGCATGCTCCTTACACCTGTCCGCCGGATTATTTAAAAAGGGTCATGACATTAGCAGAGAAGTATGATGCCGGTATCCACATCCATGTGGCCGAGACACAGGACGAAATCCGGCAAATCGAGGAAAAGTACGGCATGACACCCGTCCAGTTGCTCGATTCAATCGGCCTCTTTGACCTGCCGGTGCTGGCAGCCCACTGTGTTCATCTGAAACAAGAAGATATTGCCGTTCTGGCTGCCAAAAAGGTCGGTGTGGCCCATTGCCCCGCCAGCAACATGAAGCTGGCCAGCGGTATTGCCCCGGTAACGGAGCTGCTCAAGGCGGGGGCAATAGTAGGCCTGGGTACCGACGGGGCTGCCAGCAACAACAACCTCGATATGATGGAGGAAATGCGCATAGCGTCCCTGCTGCATAAAATCGCCACCGGCGACCCGATGGCGATGCCTTCCTTTAAGTCCCTGCAAATGGCTACGTCCAACGGAGCCCGTGTGCTGGGTCTTGGCGACGTGGGGATGTTGAAGCCCGGTATGAAGGCCGATTTGATCCTGGTCGACTTCCAGCGCCCTCACCTCTACCCGCAGCACGACCTGATTGCGCACCTGGTCTATGCCGCCCAGTCGGCTGACGTGGACACCGTGATCATTAACGGGGAGGTCGTCATGGAAGACAGGCTGGTCCTGACCATTGACGAGGAAGAGGTTATGAGCCGGGCTCAGGAGAGCGCATTCCGTTTGGCGGGCCGGTAATATGAAATGTGCGAATGAATTGCGCCTACATTTTTAGGGTAGTTTGCAATTGAAAAACATGGTTTGTTTAGATGAAAAATACAGTTTTCCAAGACAGGAGTGCAGTATTTGGCAGAGGTGAAATTGGCCGGGAACAGGCAGCACCGGGTGGTAGGGGGTCATCCCTGGATTTACTCGACTGAAGTTGATGAAATCTCCGGTGGCTTTCTACCTGGAGACATCGTGGAGGTAATTGACGCTAAAGGCAAGTTTCTTGGACGCGGGTATATCAATCCGGCCTCAAAGATCCTGGTGCGCATGTTGACACGTGACCGTTCGGAAGAGATTAACCGCGAGTTTTTCGCGGCCCGGATAGAGGCGGCGCTGGAGTACCGGCGGCGGGTGGTGCGTGATACCGACGCCTGCCGGTTGATTTTTGCCGAGGCCGATTTTTTGCCGGCGCTTATTGTCGATAAATTTGGTGATTTCCTGGCGCTGCAAACACTGGCCCTGGGTATCGACAGGTACAAGGACCTGATTGTGGAAATTTTGGATGAACTCCTGGCCCCTTCCGGCATATACGAGCGCAACGACGTTTCCGTGCGGGAAGTGGAGGGACTGCCGCTTAGAACCGGCTTCCTAAAAGGCCCTTTTGAGCCACTGGTGGAGATTCATGAGAACGGGTTAGGCTTTCTGGTCGACCTGGCAGGCGGCCAGAAGACCGGCTACTTTCTGGACCAGCGGGAAAACCGCATGGCGTTAAGCGGCCTGGCTGAAGGGGCAAGAGTGCTTGATTGCTTCTGCCATACCGGTACCTTCAGCGTTTATGCCGCCGCTTACGGCGCCAGGGAAGTGCTTGGCGTCGATATTGCCGCCCCGGCCCTGGATGTGGCCCGGCGGAATGCTTCCAGGAACGGTTTCGAAGAAGTTTGCAGTTTCCGTGAAGCTAATGCTTTTGATGAACTGCGGGCGCTGGAAAAGGCCGGAGAGCGGTTTGACCTGGTAATTTTGGACCCGCCAGCTTTTACCAAGTCCAAGCAGGCCCTGCGGGGTGCTGTGCGCGGCTATAAGGAGATCAACCTGAGGGGCATGAAGCTGTTGCCGCCAGGCGGTTTCCTGGTAACCTGCTCCTGCTCCTTCCATATGAGAGAGGAGCAGTTTATGGAAGTCATCCTGGAAGCAGCAAAAGATGCCGGCCGCCAGCTGCGCCTGGTAGATTTGCGCCGGCAGGCCAAAGACCACCCGACACTGCCGGCTTCTCCAGAAACCCACTACCTCAAGTGCGCCATCCTCCAGGTCTGGTAGCGCAAACAAAGAGAATTGACACGTTTGAGGGATGTTGATAACCGTACGGGTTCAACTCCCGCCTCCGACACCATAATTTGTCTGAAAACCCGCTAAATTGAACTGCTCCCTGTCAAGTAGACAATAAAAAACTAAAAGCACTAAGCAATATTAACGGCTTGGTTTCGAAACTCAATCGGAGCCAGGCCGTTTAGTTTTGCCTGGTACCGTTCATAGTTGTAAAAATGGATATATTCATCAATTGCTTTTTCAAGTTCATCGTATGTATGAAACTTTTTCAAGTAATACATTTCAGATTTCAGTGTGCCCCAAAATCCTTCCATAGGCCCGTTATCAATACATCGGCTAACTCGGGACATGCTTTGCGTACACCCTGCCCGATCAAGTTTTGCCCGAAAGGCGGTATTTGTATATTGGAAGCCGTGGTCACTGTGAAATAAGGGACTTGCTTCCGGGTTGTATTTAATGGCTAAATCAAAGGTTTTAAAAACCAAATTATTGTTATTGCAATGCCCAAGCACATAAGACACAATTGAGCGATCTCCCAAATCCAATATTGCACTAAGATAGGCCTTTTGCCCATTACCATATTTGAATTCAGTAACATCAGTAAGCCATTTTTCATTCATTTGTTTTGCTTCGAAATTAAGGTTAAGAACATTTTCTGCTGTTATCTGAGGTGTAGAAGGTATGTATGTCTTCTTTTTGCGGCGGATAACTGCCTGGAGATTTGCAGCTCTCATAAGTCTGTGGATGCGTTTGACGTTGTAATGCTTATTTTGCTGCCGGTTAAGAACGAACCAGGTTTAAGGGAACAGCATCAGCATAGCGCTTGTTGTCATACCAGACCTGGATAGCAGAGAGGTAGAAGGGGTCGTAGCGCAAGAGTACCGTCTGCCCAACCAACTCCAGGTCCACCTCGTAGATGTTGCCTGCCACTTTGATACAACCCATTTTATCCACCTTTCGTTTTTCTTCCCAGAGGAAGATGTCTATCAGTTGAGTTACGGAGATGCGGCGGGGTTCTCGTTTACTGGCGGCCAGCCGGGCCTTGGGGGTTTCACCCGTTCCACCATGTACCCACCAACGCCGGGTAAGACCCGATAAGCCGGGAAAGGTGGTACCGGATACCGATACAAGAAACATCCCTATTTGCCCTTCTGATAAAACAAGGGCTACTGCACTTCGAACACTCCGTTCATGTGCAACAGCCCTTTTAGAACCAAAGAACTTATTAGTGACCTATTTGAACTTATATTCTAAATAGGTGAGAAAAATGGCAATAGATATAGCTAGCCAAAATAAAAGATCGGAAAGCCAAACGGGCAGAGGCAGAAGATATGCTGCAATGATTAATATAAAGGCAACTTTGTTTAATAGTTTTTTTAGTTGAATTAAATTAGAATTGACCGATAGCCATTCCTGAATTTTTAATTTTATGTCATCTAAATTTAGCATTTGCCATTTTCCCCCTACTATTCTTACCAATTAAGACCAACTAAAAGAAGCTTCGCCATAACTGTTAAATTTACAAGAATTTGTATAAGTAACATCTTGCCAATATATGGTTCCGGGAATTCTCATTTCCATTTCAAAAACTACTTGAGCGCTAGGATTGTATGATTCACCCGTATCCCACGTTCCTTCTTCGTTTACAAATCTATAGTTCATTGTATCAAGATTTTCGACATGACCAGAGGCACCATAAATTTGGGTTGTCATTGAGTTTGGATTGTTAATCGTTGGATGTGTATATTTATAGACAGCTACCATGTAGCCGCCAGCACCGGGTACGCCACCCCAGAACAAACCGTAAGAATCTTCGATAGTATGCATAGTGGCACTTATTGTATATGTTCGTGTGCTTTCTATTGTTAAATTATCATTAACTTTTAATTTCCGGAATTCTTTTCTAACTTTGTCACCGTTACTCAAAGTATACTCTTCAGTATCTATTACTGGAGCTTTAGCCGCTTTATTCAGTGCTGAAATGCTCTTATCGCGGTCAGACAAGAATTCACTTATATGTTTAGCTGCATTCTTTTTCGCGGAGTCTTTCTCAGAAACTTCTGCAGAGTTGGCAAACGCCATTCCGGGTACGAGCAACCCAACAATAACAATCATAACCATTATAATACTTAGCTTACTAAATTTCATCCAATTTAACCTCCATTTATAATTAGAATTATTGGCTGGCTAGTTCTTACTAAATTTCTCTCCTTTCTTTCCTTCCCATGAGACGAAGACTATGCTATGATACAAACAGCTCTCGCTTTATACGGGAAGTTATTTGTTAAACCCTAGCGAATATGGTAGCCAACCAGATTCACTTCGCTAGGGTTTTCCCTTTTTTTCGAAATTCCTCAAGCTCCTGAAGGACCTTGCTGCTCACTAGTGCCTATTCATATTGCCTTTTGAATCGTCGTAATTGCAATTATCCCAGCTCTTTACCACCGTCCAACCGCTGCCGTTGTACTTTTCCAGATATACAGTAACCGCAATTTTTTCAACGTCGGTGTATGCACCGGTTTCTCCTTTAACGCTGATGGTGTTATTGGCATTAACAAACATTAAGCTTTGGGCTTTTGATAAATAATTAAATGCTTGTGGAGTAGCCCCTCCGTTTTTTGCCTCGGCAAGGCCGGACGTCAGCAAAAACAGCAACATTGAAACTGTGACCATAAGTTGACAGCGTCTTCTCATAAAAAGTCCTCCTTAGATTTGTTTCTATATAGTAGAGTTTTTATATTAAAAAAGGTTGCACATCAATAGCAATATTTTTTGAAAATCGATAGACGAGGTTCGACATTATTCACCAATATGCATCAATATGGACCTGAAACCGTGTGTAATATATTTTTATAAACATAAAGGTTTCTTCAAATGCTTGTCGTAATTTATAACTTATTACTTATTACCAGCTAATACGGGAGGCGAGTTGCTTGCGTTTTAAATTATTCGGTAAAAATGAGACTCGTCATGATATAGCGGAGTTTATTTATAAAAATTATTATAAAACCGCATACTATACAGCCTACAAATATTGCGATGATCATGCAATGGCCGAGGAGGCTGCCCAGGAAGCTATTTTTCAGGCTATCAAAAATTTTGACCAGCTAAAAGATTCGGGTAAGCTGGAGTCCTGGTTAAAGGCTATAGCAAGAAACAATGTATTAAAAATGCTCAAGAGCATGGCTAAAAGAGTGACTTATAATGTCATTGACTTTGAGGATATGCAAAATGAGCCGCTGACTATAGTCGAGAATGAGGAAATTATCAGAGAGGTACGACAAATCATAAGGAGCTTAGATGAACCTTCTTATGCTATAATTGTTTTATATTATTACAAAAGAATTAAAATAAAGGAAATATCATCCATATTGAATATTTCAGAAGGAACAATCAAGTCCGTTTTGCACCGGAGCAGGAACAAGGTTAAGAAAGAATTAATTAAGAGGGGATTTATTGAAGGGTTGGAGGAAAGAGGTGTAGATATCGATGAACCCCAAAAACAAAATAGATAATCTTATAGCGCGGGCGGCAGCGGCGAACATTAACGAGGGACTTTCAAAAGAAATCAATCTGGATGAAGAATGGGTTAAGTTTAAAAGAAAATATTTTCCGCAAAAAAATTATTTTTATTTGCAAAAAAGCGTTGCTATAATGATTCCCATTCTATTCGGTGTCGGGATCTTATTAAGTTTATTGTTTCCTGTGCAGGCTAAAGCGATAAGTTCAAAGTCTTTGGCGTTCTTCAAATCATTTATCGTTGGAAAAGTTCAGACTGTGGGTATCGATTATGCGAATCAAAGTTCCGCCGATGACAGCATAAATAGCTTAAGCCCGGAAATTATGGAAAAGATTCAATCCGTACCTTTTAAGATTCTTTTGCCCATTGACTATCTGGACGAATATCAAATAAGTTCCTTTACAGCGGACAAACTTGGTGACTCTACTGACGTTGCAATAAAATTAGCCGCAAGCGATAACCGTAAGGTTACCGTTCAACAGACCAACATCACCCAGGGTTTCAGCCAGGGCCTTTCTTTTGACAATGAGGATGCGGTTTTAAAGAAAATCAGGATTAATGGACAGGAAGCAACGCTAATTATTTACAAAGAGCAGTTTGTTTCACTGACCTGGATCGACGGGGATGTTTTTGTTTCTATGGACGGCAATATCGGCGAAGATGAAATGCTCCAACTGGGTAGCAGTATGCGCAGGATTCCTTAGGATTGCTTTTGTTTTTAGAAGAAACAGGGTTATACTGGTTGACCAGGCTGATAAGATTCACTCAACCTGGTCTTTTTTGAAGGAGAAATAGCATGCATCCTTTATTTTTTAATCAATGACTTCAGCATGGTCTTCGCGCCGGAGGCGGCCATGCTGAAAAACCCCTTGTTGGCAGCCAGGACCTTATCCAGGGCCTGCAGCAGGGTGTCAAGCTGTTTCAGGGCACCTTCGACCGCCTCGGCGCCGCTGTTGCCGAAGAAAGAGCGGCGCAGGTCACCGGGGGCGGCCAAAGCCAGATTTTTGGCCAGGGCCGCCGACAAGGTAGAGGCCTGGAGCAGGTTGGGCACTCCCTTGACCTGGTTGACGGCGTCGATAATTCTCGGAGGGAAGAGAAGAAGATTTCTCGCCATAGTAAAAGCAGAGACAAAAAGGGAAGCCCGGAAAATCGTTAAGGTCGAACTGACAGAACAAGAGCATGACAAGGATGGGTATAAAATTGACAGTGCCATGGTCTATGGCTTACCTCTTTATACCAGAGACCCAGATGAATTTCGATATGTAGCGCATGATAATTTAATTAAAATGTAGACAACCCGGCAAAGGCTCCAGTCATTACATTTACCACCACCCGGAACTTCCAGATTTACTTTCAATCCCTAAAGCCAGGCCCATCAAGGCTATATATGTTAAGCAAGCTATAGCGGCAATTGAAAGACTAAGAGAAAGAAGTGAGCATGAATGAAAAACTTAAATTACTATCTCAACCTGAACTATGAAATTAAAATGAGAAAACTTACTAATGAAGAAGGAGGCGGGTGGTTTGCTGAAATCCCTCTCCTTGCCGGATGTATGTCTGATGGAGATACCCCTGAAAAAGCCATTATAAACATAAATGATGCTAAAAAGTGCTGGATTGAGACCAGCTTGGAAATGGGGCGAGCTATACCCGAACCAACAGCTGATGACTTTTCGGGCCAATTAAGGGTTCGTATGCCCAAGTCCCTCCACCGGCCACTTGTCGAAAAAGCCAAAGAAGAAAACGTCAGCCTCAATCAATATATTAACTACCAGCTTGCTCGCGGGGTCGGACATCCGCTCAACGCTGTCAAAAGTAAAAATAATATAAGATCATAAAAAAACACGTTTCTTTATTATTTTAATATTAAAGAAGAAGGCATTCTTATGTTAAAGAAAAATAAGTATTTTGTCGTTGGGATTATTTTAATAATTAGTTTAGTGATAATAGCAGTAGCGACCAGTGGTACCAATAATAGCACCAGTAAATGGAAAAATTTTGGTTTGTCCTATCAGAAGGTTTATAACGATGTTGACAAGAACAAAGTCATTGCTAAGCTTGATGGAGAGGCAATAACAAAGCAAGAATTCGATGGAACAAAGGTATTTTTGACAGCGTTGTATGACAGGGAGCCATCTTCCCAGGAAGTAATGGAAAAAGTGCTTAATGAAAAAGTTATTTTGATTGAAGCTAAAAAGCGGAATTTATATCCTGATCGTGCCGAAACGTTAGAGTATATGACAAGAATAAGAAATGATAAAGAAGAAGCAATAAATGAAGGAATAGAAATAGATGAAGAATCAGCAAAAAGCTGGGAAGAAACCCTAGAAGGACAAGGACTGACAGAAGAAGAGTATTGGAAGAGTGAAGATACCATAAAAGGATATCAAGCTGCTTTAGCTACCGCCCGCGTCAGAAGTAAATTAGTTCAGGAATGGGGGTTTTCAGGAAAAGAGATGTCAACGCCGGCAGGCGCTGCTAAATTTGAGGAAAAATTAAATAACATGATAGATGAACAAAAAAATAAACTTAAGTTAGAATATATAGAACCAATTATTTCAAATTAGGTATTAAATATGGTTATGCAAAGTTAACTTCATAAGTCCTTTAAAATTCGTAATAATTATTCAGTTTACAGAAACGTAGCCGAAAGCCCACGGTTTTAATCGTGGTATGAAGGCGGCTCCCGATTTGCCCCCCCTCGTTCTGTTGCAGTAGTATTAATTAAGTGATACAATATAATTATGGGACAAGAGTATAGAAGAACACAAACCACAGTATCTCTAATCAACTATCATTTTGTTTTCTGTCCACGGTATAGGCGAAAGGTGTTAGTCAAAGAGGTTGAACAGAGGTTCCGGAAACTTCTTCAAGAGATATGCCGGGAACACGAACTCATCATTGTGGCGCTTGAAGTAATGCCGGACCATGTGCACCTATTCGTAAACGCCTTACCGACTATTAGACCCTCAGAGATTATGGCAAAAGTGAAAGGAGTGACTTCAAGAAGATTGCGGCAAGAATTTAAACACTTGCAGCATTTGCCCAGTCTATGGACACGCTCATTTTTCTGTTCTACGGCAGGAAATGTATCCAGCGATACGATCCAACGGTATTGCAGAACAAAAGACAAGGGGGTGACAAATTGCAAATAACTGTAAAAGTCAAGCTGCAGCCCACAAAAGAACAGTTTAAATTGCTAATGGTAACAACCAAAAACTATATCTATTTGGTCAATCAAATCGTATCAGACTATGCTGTGGCGGATAGAAACCTTAAATACTCAAGCAAAGACGTGATCGCAGACCTTCCCAGCGCTGTTAAAAATCAAGCTATTCGAGACGCCAAGAGTGTTTTTGTGAAATATAAGAAGGCAGTCCGGGCTAACGCCAGACTAAAACCCGATGAGCAAAGAGAAGTCAAGCTCCCTGTTCTCAAAAAGCCTGTGGCTATTTGGAACAATCAAAACTATTCTTTAAAAGAAGATGTGCTCTCGTTTCCAGTGTTTGTCGAAGGAAAATCAAAACGTATGGAGATGAAAGCTATCTTAACCGGCTACCAGAAAAATCTATTGAATAACAAACCAGGCAGCCTGCGCATCACGGCAAGTACATAGCTCAAATTGCCGTACAGGTGGCAGAAAATACGGCCGCTGGCAGTCAAATTATGGGGGTGGATTTGGGCCTGAAAGTTCCCGCTGTCGCTGTCCTGGAGGATGGCAAAACGAGATTCTTTGGCAATGGTAGACAAAACAAGTTTATCAAACGCAAACACCGGTCAGTACGCCGTAAACTTGGCAAATTAAAGAAACTCAAGGCGATCAAGAAACTGCATGATAAAGAGCAGCGCTGGATGACAGATCAAGACCATAAAATAAGCCGGCAGATAGTTCGTTTTGCTCAAGAAAACAATGTAACGACGATCCGCTTGGAACAACTTTCCGGCATACGCCAGAGGCAAGAACAAGCCGTAAAAACGAAAAGAATTTGCATACCTGGAGCTTTTATCGATTAGCTCAATATGTAGAGTACAAAGCAGTTTTGGCTGGAATTAAGGTTGAGTACGTTAACCCAAAACACACCAGCCAGAAATGCCCTGCATGTGGAGAACTCAATAAAGCTATTGATAGAAAATACAAATGCGGTTGCGGATATAAAACACATCGCGACAGGTTAGGCGCGATTAATATCATTTCTGCAACTGTGGCAGATGGTAACAGTCTGTCAGCCTAGTCTGCTATATGCACTGGACTAGGACGGGCTGATGGCACAGCCTGCGAACTTGGGGTCATACTCCGATAGCAGAAATGCACTTCGGTTTAATCACCCAAGAATCCCATGGCTTCAGCCGTGCGGAGTGTCAATTTGCATTATCAAACTTTTTAGTGGTTTTTATTTGGTTTGCTTTTGTTTTTGGAAGAAACAGGGTTATACCGGTTGACCAGGCTGATAAGATTCACTCAGCCTGGTCTTTTTTGAAGGAGAAATAGCATGCGTCCTTTATTTTTTAATCAATGACTTCAGCATGGTCTTCGCGCCGGAGGCGGCCATGCTGAAAAACCCCTTGTTGGCAGCCAGGACCTTATCCAGGGCCTGCAGCAGGGTGTCAAGCTGTTCGCGGGTGACACCCAGAGGCGGCTCCAGGCGGATTACGTTGGGATTGTTCAGAGTATAGGCGGTGATGATGTGGTACTTGTTCATCAGTTCGCCCGCCACTAGGGTGCCCAGATATTCCTCGGAAAGTATGCTGGCCAGTCCAAAGGTGGCTTTGCCGGCAAGGCTCCCCGGCTGGTTGAATTCAATCCCCACCATCAGGCCGCGCCCTCTGACATCTTTTAAAAGCGGGTATTTTTCCTGCAGCTTGCGAAGTTCCTGCAGCAGGTAGGCGCCGTTTACACGTGCTTTTTCCGGCAGGTTTTCCTCGAATATTACTTCCAGGGCTGCGATACCCTGGGGTGTCAGGGGGACCGGGTTATCGACAACATTGTTTTGAAGCATATCTGGCCCCTGGTTGGCCATGGAATATCCTACTAGACGACGAAACTGAGAAAATCTTGTCTGAATGGGTTAAAAACTCTGGTCACATTGCAAAGATTAAACATTCCCGGACGTAATTCTGGGTAGAGTTCAATCTATGGCTCTATGTTTTAAGTAGCCATCATATCCCAAAACCTTTTTGAGGAGAGTGCAGTATGAATAAACCGTGGGTATCCCCAGTTTCCTGGTTTTCCCGTTTTCTTTGGGTATTTCTACCCGGCGTACGGGTTTTGGCCGGTATTTGCCGTCTTGGAGGGATTGCACGAGTTCCTTCCGGTTTCTTTTCAGGAAGGGTAGAAGGAGTTCTGGTAATATTTTTGATAAAAGACAGAAGGCAGTAAACGGTTGCGATTAACCGATAGTAAAATAATCTTTCAAAGTTAAGAAAATGGCTAAAATTTTATAAACATAAAACATTTTGACGTTCTCAATCGTGTTATTATTGAGCAAGCAATTTGGGAGGTGGGGCAGTGAGCATTTCTTTATTGCGTACGGATGAAGAAATGGAAGATATCTATAACAGATATGTCGATACCATCTATCGGATTGCTCTAATGCTGCTGAAGAATGTCTCAGAAGCGGAAGACGCCACACAGACTGTTTTCATCAAGCTGATGACATCGGGCTCTCAATTTGAGAGCGAGGAACACATGAAAGCATGGCTTATCGTAACTGCGCAAAACACCTGTAAGGATATGCTCAAAGGTTGGTGGCGCTCCAAGCGGGTAGATTCCGAATGTATTACCGAGCAAATTTATTCGCCAGACACTTTACATAGCGACATCTGGAGCAAAATCGCGGCTCTGGAGGACAAATACAAATTGCCTGTATATCTTCATTATTATGAGGGGTATAAGACGGAAGAAATCGCCGGAATGTTGAAAATCAACCACGCTACCCTACGAACCCGCTTGCGAACAGCGAAGAAAAAACTAAAACTTTTGCTTGAGGAGGATATTGAAGATGAATAAGAATGATTTGGTCGATTGCTTTAAAGAAATCACTCCCAGCCCTACGCAAAAGCAAAAGATGCTGAAAATAATTCTGGACAGCAGAAAAGGAGGAACAGTACCTTTGAAACGAACAACAAAAAGATTATCCTTAACAGCCGCAGTCGTTGCGATTTGTATTCTCACCACGACAACCGCGCTTGCTATAAGCCTTGGTTGGAACGAGAAATTGATAGAGTATCTCAAACCGAGTGAAGAACAAATGGAAACGCTCAGCGGCGCAGTAAATATACCCGAAGCTACAGTTACTCAGAACGGCGTCACCATAACGGTAAAGCAGACGCTTGCAGACAGCTTTGGTGTCTACGTGTTATATGAAATGACCGTTCCCGAAGATATTGAGTTGAACGACGATATCCAATGGAAACATGGTTTCCTAAAGGTACCTAAGAAAACGGATGAGGCTACTGTCGGCGGTGTTTATGGTGCGGACACTTTGGAGCAAACCGGAAATAAAAGAACCGTACTGTATCACTTGCAGGCCACAGCACCGTTGGAAAACGGAGAAATTGAACTTAATTTTGGAGATTTGGGTTATTATAAGGTCACCGGAGACCCGAAAGGGCCTACGCCACCAGATATAGAATTTGTACCGCTTGTGGAAGGCGAATGGGACCTGAAATGGGAATTCAGCTACGTTGATACCAGCAAAACAGTTGAAGCAAACAAGCCTTTGAGCATCAATGGAAGCGAAGACACTATTTCCAAGGTTGTAATCTCACCGATGTCGGTATGTGCGTTTGTCAAAGGCGATGATATTCTGATGAGTGGTGTCCGACCTACCGTAAATTTCAAAGATGGCAGCCAGATTGCTTATGATGTAAATAGTAAAAACAAGTCGTTTGGTTACTATCTTATCGATGAAGCCAACCTGATTTACCAAAATCAACTGTATTACCGCTTTGAGAATATTATCAACGTAGATGACGTTGAAAGTATAACAGTCGGTGATGTGACGATTCCTATTGAATAGGCAGGCATTGGGACGCACAAACTCATTTTCAAAGTACATCTTAATCTTAAAAGCGGAGGATAAGGAATTTACCTTATCCTCCGCTTTGAGACGTTGAATTCGAATATGCAGCGATTCGAAACAATCATATGTCAAATTCCGTATGAAATGCTGAAAAGTACGGACAATTCCGTACTTTTCAGGCAAATTGTGGTGTAGGCGGGGGGAATCCTGAATTGGGCACGTACGGATCTATGAGGGGCTCAGCTCGTGAGGGCTGGGTCTACTCGACCGCCTGTAGCCTATGCGACGTATTGCTATGTCCTCTTCCACATCCTGAATGCCGTAGAAGCTATTTCTACGGTGAGCCGGGGCTGGCCCCGTTTGATTAATAATTCTTGCTACGACCAGTTTAATCTATGGCTATCAGAAGGGCCTTAAGCATATTGACGAAGAGGCTGTAAGGCAGGCTGCTGTTGAATTGGGTATGTAATCATTTTCTACCTTGGGCTGGTTATTAATCGGCCTTTTTCTTTTAACTCATACATTATAGAAATAAATAGTGCTGCAGAAAATTACTGCAGCACTACTCTAGTTGATTCTTATTTCTTTAGCAAATAATATTTTCTATCTGTATGCTAGACTAAATAGAATATCACCCGAATCAGCATCAATAACAACATTATATTCATGGAATATTGGAGCTTGCATCCCTTCAGGTGCTTTGCCAGCTCTAGTTATTCCTTTAAAACTTACGATATAGCACGGAGCTTTTTCCAAAAAACCATCTTTTGATAGATATTTGTTGTTATTCTTTGTATCATCACTAAAAGCATTAAAGGCAGTGTTTGTAAGTTGATAGAATTATTCTGCCAAACCATAGGCCATGCACATGTCATATGTCCAGACGATATGACACCGTATGCTGCTGTATATATGTCAGCTTTTACACCGGTTATGTTGCCTGATGATGGGATCCATTTTCCTCCAACATATACATTGGCTGATGCTAAAGCAGGCAAGCAAAGGGTTATTAACATAATTAGCATTAAAAAGAAGCCTGGTCTTTTTTGAAGGAGAAATAGCATGCATCCTTTATTTTTTAATCAATGACTTCAGCATGGTCTTCGCGCCTGAGGCGGCCATGCTGAAAAAACCCTTGTTGGCAGCCAGGACCTTATCCAGGGCCTGCAGCAGGGTGTCAAGCTGTTCGCGGGTGACACCCAGAGGCGGCTCGAGGCGGATTACGTTGGGATTGTTCAGGGTATAGGCGGTGATGATGTGGTACTTGTTCATCAGTTCGCCCGCTACCAGGGTGCCCAGGTATTCCTCGGAAAGCTTGCTGGCCAGTCCGAAGGTGGCTTTGCCGGCCAGGCTCCCCGGCTGGTTGAATTCAATGCCCGCCATCAGGCCGCGCCCTCTGACATCTTTTAAAAGCGGGTATTTTTCCTGCAGCTTGCAAAGTTCCTGCAGCAGGTAGGCGCCGTTTACACGTGCTTTTTCCGGCAGGTTTTCCTCGTATATTACTTCCAGGGCTGCGATACCCGCGGCGGCCGCCCAGGTGTTGCCCCCGAAAGTGGAGGTGTGCAGCAGGGCTTTTTCCATGCTGCCGTAAGCCTTCTTCCAGATTTCATCGGTAGTGATGTAGGCGCCTATAGGCATGATGCCGCCTCCAAGTGATTTAGCCATGCACATAATATCAGGGGCGACACCTTCGTGTTGGCAGGCAAACATCTCGCCGGTACGGCC
Source organism: Pelotomaculum schinkii (assembly GCF_004369205.1). Taxonomy (NCBI): domain Bacteria; kingdom Bacillati; phylum Bacillota; class Clostridia; order Eubacteriales; family Desulfotomaculaceae; genus Pelotomaculum; species Pelotomaculum schinkii. Next base: position 310,665 of record NZ_QFGA01000002.1, on the reverse strand, counting down.
AAAGCCGGTCTGGATCTCATCAAAAATCAACAGCGTCCCGTATCTGGAGCAGATCTGCCTGACACCGGAGAGGTAGCCTGCCTGCGGTATGATGATCCCGCCCTCTCCCTGGATCGGCTCTACAATAAAGGCAGCGCAGCTTTGGTCGCGCAGCTGTTTCTCCAGCGCATCGAGGTCACCGAAAGGGACACTGTGGCAGTCAGGCACGAGAGGCTGAAAGGTCTTCTGGTATTTTTCACGGCCGGTAACCGACAGCGCGCCCAAAGATTTACCGTGGAAAGAGCCTTCACAGTAAACAAAAGCTGTCCGGCCGGTGGCGGCGCGCGCCAGTTTAAGGGCTCCTTCGACCGCCTCGGCGCCGCTGTTGCCGAAGAAAGAGCGGCGCAGGTCACCGGGGGCGGCCAAAGCCAGGTTTTTGGCCAGGGCCGCCGGCAAGGTGCCGAGGGAGGCTTGGAGCAGGTTGGGCACTTCCTTGACCTGGTTGACGGCGTCGATAATTTTCGGGTGGTTGTGGCCCAGGTTGAGCGCCCCGTAGGCGCCTAGAAAATCAAGGTAGCGGTTGCCTTTGTTGTCCCAGACGTAAATGCCCTCGGCTCTGGTGAAATGCTTATCAAAACCTATAAGACCCATCATCATGACCAGGCTGCTGTTCAGGTAATTTTTGTGGTTCTCCACAACCTGCTCCCGGCTTTGTTTTATAGCTTCGGTCAGGGACAGGAACCCGGCCGGCCTGGAAGCGCTGCGCTGCAATTGTTTAGCCTGCAATGCTGTCACCCCTTTATATAATTATGATTAAAGTCATACGCGCCTGATGTGCACGTAACTGTGCACTATATTATTTTCTATGTCAGGGCAAAATACCCTCCTTATAGGTAAAAAAATGGAATACAACTTGACATTTGACAGCTATTTTTGTAGAATCTATCTGTGTAAAGGTGAAATCCTTTATAGGCTGGCGGGGTGAGTAAACTGCTGGAAAAAGTAGCCTGGATTAACCTGCTCAACGATTTTTACGGCCAACTGCTGACCCGGCGCCAGCAGGACTTTATGGAGCTGTATTACGGCCAGAACCTGTCCCTGGGAGAGATCGCCGGCGAGTTCAAGGTCACGCGCCAGGCCGTGCACGATACCCTGAAAAGGGCCGAGCAGCTACTAAACGAGTACGAGAGCAAACTCGGTCTGGTGGAGAAGTTCAACAACGAAAGAAATAAGTTGGCTGCCGCCGCGCTCCTTCTGGACGAGTACAGTTCGGCCTGCAAGGACGACAGGGTGCTGCGGGCCAGGCAAATTCTAACGGAAATCCTGGATATGGTCAATAAATAAACATTATCGGTGGAAGGGAGGATTCCAACGCTTATGTTTGCCAATCTGGCCGAAAGGCTGCAGGATACCTTTAAAAAGCTCCGAGGCAAAGGACGGCTAACCGAGTCGGACGTGACCGAGGCCTTGCGTGAGGTGCGTTTGGCGCTATTGGAAGCGGACGTCAACTTCAAGGTGGTCAAAGATTTCATTGCCAAAATTAAAGAGCGGGTGGTGGGCCAGGAGCTTCTGGCCAGCCTCAATCCCGCCCAACATGTTATAAAAATTGTACATGATGAACTCAGCTTGCTGATGGGTGGTTCCAATAGTAAAATCAACCTTGCCCCCAAACCCCCTACCGTGGTGATGATGGTCGGCTTGAACGGCGCCGGCAAAACCACCACCTCCGCCAAGCTGGCCAACCTCCTGCGCAAACAGGGGAGAAGGCCGCTTCTGGTCGCAGCCGACGTGTACCGTCCGGCTGCCGTTAAACAGCTGCAGGTCCTTGGCGGGCAGTTGAATATACCTGTATTTACCTTGAACGACAGTAAAGCTCCCGTCGCCATCGGGCGGGCTGCCGCGGACAGCGCTGTGCAAAACGGCCAGGACCTGGTCATTATCGACACCGCCGGCCGCCAGGAAGTAAATGAGGAGCTCATGGCTGAACTTGTCAACATGAACGAGGCTATCGCCCCCCACGAAATCCTCCTGGTGATCGACGCCATGACCGGCCAGGCGGCGGTCAATGTGGCAGAGGCCTTCAACAGCCGCCTTGACCTGGACGGAGTAGTCCTGACCAAGCTGGACGGCGACACCAGGGGCGGCGCCGCGCTTTCAGTGCGCGCGGTTACCGGGAAGCCGATAAAGTTTGCCGGTGTGGGCGAGAAGCTCGACGCACTGGAACCTTTTTATCCCGACCGGATGGCAGAGCGGATCCTGGGTATGGGGGATATGCTCACCCTGATTGAAAAGGCCCAGGAGAACTTCGATGCTGAACAGATGGTCCAGATGCAGAAAAAAATTCGCTCACTGGAGTTCACCCTGGATGACTTTCTGGATCAGCTTTCTCAGGTGAAAAAACTGGGGCCGCTGGAGCAGATCCTGGGGATGATTCCCGGCCTGGGCGGTGCAAAGAAGTTAAAGGACCTGCAGGTCGATGAAAAAGAACTGGTCTATGTGGAAGCCATCATCCACTCCATGACTGCGGATGAGCGGCGTGAGCCGGAAAGAGTATTAAACGGCAGCCGCAAAAAACGGATTGCCAGGGGCAGCGGCACTTCTGTGCAGGAGGTAAACAGGCTCTTGAAACAATTTGACCAGACCAAAAAGATGATGAAACAATTTATGGACATGGAAAAAAATTTAAAGAAGGGCGGCAAAATGTCCAAATTGCCTTTCTTTAGCTAGGGATATAATAAAAGGAGGTGAAGTTCGTGGCAGTTAGAATCCGCTTGAGAAGGATGGGAGCGAAGAAGGCTCCGTTTTACCGTATAGTTGTAGCTGATTCTCGTTCCCCCAGAGATGGCAGATTTATTGAAGAAATTGGATATTATGATCCCCTGAAGGACCCGGTGGTGATTAATATCAATGAGGAGAAAGCCCTGGACTGGCTGAAAAAAGGAGCGCAACTTTCCGAGACAGCCAAGGCCCTATTTAACAAGGCAGGCGTTTTGAAAAAAACAGTCGAAGAGGGTCAGTAGATAGGGAGGCTCAAAGATGAAAGAACTTGTTGAAATTTTGGCCAAAGCCCTCGTTGACCAGCCGGACAAAGTAGTTGTTGATTTGGTGGAAAAAGACAAGTCTATTGTCATTGAACTCAGGGTTGCCCAGGAAGACATGGGCAAAGTGATCGGTAAGCAGGGCCGCATCGCCAAAGCCATCAGAATGGTGGTAAAGGCCGCGGCAGCCAGGCAGAACAAAAAAGTTATCGTGGAAATCGTCTAGGGGTAAAATACACCCCTAGACGTTCCCTTAAGCGCCTTGCAAGACTTTGCGTTTTTGTGCTAATTCCTGTGAAACATCTAATGCTTTTTGAAACATAGTTATTAGGCGCAATAGTAAAGGCCATAACTGGTTCTCGAAAAGCCTTGGGGGTAGTGGGCTTGGGGTTATCCTCCGCTCTCTTTGCAATTCTCCATTTGTGCAACAAGAGCGTCATGCCGACCGCATCTACTGACAGCCCTCCGGTAGCTACGCGCTATTTAAGCTTTGACTTTCAGCAACGCACGCGCTAAGGAACGCACCCAGGTGCTCCGCTCGCTCCGGATAACCCCAAGCCCGCAAGTCAAGCCTTTTCGAACAATATTCTTGAGATAGGTGAGGCATATGACGGGACATATGTTTGTCACTCCTCAGTGATATTGAATTGGTTCATTCGCACATTGACCCCATAGGAATGCAGTATATACCCACGTCCCAATCCGGAGGTTTTCATGGAAGCTATTCACCTGATCCGGCCGGTGCTGGTCAAGGTAAAAGTTACAGACGCCTATAAGAAGGCGGCGGCAGCTGAAGTGCAGGAAGCGCTGCGGCGGGTTGAACTGGAGCTGCAGAGCCTTGATTTTCAGGAAAGGCGGCTGGTTCCCGAACTGGAAAAGAAAAACCCCCAGGGGTTTGCCGTCGCCCGGCAGCGCCTGGATCAGGAGCGCAGCCTGCGCAAAGAAAAACACCGGCAGCTGCTCGACCAGCTCAAAGGGATAGGACAACTGGCCGAAGGCACGGAGGTACTGTTCAGCAAAATGGAAAGCCCGGTTGAGCTAAAACTTGGGGATGATTGGAATAAAGTACTGGGTGTGGAGATTATTGTTCAGGACGGTACCGTCATTGAAATAAGGCAGGGGGGGATCGGAAAGGACCACGGCCATGAGTGATGAATTCATCCGGATTGGAAAAATACTTAAGAGTCAGGGACACCGGGGAGCTGTCAGGGTATTGCCGCTGACCGATTTTCCCGAACGCTTTCAAGGTATGAAGCGAGTCAGGGTTAAGCTCCGGGACGGCGGCGCGGACTACACCATTGAGGAAATAAAACCGCACGGCAAATTCCTGACCATCAAGTTTAAAGAAATCACAGACATGGATGCCGCCGATAAGCTCAGGGACTGTTACCTTGAGGTCACCCGCCAGGAACTGGTACCGCTTCAGGAAGGCAGTTATTACATATTTGATATTGTCGGTATGAGTGTATTTGATCTTGATCAAACACTTCTGGGAAAAGTAACGGATGTGCTCCAGACCGGAGCCAACGATGTTTACGTGGTGGAAACCGCAGGTAAACCCCTCCTGATTCCTGCGCTCAAGCAGGTTGTCCGGGAGATTGATCTGCCGGGGCGAAGGATGCTGGTTGAACTGCCGGAAGGGCTGGCTGATTAAATGAGATTTGATATCCTCACCCTTTTCCCGGAGATGTTCACGGGACCCTTGACCTCCAGCATTTTAAAAAGGGCCCGGGAACGCGGCGCCATCGAGGTCAACCTGGTTAATATTCGCGATTATTCAACCAACAAACACCACACTGTGGACGACACCCCTTACGGGGGCGGCGCGGGGATGGTCATGGGGCCGGAGGCGCTGACCAATGCGATCGAAAACGTCGTGGGCCGGTACGGTCAGTCTTCCCATCGCGTGCTCCTGATGTGTCCCCAGGGCAGACCTTTTAGTCAGGCCCTGGCTATGGACCTGGCAGGCGAGAAAAACCTGCTGTTGATTTGCGGCCACTACGAGGGGATAGACGAGCGGGTGCGGGAGACAATGGTAACGGACGAAATCTCAATCGGGGACTACGTCCTGACCGGCGGAGAACTACCGGCGGCAGTGGTGGTGGACGCGGTGGCGCGCCTGCTGCCGGGCGTGTTGGGAGAGGCGGCTTCATTTGAAGAGGAATCTTTTCAGACCAGCCTGCTGGAGTATCCCCACTATACCAGGCCCAGGGAATACCGCGGGCAAATGGTACCGGAGGTCCTCCTAAGCGGTCACCATGAGGAAATCAGGAAGTGGCGAAGGCGGCACTCACTGCTGCGCACCCTGGCCCGCCGGCCGGATCTGCTGGAGCAGGCGGAATTGACCCGGGAGGATAAAGCCATCCTCAGAGAGGTGCTGCAAGACCTTGCAAGTCTTGATCTGGATTAAACCAGCCAGGGTTTACTGGGGTATGTTTTCCAGGAAAATTCTTGCCGCGCCACACTGTTTATGCTATAATAACGTTTGTTGAGCAAACGCGGGCTGTTAGTGTGCTCGGGTATCCTATTTTTTTGCAAAAGATCTCAAGCTTAATTTGACATTATGTACTTAAGATCTAGAGGGAAGGAGGGACTTCTTGATGAACCTCATCCAATCGCTTGAACAGGAACAGCTTAAAAAGGATATAGTAAAGTTCAATCCCGGTGACACGGTCCGGATACATGTTAAGGTTGTTGAAGGCGGCCGCGAGAGAATTCAGGTCTTTGAAGGCGTTGTAATCAGGCGCAGGGGCGGCGGCATCGGCGAAACTTTTACAGTTCGCAGGGTTTCCTACGGGGTAGGGGTGGAAAGAACATTTCCCCTGCACACACCAAAAATTGAACGCATTGAGGTAGTAAGGAGAGGCCGGGTTCGCCGGGCCAGGTTGTACTACCTGCGCGGACTGCGCGGCAAGGCTGCCCGTATTCAAGATAAGCGGTAGATGGAAAGGGACTGGACATGGCGCAGTCCCTTTTTCGTTTTTTAGCGCTGAAGGGCAAAAAAAGAGTTGGTAATGCCGGGAAGAAACAGGGGGGAAGCGCGGTGGAGGATAAAAGCATAGAAGAGTTGCCGGAAAAACCGAAAAACAGCTCCTTCTTCAGGGAGATTACTGAGTCCATCGTTATCGCGGTGGTTCTGGCCGTATTGATCAGGCTGTTTATCCTGGAACCTTTCTACATACCATCCGGTTCGATGGAGCCTACTTTAAAGGAAGGCGACCGGATTATCGTGAGCAAATTGAATTACCATTTCCAGGACCCTGCCCGGGGGGATGTTGTCGTCTTCAAATACCCGCTTGATCAGAAACGTAATTTTGTCAAAAGGCTGATCGCCACAGGCGGTGAGACGGTAGCTCTAAAAAGCAGCCGCCTTTATATAAACGGGCAGGCGGTACCGGAAGATTACCTGCCGGCGGGTCTGCGCTTTAATGACTACGGGCCAAGAGAGGTACCCCAGGGCAGCTACCTGATGTTGGGTGACAACCGCAATAACAGTGATGACAGCAGGGTTTGGGGGTTCCTGCCCAGGGACCTCATGATTGGCAAGGCGGTCCTGATTTACTGGCCGCTGGACAGGATCCGCATTATAAACTAGTCTATTTGAAACGGTGACCTATGGACATACAGTGGTACCCGGGCCATATGGCCAAGGCCAGGCGGCTGGTCAAGGAATATTTGAAGCTGGTCGATGTTGTTATCGAGGTGCTGGACGCCAGGATACCCTCCAGCAGCCGCAATCCCGATATAGATGAGCTGGCGGGGCAAAAACCCCGCCTGGTGATATTCAATAAATCAGACCTGGCAGACCCGGAACAGACCAGGCTTTGGAAGGCTGTTTTGGCTAAAGCCGGTTTTCCCTCCATTGCCGTTGATTCCATCAGCGGGAGTGGGGCTAGAGATGTTTCCGGGCAGGTCAACAAGCTGGCGGCTCCCAAAATACAAGCGCTGGTATCGAACGGCAGGCGGCCGAGGGCGCCGCGTTGCATGGTGCTGGGCATCCCCAATGTCGGGAAGTCCTTTTTTATCAACAAGCTGGTAGGTCAGCGCGCCGTCAGGACCGGTGACAAGCCCGGGGTTACCCGCGGCCAGCAGTGGGTTAGGGTGGCCGGCAACATTGATCTGCTTGATACCCCGGGTATTCTGTGGCCGAAGCTGGAGGACCAGGAAGCGGCTTACCGCCTGGCCGTGACCGGGGCGATCAAGGACGAAGTCTATGACCTTTATGGGACAGCGGGCAAGCTTTTAAAGTGGTTGGCTGACAATTACCCTGAAGCGATACGGGAGCGGTACCAGATTGCGGACTTGACGGCTGAGCCGGAACAATTGCTGGAGGCTGTCGGGGTGCGCAGGGGTTTTTACATATCCGGCGGGGCCGTCGACTCGTTAAAGTCGGCCCGTATCGTTATTAAAGAATTCCGGGAGGGCAAACTGGGGCGATACACCCTGGACAGACCGCCCGTTTGAACCTCATTAATCTCATGAAAGGCCGGGGGTTTTATTGATTCTTACGGGCTTGTCCTTGGCGCAAATAAAAGAGCTTCTCAAGAGCCCCCGTGCGGATCTGGAAGAGATCCTTGCCGCTATGGCAGAAGACCCGAGGGCAGGGGTGCGTAATCTGTACAGCCGGTGGAAGCGGGCTGAAAATATCAAGGAGACCGAGCATAAGCGCCTGGCCGGGATGTTTCTGTACGAGGAGGATTTGTGGGCCAAAGGCCACTCGGCCATAGCAGGTGTGGACGAGGCGGGGCGGGGGCCCCTGGCCGGGCCGGTAGTGGCGGCAGCCGTTATTTTACCGGGTGTAATCCATCTAAAGGATTTAAACGATTCCAAAAAGCTTACTGCCGCCAAGAGGGAAACTCTGGCCCGGCAGATTAAAGAGGCTGCCCTGGCCTGGGCTACCGGCCTGTCTACGGTTGAAGAAATTTATCAGGAGAATATCCACCAGGCCGGACTCACCGCCATGCGGCGCGCCGTGCTGGGACTAAAAGATAAGCCCGTCTTTGTACTGGTTGACGGTTTTAAAATTTCCGGACTCAACCTGCCCCAGATGCCGCTCGTTGGCGGGGACGGCCTCAGCGCCTCTATTGCGGCGGCTTCAATCCTGGCCAAGGTGGAAAGAGACCGGATCATGGATTCTTACGACCAGCTCTATCCCCAATACGGGTTCAATCGCCATAAAGGCTACGCCACACCGGAACACCTGAGCGCTCTGAAACTCTACGGACCCTGCCCGATCCACCGGGCCGGCTTCCAGCCTGTCAAGGATATGACGGAACAGGCGGATGGGGGCTTGTTCGGATAAGTTGCAGATACGACTGTGAAAACAACAAAATGCCACTTTGCTTTGAACATGGAAATAACACTTCGGGTGGGTCTGGAAATGTAGGTGCAAACCTTGCCTCTGCGTCAGCGACATGGGGAACTATTCTATGCCCATCTGGGCGTGAGCGTTTGTGCGAATGAATTATCGCGGGAAATTATGTTGTTTTTCAGCTATGATGTTAGAGTTTGCAGGTGATGCGAATGACAATCCGGCGAAAGCTGCTGGGGCGGCAGGGTGAAGACGCTGCAACCCAGTACCTGGAAAATAATAACTACCAGGTGTTATGCAGGAACTATAGCTGCAGGCTCGGAGAGATCGACATCGTGGCATGCGAGCGGGATGTCATCGTCTTTGTTGAGGTTCGATCACGCAGTTCCAACGATTACGGCTTGCCTCAGGAATCGGTTACCAGCCGGAAAAAGATGAAGCTCAGGCAGCTGGCCTGGCATTATCTCAAATCGGTGGGTAAGACCAACGCAAGCTGCAGGTTTGATGTCATAGCGGTCCTGTTTGACGGGGAGGGCCGGGTAAAAAAACTGGAACATATTGAGAACGCTTTTTAGCTTGCCATAAACAAAAGGCTCGCCGATGCCGGCGAGTCTTTTTTGGGCGTCAGGACTTTCATAGTAATTTAGCCCATACGTTCATGTCTTCAAATCCCACACCAATATTACAATTTTTGATTAATACTCCATAATAACCATATCCGGCGTTGACGAACACACTATTCATACCAATTGAACTACTACGGGCGATGGTGTACAGACACCGGAACCGTTCACCCTTCAGCCGGGTTTCCATTTGTTCCAGGAGAAAACTGGCCAGCCCGTGCCCTCTCCACTGGGGGAGCGTGGCAAAGTCAGTCATCTCCGCGTTTTGCTGGGGGCGGTTTATCTCTGCCGAGGAGGCAGCTATCAGCTCTCTGTTGTGCCAGGCTGTTATATAGTAAGTACTGTCTTGAGCGATGGTCGATTTGAGGTAATCGGGATCAAAAACCGGAAATGGATAAGTAGTAAAAACCTTTCTGTATAACCGGGCCAGGGCTGGGCAATGCTCCTTTTCACCCCACTTAAACGTTATCCCGTCAGGAATTATACGTTTTACTGTTCCGTCCTTGAACTTGGATACCAATTGATCGACCAATTCCTTGCCTCTGGCGTGTGAAGGTGTTTGTCGCTGGTTGCTTAGGTACAGGGCAAAGACGAGGGCTGTCTCCTTGCCCTTATAATAACCGGGAATAGCTGCCTCCAACTTCATCCCGGCGCCTGCAAAAGCGTTCATATAACCGGTTTTGGATTTAAGCCAGATCTTGTCGAGGCCGTTTTCTAAAGCCTTTCCCGCAAGGAGTTCAACCATTTCTCCTGCAGCATGGTCCCGTGTAAGGTTGAATTCATAGACAGTAATTCGCCGGTTATAGGGTGAAACCAGAATACGGCAGTCAAAAGCATTGCCCTCTATGATTTCCCAGCGATCCAAGTAAATATCTTCATTTTTTTTGATTTCGATAGACATGAGCTTCTCCTTTACGAGCGGTATAGCGAGCTTTGCGCCGGTTTCCTTCTGGCACCAGGCTGACAGTCAGGTTGGATGGGTCAAACAGCTTTTGCAGGCCGACCGGTTCATGCCTGATAATGTGTTCCTTACACAAGGAGCAGGTGGGGGAGCAACCGGAACCAGGGTTTTGGGGTTCCTCGTAGACACATATGACGCCCTCGTAGTTGCGCAATACAGTTTTGGTGTTGGTCATTGACAGCTGGTAATTAGGCAGGACCGGGATTTTGCCGCCTCCTCCCGGCGCGTCCACAACGTAAGTGGGTACGGCAAAACCGGAAGTATGGCCGATTAGCGCTTCCATGATTTCTATCCCTTTGGCTACAGGAGTACGGAAATGTTCGATGCCCCGGGATAAGTCGCACTGATAAAGATAATATGGACGAACACGGTTTTTCACCAGGAGGTGCGACAGTTTCTTGATAATCACCGGGCAGTCGTTGACGCCTCTCAACAGGACCGTCTGGTTGCCCAAGGGAATTCCGGCATCGGCCAGCCTGGCCAGGGCCTGGACAGCTTCAGGCGTGAATTCACGCGGGTGGTTGAAATGAGTATTGATCCAGACAGGATGATATTTCTTGAGCATCCTGACCAGCTCGTCAGTAATCCTTTGCGGCATGACCACCGGGGTACGGGTCCCAATGCGAATTACCTGTACATGTGGAATTTCCTTCACCTTGCGGATGATTCGTTCCAAATGGTTGGTGGAAAGTATAAAAGGATCTCCTCCCGACAGCAGGACATCACGTATTTCCGGGTGGGCTTTAATGTATTCAACGCCAAGGTCAATATCCTTTTCCGTTGTGCACCTGTTGTTGTCGCCCACTTTGCGCTTGCGGGTACAGTGCCGGCAGTACATGGAACACTCGTTGGTGACAAGCAGGAGCACCCGGTCGGGGTAGCGGTGGGTCAGGCCGGGTACGGGAGAATCTGCGTCCTCATGTAAAGGATCGTCCATATCGCCGCGTCCCTCTATAAGTTCCTGGGGATTTGGTATGCACTGCATACGAATGGGACACCTGGGGTCATCCTTGTTGATCAACGATGCATAATAGGGGGTGATGGACATAGGGAAGACATCGCAGGCCATCTGGATATCCCGTATCTTCTCATTATTGAAGTCGATATATTCGGCCAGTTCTTCCACCGACTGGAGCCTGTGCTTCATTTGCCATCGCCAATCCATCCAGTCTACAGTGTTTCTGGATTGTAGGGATAAGATTTTTGCATTCATAGGTTAAATACCTCCTGTCAATTTTTCTCCCCCGGCTAAACAGCATTAGGGTAACAATGGGGTTAAGGAAGAATAAAAAGGAAGTATATTGAAAATAAAATGGCCGGAAGAAAGATCCGGCCAAAAAAATATACAGCCCAATTCTTCCCTTGTACGCCTACGAGGTTAGCTGACGGATGCGGACTAAGGGTAGCCCTACCATTTGAGATGTGAAATGTACACGTCTCAAACAGATTAACCCCAAAAATTGGTTCCCCCGCTCTTCCTTTTGGGAAGACTCGGCGCTGATAGAATGGTCTTTGATATTCAATATGTCTTGATGTAATTTTAGTTATAAATATTTCTTATGTCAAATGAGATATATGGTAGCATATGGCAGTATACCGGAGTTATGGCATTGTAAACGGATACATGCACTTTTTATGCCTGAGTTTTAAAAATTTAGCCTTGCAGGGTTGTTTAATTACTGCTGAAGGAAATGCTGAGCCATATGGGAAATCGGAAATTTTTGTGATATAATATCCGACAATAGTCTTGTTTTATTGCGAGGTGGCTACAATTATCGATAAGCAGCTGGAGTTATATATGGACTGGATTAAGGATCTGTTTATCCCCGATCAGATGCAAATTTTCTTATACGACCTGGTATTATCCGTTTTAGTATTAGTTTTTACGTACATCCTTATCAAGGTGCTTTACCGCTTCTCGAACCGGGTATTGAGAGAAAGCGGGCAGGGCGATAGCGAGCAGGCAGAGAAGGGGGTTATTTCTGACGAAGCTATACGTTCGGCGCGTATTTTACTGCAGACAATAATCCTCTATGGGGGTTATTTTATAGCGGCTATAGTGATCCTGGAAATTTTCAATGTGAAGCTCATTTCACCGGACGATTTAAAAACGCTGGGCGCCAAAGTGTTAAAAATCATCGGGATCCTGGTTGGAGCGAAGCTGGCCATTAATTTCGGCCAGTTGGTTGTGAAGCAGGTTTTTGATAATCACGAAACGACCGGCCGCCGGGCGCAAACCCTGGAAATACTGCTGCGTAGCGCCATCACTTACCTCGTTTTCTTCATGGCCTGCCTGATGATCCTGCAAATTTTCAACGTTAACACCAGCGCCATCCTGGCCAGCGCCGGTATCCTTGGCCTGGCGGTAGGTTTCGGCGCGCAAAACCTGGTCAAGGATGTCATCAGCGGGTTCTTTATATTATTTGAAGACCAGTTTAGTGTGGGCGACTTTGTGCAAATAGACGCGGTAACCGGCACCGTGGAGGAAATAGGGCTGCGCACCTGTAAGATCCGCCAGTGGACCGGTGAGCTTAGCATCATCCCCAACGGGGGGATTACCCAGGTGACCAACTACAACCGGGGACCCATGCTGGCCCAGGTAACGGTGGGTATCGCCTACGAAGAAGATATCGACCAGGCCATCAAGGTATTGAAAGATGAGTGTGAAGCAGCCTGCCGGGAAATCGAAGCCATTATTGATGTGCCCCAGGTGCAGGGCGTTATTGAACTGGGGCTTTCATCGGTAGATATTCGCGCCGTGGCGCCTACTTTGCCGGGTGAACACTGGGCTGTAGAAAGAGAGCTGCGCAAGCGCTTTAAGTACGCGCTGGACCGGGCCGGTATCGAAATCCCCTATCCCAAGCAGGTCATTTACCAGAATAAAGAATAAGATACCGGGTACCTAATTTTAACTTATTGATAGGTCATTGCTTAATCGAAATCAGGAAATATTAAAACGATATCCTGTACCCCATATGGTTTCAATATAATCCGGATTAGATGTATCTTCTTCTATTTTTTCACGGATTCTCCGGATGTGAACGGCTACTGTCGCAATCTCTCCCACATTATCCACACCCCAGATCTTTTCAAAAATATGTTCTTTACTGAACACCCGATCAGGGTTCTCAGCCAAGAAGACCAACAGATCAAATTCTTTGGCGGTAAATGGAATTTCCTGGCCATTCAGGTGAACACGCCGGGAGCTTTTATTGATTACCAGTCCTTTAATTTTTATTTCTTCGGGGCGATTGACAACTTTTTGATCAACAAGGCGATTATAGCGGGCAAGATGGGATTTAATTCTTGCAACCAGTTCGGCAGGACTGAAAGGTTTAGTCATGTAATCATCAGCTCCTAGCCCCAATCCTCTGATTTTATCAATATCTTCTTTTTTGGCAGAGACAATAATGATAGGTACATTACTCCTATTGCGTATTGTCCTGCAGATTTCAAAACCGTCTATTTCAGGCAGCATGACATCTAATATGATAATCGCGTAGTTTCCTTGCAAAGCACGCTGCAGTCCTGTTCTTCCGTTTAGTTCAATATCCGTTTCAAATCCGTCTATTTCCAGATAGTCTCTTTCCAGTTCCGCAATACATTGGTCGTCTTCAATAATCAATACCTTTTTCATTCTTCTAACCTCCTCTTTGATGGGATTTTAATCTTTTTTAAAATAGGCAGCTTTTTTTAAAGTGAAAAAAATACTTGTCCCCAAACCTTCAGTGCTTTCTCCCCATATCCTCCCCTGATGGGCCTCAATAATCTCCTTGGCAATGGACAGCCCGATCCCGCTACCCCCGGTTGTCCGGTTCCTGGCGCAATCTACCCGGTAAAACCGGTCAAAAATTAAAGGGAGTCTATCCGCCGGAATTCCACAACCGTTGTCCCTTATTTCAATCAAGGCTTCGTTTTTTTCTTCTTTTAAGATTATTTTTATTTCCTTTTCCTGTTTATTTAAATGTTTTTTGGCGTTTTCCATGATGTTATGAATGACTCTAATTAACCTCTGCCGGTCGGCCATGATTAGATCATCGCTTTCATAATAGGACTCAAAGTTAAGCGCTATATTGTTTTCAGTCAAATCAAAATGTAGTTCTTCTCTGGCATCCTCAAGGTATCTATTAATGTCTACACACTCAAAGGAAAAAGGGATTTGTTTGATGTCCAGTTTGGAAAAAAGGACTAGATCATTTGTTAAGCGCTCCATTTCCACAGCGTTGGTAAAGATAGTTCGAAGATATTTTTCTATTTTCGAAGGGTTGTTAGCTACACCTTCAATAATACCCTGGGCGTAGCCTTTAATTGCTGTGATGGGGGTCTTAAGGTCATGGGATATATTGGATATTAGCTCTTTTCTGCTATTTTCATATTGCGCGTTGAGCGCCTGTGATTGCTTTAGCTTTATCCGCATCTCTTCAAAGGCTTGATACAATTCTCCTATTTCATTCTTTACCGGATAACTAATTGGATAATCCAGGTTTCCATATTGGATTTCTTTAGCCGCTTTTTTAACCGAATCCAAAGGCTTGATTAAGCTTTTGGACAACCGGTAGGTCAAGAAACTGTTGGTCATAAAGATGCAAATAATGAAAATTAAAAAAACCCATTTCACATAGCCGGTGTGGCCGGCCGGCGGAGTATCCCAGGGCGCTGTTCTGCTCATAAAAAGGTAGATGCGGCCGGTTGTCCCGTCACTGAAAGAGAGAGCCCGGCACTTTACAATATAATCTTTTGAGATTGCCGATACCCATCTATTGGCAACGTCTTGTTGGAGAAATTTTACCAAGTAAGGTTTAAGTTTTTCGGCGTTAACTGGAACAGAATTATACATAAACTTTTCATTGTATTGAATCAGAACTCCCATATTTAAAGAAGAAATTCTTTCGTTGATCCGCGACAGGAAAAATGAATCTTTGAAATTATCCGGCTTATTGGCGAGGGTGTTATCCAGCTCATCCATAAAATCCATATTCTCCTGCATTTTTTCCTCTAGGGCAATTTCGATTATTTGAAGCTGGTGGTCCTTTTCATAATTGCTTAGAATCAGCCTGGCTGACAAAACTGCCAGGAGAAGAGGAATAATAATCATAATTATGTAAGAAGCCCAAATTTTTGATTTTAAGGACATGCTATTTCTCCTCTGAACTTGCCTTTTGGGGAATTTTTTTCTTTATCCATTATAAATCCTAAATATTAATTACTTTAAAACGGTTTCTTAAATTTTTTAAAAATATTGTACAAAATTTTTATTTCGATTTTCAAATTTGTTAAGAAAATTTTTCTATTTGATTTAGAGGCAGTTTATTTTCTTTTTTTATAATGTTTAAGGTTGAAGAACTGGCTGATTTTACATAATGCAGTTTCCAGAGTTTTGCCTAATGCATAAATGCTTGTAAATAAAAGAAGATGAAGGGAGCGAGAAGAAAGTTGAAACGATTAACGGTTTTGGTATTGGCTTTGTTATTATGTTCTCTTTTTAGCGGATGTGGAAAAAAACAGCCTTTAAGCAATGAAGAATCTTCTACTGCAGTTGAGGTTGTTCAGGTGAGCAAGACAGACATGAACAAGATTTACAATACCTCCGGACAGATTGAGGCATCGTCTGAAGCCACTATTGCTTCCAAGGTTTCGGGCCGTGTTGCCGGGGTCAACGTGAAATTAGGTGACCGGGTGGAAAAGGGGCAGGTTCTTTTTACAATTGAGTCCAGGGAAGCATCTCATAACCTGGCTGAGTCGGAAGCTGACCTGGGTATCAAACAGGTTGGTTATGATACTGCACAGGTTAGTTATGATACTGCAGCTCAGGCTTTAAATGATGCCCAGGTCAATTACGACCGCATCAGTACTCTTTATGAAAGCGGTGCTGTATCAAAGACCGATTTAGAAGATGCGAATACCAAACTGGTCAATGCCAGGCTCAGTTTGGAACAGGCAAGGCTCAGTTTGGAACAAACAAAGCAGGAAATTGATAAGTTGCACGTGACCATTAGTACCGCACAGGATAATTTGGAAGAATATACGGTTACCGCGCCAATTAGTGGTTACATAGGTGAAATTGATGTAGATCTTGGAGAAATGGTAAGTAGTTCGAAGGATGTAGCCAGTATCGTCAGTATCGATACCGTCAAGGTAGAGGCTTCGATACCGGAAAGTGTGGTTAACAACATTAATCTGGGAAATAAGGTCCCAGTAACCGTTGATTCCCTGAACAAGTCTGTGGAAGGAACGGTGACTGCGATAGCTCCAAAGGCTGACTCGACCACCATGGGTTATCCGGTAGAAATCACCGTAGCCAATCCAGACGGGGAAATTAAGCCGGGGATGACTGTGAAAATCAACCTTGTCACAGGAACTTTGCAAAATGTTATTGCTGTCCCGGTGGATGCAGTTATTGATAAGGATGGACAGCATATTGTCTATATTGTAGAAGACAGCAAAGCCAAGGAAGTATATGTCGAAACAGGAGTGTCCAATGACTCCCAGGTTGAAATCACAAAAGGCTTGGAGGTCGGACAGAGCATTGTAGTCGAAGGCAACCGCTTGCTTTCCGATGGGCAGCAGGTGAAGGTGGTCACAAAACAGGAAGGTGATTCCAAGTGAAAATAGCAGATTTCTCGGTAGAACGACCGGTTGCCATCTCGATGCTCATCCTCGCGGTGGTATTCATAGGTCTCTATGCCCTGCCAAACCTGGGGGTTGCTCTGATGCCGAACATGAGTATCCCGGTGGTGACAATCAGCACCAGTTACCAGGGGGCGGCGCCGGCCGAGGTGGAAAAGATCATCACCAAACCAATTGAATCCGCTGTGAGTTCGGTTAGCGGCGTGAAAGAAATCAGTTCCAGCTCTTCAACCGGAAATTCCATGGTAATGGTGCAATTCAACTATGGGACCGATATTGATGAAAAAATGAACGATCTGCGGAGCAAGGTGGATACGGTTCGGAAATCGTTGCCGGATGATGCCGGCAGTCCCACCATCTCGAAAATAGATCCTAATTCCCAGTCGATCATGACTTACTCCCTGTCGGGAGCAAGCCTCACCAAGATGAAGGAAGTTGCCGAAGAC
The DNA here is from genome assembly GCF_004369205.1 of Pelotomaculum schinkii. Lineage (NCBI taxonomy): Bacteria > Bacillati > Bacillota > Clostridia > Eubacteriales > Desulfotomaculaceae > Pelotomaculum > Pelotomaculum schinkii. The sequence continues at coordinate 293,680 of NZ_QFGA01000002.1, read as the reverse complement.
ACCATCCAGCCCGCTTTGGAACGGATCGAGGGAGTGAGTTCCGTATCGATCAGCGGCGGCAAGGAGAGGGAGATTCAGGTCAGGCTAAATCAAACTAAAATGGATGCCTATGGACTGACCGTGCAGCAGGTGTCACAGGCAATCTCCGGTGATGATATTACCGGCACAGCGGGCTCACTGGTAAAAGGCTCCAACGAAATCAGCATCAGGGTCATGAACGAATTCGACAGCCTGGACGTCATCAAAAACGTGCAGATCAGTGTTCCCGGCTCATCGAATAAATATGTCCCGTTGTCGGATATTGCGGAGGTGAGTGATTCTTTCGCCAAAGATAGCACTCTCACCTATGTGGATGGGGAAGCTTCTCTAAGTCTAGCGGTAATGAAAACTTCAGACGGGAACACAGTGCAGGTGGCTGAGAAGGTACGTGAGGAAGTTGCCAGTTTAAGTCAAACTCTTCCTGGCGGGGTGCAGATGAATCTGGTCAGCGACACTTCCACCACCATCAACGATACCATTAAAAGTGTTGAGGAACATGGGTTACTGGGCGGTCTCCTGGCCGTGATCGTTCTTTATTTATTCCTCCGCAGCGCCCGCAGCACCGCGGTAGTGGCTGTCACTCTGCCGGTCGCCTTAATCGGAACTTTTTCTGTCATGTATTTTTCTGATGTTACGATTAACATGTTGTCCCTGGGTGGATTGATGCTGGGGCTTGGCTCTCTGGTCGACTTTTCCATCGTTGTACTGGAAAGTATCTACAGAAAGAGGCAGGAGGGTCTTGATATTGTCAATGCCGCCAAAACAGGAGCAGCTGAGGTGGGGACTGCCGTGATGGCCTCGGCAGCGTCACAGATCGTGGTCTTTCTGCCTATTGTCTTTGTCAGCGGCATCGCCAGCATGATTTTCAAGCCATTGGCGCTTACAGTCAGCTTTTCTCATGCCTGTGCTCTGTTTGCCGCTTTGACACTGGTCCCCATGATGGCCTCCAGAATGTTGAAAAGCGTTCCGGCGCCGGAAGAGTTTGTGTATAAAAAAGGCGCCAAGAACCCGGTTACTATTTTCGGTTACGGGCTTCAAAAGATTACTGCCCTGTATAAGAAGACCCTCAAATGGGCTTTAGCTCACCGTAAAAAAGTGGTGGCTGCTACCATAATCATGTTCTTCGCCAGCCTGGGGTGTATCCCGCTGATTGGGATGGAGTTTATGACTTCGATGGATGAAAGAGGGGTCAATATCACCATCGAAATGCCCACGGGGACAAAGTTGGAGTCAACCCGTGAAAAGGCTATGGAAGTTGATGCGCTGGCCCAAAAGGCATTAGAAGATGGTTTTAAAAAAGATTATATAACTGTCGGCGGTGGAAGCAGGTCCTTTATGGGCATTTCCAACAGCAATCAGGCCAATATCCAGTTTAAGCTCAAATCCACGGATGAGTATAAACTGACGGCAAATGAAGCGGCAGAAAAAGTGCGTCTGGCCTTGAGCGATGTTGTTGGGGCGACCATAACAGTAGCGGTTGAAGGCGGCGCCATGGGGATGTCCAGCAGCGCAGTCGATGTGATTATCCGGGGTACCGATCTGGATGTCCTTACTGAGTTGGGGAACGAGGCGGCAGATATCGTCAAAGGGGTTTCAGGGACCAGAAATGTAGAAAATTCACTGTCCAGCAATACCCAGGTGCAGGTCGTGGTTGACCGTGAGAAAGCGGCGCGTTACGGGCTTTCCGTAAGCCAGGTGCTTTCGGTGATCAAAACCGCCTTCGGAGGGTCGACGGTAGGCACCTTGCATACCGGGGATAGCACGGTAGACATCAATCTGAAGTTGTCCAATGATTTCACCCAAACAGAGAGTAATCTTGAGAGCCTGATGCTTGTAACCTCTTCTGGCGTGAAGGTGCCGGTGAGCAGCCTGGCCAGCATTACCATTAAAGATTCGCCCAAAGAGATCAGCCGCTCCAATCAAAACCGGGAGGTGGAAATTACCGCAGATGTTTCCGGCAGGGATACCGGCAGTGTTAACAGTGATATTCAGGAACAACTTGCAAAAATGACGCTGCCCCAGGGCTATACCATCGACTACAGCGGTGAGCGGCAAAATATGAATGAATCTTTCAGCGCTCTTTTTACGGCGCTCGCAATGGCGATTGTCCTGGTCTTTATGGTGATGGCGGCACAGTTTGAATCTTTGTTCCAGCCATTTATTATCATGTTTTCCTTACCGCCTACCTTTATCGGCGCTGTGATCGGTCTGGGGCTCACCGGGACCCGTTTGAGTGTGATGAGCCTGATCGGGGCGATCATGCTGGTGGGTATCGTTCTCAATAATGCCATCGTGTTGGTCGACTATATCAATACCCTGCGAAAGCGGGGTACCGAACGCAACGAGGCGATCCTGCAAGCCGGACCGATCCGCTTGCGGCCTATTCTGATGACCACGCTGTGTACGGTGTTGGCCCTGGCGCCTATGGCTCTTGGTGGTGGTTCGGGAAACGAAATGATGAAACCGATGGCCATTGTTATCGCCTTTGGATTGACTTTCTCTACTCTCATCACATTGGTTCTGGTCCCAGTGGTGTATACCATTTTTGATGACCTGGGGAAAAGATTAAGTAAGCGTTTTTCCAATACCTTTGGGAGGATTAAGAAAAATTTTATTAAATCAAGCCATCCCTCTGCGGATGTATAAGATTGCACTCAATTTAGAAATGTCTTTATAAATTAAGAAGCTTAATTTCGTATCGTAACCGAATGGGATATGGAATCTATATGGATGGTTTATTTTCTAATTAGAATTTAGAGGATCAACCATCTTTTTTATTCTGGCAATAATAGTAAATAAATGTCGGTTTACTAATTCTGTAGAAGTATTATAATTGTTATTGTACCACAATAACTTGGTCCTGAGAGGCATTATAATTGTTAAAGTATAACAATAGCTTAATCCATAAATTGGCATATTGCTTCTGTCTCGATAAATATGATGAAAAGGGATAGGGTTTAAACACTCTTTTGGGGAAGCAAATGAACCCTGGTAAGATCGATTGTTTGAAAGGCAAGGTGGAACATGATTACCAATATTAAGCACAAAGATGTGTGTAAGTATATACCTGTTGAGTCATTAATTAGCAAGAACTTCTTTACCCCTAATACAGTAGATATTGGGAAAGAAAAAGTCTTACTCTATATACCAAAACTACCAGTCAATATAAATTTTGAATTTGATTATATCCACAAAGAGGGCAAAACTAATCAAGAAGATGCCCTGAAAACATACCAAAGAGTCTTAGAGGCAAAAAAGATTATAACTTCAAAACTCATAAATGAATGGGTTACCCTTTTTTATAACAACGATCCTCTTTCAAAACAGATCGCTTGGCTTATAACCCCCAAATTGTTAAATGTATATCTTCTTCATCTCAATAATTCTATAAAAGAAAAAGGATTAAAAAATGCAATTACAGAAAGGCCTTATATTGAAATAACCACAAACGAAGAGAGGGACTATATAACCGGACTAAAAGAAGAATACTTTAATACAGTATTCATTAGTGTTGAAGCTTTTCTTCAAAAATCATTACGGGAAGTTAAATATATATGGAGAGAATTTGCGAATTGGTTTTTAACCAACCTAATCGTTATGGCGTTAGAATGGCTGGAAAGTAATTTTGGCAAGGAAGCCTTAGATTCTATGAATAAGGAACAGAGAGTACAAATACTTAATAATTATTTATATAATGATGCCCTGGTTTTTTCCGGAAGGTATCGTTATCTGGTAGGGATGTACGTACAAGATCTGTCTCGATCAATAGTAAAAAGCATAGATTTGACAAATCCCTCAATGGAAGAATTGGAGATAATATTGGGTTTGAAGGCACTGGAGGGAAAAAATCAAGATGTAAAAATATCATTCCACATTGATAGAAGTATGGAATCGCCTTTTAGTGGGAGCTTGCTGGGAGTGGGAAACTGTTTGCTGTATTACCGGTTTCGCGAAGTCCTGGCCATAAGCGGTTTTACCATTCCTGAAGGAGAAAGCTGGCCCACTGCTAACTTGACTACCGGCAATAGAAAACTCAGGGCAATTGTTCAGCTCAGGCCGGACCCTGTAGACATAGAGCCTTACCTTTCAAATACTGAAATAATTGCCTGGCAGAAGCGAATGAGACAAAATGTTATGTCCATGGATGACGTTACTGCCGACGTCGTGGATATTGTCTCAGCTATATGGTTAAAACAGGCATCTCACTATGAGGACATAGCCACAGTGACTGCAGATGACATTCTAGCTTTTAGGGGTTTAAAACCACAGAAAAACGGCGCGGGCAGAAGAGGTGGATACAAGAATGTGTGGCGCCAAGAAATTGCCCGTCATATCGCAATTTTAGCAAATACCTGGATCGTTGTCGCTGAGATGGATGTAACTGAAGAAGTAGAAGGGAAAAAAGGCAGGCAGCGGAAGAGAGTAAAATGGCAGGGTGAAAGTAAAGCCTGGGTTGTCGATAGTAAGTCCGGGCAGGGAACTATGGAGGGAAAAGATTCCTATGTTTGGCGGGTAAGACCTGGGGATGTGTTCTCCAAATTTCTTTTTGGAGCAGGACGTCAGACGGCACTCATCTCACAGAAAGCAGTAGAATATCATCCCATTAACCAGCAATGGGAAAAGAGGTTGACTCGTTACCTGACCTGGCAGTGGAGAAACCGCCAGGGTGGGGGGGCTTACCTTGCCCCGTTCAACGTAGAAACCCTTCTGAATGCCGTAAATAAAGAAGTCAGTAAACATAACCCGAGCCAAACGAAAGAGCGCTTGGAAAAGGCGTTGGATATCCTTCAACAGGATCACATTATTACAGGATGGCAATATGAGTGTGTTAATGAGGATATCGTCGGTACAAAGGGTTGGTGGAAGGAATGGCTTGTTTGGAAAGTCATTATTGAGCCGCCCCAGGAAATCATGGACCATTACGGCAAAATAAGGGACCATAAAATAAAAAGACGGGAAGCTCAGCCAACTCCCTGTCAGGAGCGAACTGCGACATTTATGGGTCCGATTGTAAAAAAAGCACGGCTTCAAAGTGGTCTTTCCCAGATGCAGGCTGCTGAAGAAATAGGTGTAGATCAAAGTACAATGTCCCGATTGGAGAGAGGAAAATCAACCGACGGAAGAACCAGATATTTACTTAAGAAGTGGCTGGAGGACAGATGACAAATTAAGCCGTCTGCATAATACCATATCGCATCGAGTCTACCCCAGCATGTGGCAGAGATTTTCTCGGCACGGGTAATGTCTACCCTGGCGTGGGGTGGTGTCTAGCCTGGCAAGGGGTAGTGTCTATCCTGGCATGTGGCAATAAATTTTCTCATACTTTGTCCATCAAGTGCTTCAGGGTTTTATGCAGCTTTAACTATATAAATAACTTTTACCAAGCCTGGCCGCGCCATAAAGCGCGGCCAGGCTGTTATTATAATTAAGACAACTTGGAGGTAATACTTCCAAATCTTATTAAATATAGAAGTCATATTTGCTTAGTATTTTAAACGAAAGCCCTTTCTGCGCCTATGAAATTAATAAAACAATCATTTGCCAAAACATGACGAGATTTAGCAACGGGTAATCATTTTCTTAGATTTTAGTTTGTGAATAAAATTATTTATTTTTTTTGGCAAAATAGTATGGATTATAGTAGTTTTGTATATTTCAATATGTTCGATAGTAATACGCATAAGTTAACATTGTGGTTTGTTGACGTTTGGCAGCATTTGATTGTTATAAAACAAAACTGGCAATAACATGATTTTATTTAAGAGCGCCGGGTTTCTATCAATTTCGCGCAGAACACCCCAAATATTTTAGGGGTTATCAGTAAGATAAACAAAAAAGGAGAGCGATGTTATGGCAAAGGTAATTACGATGGCAGAGGCAGCTGAACTGTTTGCTGATGGGGACATAATTCTATCAGCCTCTTTCGGAATGGTATGGCCGGAAGAAGTCGGTCAGGCCATCGAGAAACGTTTCCTGGAGACAGGTCATCCCCGTGATATGGTTCATCTTCATGCTGCGGGCTGCATACCGGCGGACTGCTTCGCCCATGAAGGCATGTTAAAGTGGGATATTTCTTCGCACGAAAGCACTACCCCCAAAATGGCAAAGCTAATCGAGGAAGATAAATTACCCGGATGGTATATGCCTTTGGGAACAATGCTGCAGATGTGGAGAGAACAAGGCAGAGGGATGCCGGGTGCCATGTCAAAGGTTGGTCTTGGAACTTTCATGGACGAACGGGTTGACGCAGGGTGCTTAAATCCCAGCGCAAAGAAGATTACAGAGGAATTGACGGCTCAAAATAAACAATTTATTAAGTACATTCCCGATTTTGACGGGGAAGAGTATCTCTACTACAGAGGACTACCTTATACCAAGGGTCTAATTAGAGCTACTACAGCTGACGAAAACGGTAATGTTACGGCTGAAAATGAAGTTTATAACCTCGAATTATCAACTGTTGCGCGTGCTGTGAAAGCTAATGGCGGAAAGGTAATTGTTCAGGTTGAGCGTCTTGCCAAGGCAGGGTCTTTGGATCCTAAACTGGTTAAGGTTGGACGTAATTTAGTTGACTATGTAGTAGTCATTGAACATCCCGAAAACCTGGTCCACGGCTTATGGCCCCACGGCAAGCAAAACATTAATTATTGGTACGGCCTCAATGGAAGAATAAAAGTTCCTATTGGCGATAGCTTAAAACCGATGCCTCTTGACCCCAAGAAAGTAATGGTAAGAAGAGCCTGCATGGAAGCCCAGGCGGGTTGGATGTGTAACTTTGGTATCGGTCTGCCTACCTTCTGCGGCAGCGTAATGGCTGAAGAAGGCGTTATGGATGACATCACCATGATTTCCGAATCCGGTTCTGTTGGCGGCGTTCCGGGCGGCGGCCCTGACTTTGGATGCCATTGGAATGTGCAAGCTTCGGTAGACCAGGGCGAGCATTTCGATTGGTTTGACGGAACAGGTCTCGACTTTGGTGTATTCGGTTTATCCGAAGCACAGGAAGACGGTTCGATCAATACTTCATTTCTAAACGGCATAACTCTCGGCGTAGGTGGATTTGCCAACATAACTGCAGGTGCTAATACTGCTCTGTTCATCGGTACTTTCACTGCCAAGGGTTTAGAGGAAACTATTGAAGACGGTAAGCTTGTTATTAAACAAGAAGGCAAACTGAAGAAGTTCGTGAAGAAATGCTTACAGTTGACCTTTGACGCAAACTTGGCCGCTAAGAATGGTCAGAAGCTGCTCTATATCACTGAAAGATGCGTATTTGAAAGGACTTTGGAAGGCATGGTGTTGATTGAGATCGCGCCGGGCGTAGATCTTCAGAAGGATATTCTGGATCAGATGGAATTCGCTCCGATCATCCCGGCAGGCGGCCCTAGATTGATGCCTGCTGAAATCTTCCAGCCGGTTTGGGGCAACGGCGGCTTAAAGGCTGTTTGGGACGCAAAAGTAAAATAGTTTAACCGGATATGTTTTCTTTATAATCAAACGGAGTACTTATCGAAGCAAAGCGGATTCTTGACATGGAGAATGATTCTATCGTCCACAGATGATAAGGAATGCAGCGAAGCTGCTTCATCCTCAGGCATTTAAAACGATGGTACCAGTTTCCATGTCAAGTGTATCCATGAATAATTGAATTTCTCGCTATAGTGGGGGTAAATAAATGTTCCCATAATATAGGTAATATTTCCCATGGATAACAAATGATAGCTATTTTTATAAAGGAGGCATTATTCATGGACTTAAAAACTAAAAGATGGCTTATTTTGATCGCCAGCGTGGTTATCAACCTTTGTATTGGTTCCGGTTACGCCTGGAGTGTTTTTGCCAAACCAGTGATCGCTGCGTTAGGATGTACTGCTGCCGCAGCGGCTCTGGCATTTACGATTTCTAACGGTGTTGGTCCTATAACGATGATCACGGGCGGAAGAATTCAGGACAAAGTTGGACCCAAGTGGGTAATATTTTTCGGAGCATTCATGTTCGGCGGCGGCGTTTTACTGGCCGGCTTTTCGACATCGGTATCATGGCTGTATATGTCATACGGGGTGATCATGGGCTTAGGTATGGGTATCATTTATTCCTGCACGGTAGCCAATACGGTCAAGTTTTTCCCGGATAAACGGGGTCTTGTAGCCGGAATAGCAACAGCCGGTTACGGGTGTGGATCTATCATTGTGCCCCCCCTTGCTAACTCTATGATTGCCAGTATGGGTATCCTTAACACTTTTAAGACGTTGGGCATTGCCTACATTATCATAATTGCAGTATTCTCATTCTTTATCCAGACTGCTCCCGCCAATTACAAGCCGGAAGGCTGGAATCCACCGGCGCCTACCGCTACATCGACAGTATCCGGTGTGGATAAAAACTGGAACCAAATGCTCTCGGATCCCATGTTTTACGTGTTATTTTTAATGCTTACCGCCGGGGCATTTTCCGGTTTGATGATTATCAGTCAGGCTTCACCTATTATCCAGGAAGTAACCAAAGTAACCCCGGCAGCAGCAGCTGTAGGAGTAAGTCTGCTGGCTATGGCCAACACGTTCGGCCGGATCTTTTGGGGTGCGGTGTCGGATAGAATCGGCCGCTATCCTGCGCTGATCGTCATGTATATTATTGCTGGCGCAGCCACATTATCTTTGTCCAGTATTGGCTCTTTTGGTACTTTTATTGCCGCCATTATGTTCGTTGGCTTTTGCTTCGGCGGCACTATGGGCATCTTTCCGGCACTTACGGCCGACATGTTCGGTCCTAAAAACAACGGGGTTAATTACGGCATCATGTTCTGCGGTTTTGCTTTAGCCGGATATCTTGGCCCTATCCTGGCTGCCAGTATTAAAGCTAGCAACGGGAATTATACGATGGCCTTCATGATTGCCGCTTCAATGAGTATTATCGGTGTCGTGCTTACTCTGATTGTGCAGAACAAGAATAAAAAAGACCGGGCAGCCAGGTCCCTGGAGGCTAAGGCATAGGTTTTAATCGCAGGGCTGTTTCAACTTGAGGCTGCTTATATTGTGTGTAATAGGAATCAGTATGATAAAGCTAGCAGTAAAGTTGCGTGCGTAACCCCTTGTGGAATATCCCACAATGTAACGCAGGGCAAAAAAAGAGGGTAGAATACCAGCTATAGGAAGATGCAATGATTTAGCGGTATTACCCCGGATAATATCAAATTAACTATTCAATATAAAAGGAGGCAAAAAAATGGAGAGTTTTCCCTGGTGGAGTGAAGAACAGAAACAGTTAGCAAAAGATGTAAGGGCGTTTATGCAAAAGATAGCGAAACGGGAAATGGAGACCAGGTGGACGAGGGAATTCCCCTTTGATTTATATGAAGAGTTTGGCAAAACAGGCTTTACAGGCGCCGCCTTCCCCAAGGAGTATGGTGGAATGGGTCTGGGCTGCACAGGCGGCTGCATCGTGGCCGAGGAAGTTCACAAAGTTAGCCCGGGATTGGGCAGGATCATCGTGGGCAATATGATGGGCGGCGTAATGCAGCTTCTAGATTTCGGTACGGAAGATCAAAAGAAAAAGTATCTGCCGCGTATTGCCCAAGGTGAGATCGGGTGTGTTGGTATTACCGAAGTGACCGCTGGTACCGATGCTGCTGGTATAGAAGTTGAAGCGAAACCGGAAGGGGATCATTATGTCCTCAACGGCAAGAAGCGCTTTATCGTCGGAGCCGGCGTGGCACAACATTATATTGTCTACGCCAGGTCAAGCAACAACCCGGAAGATGTTAAAAAACACCGTCATCTCACAGCTTTCTGGGTTGAAAAAGGGGTACCCGGCTTTACCACAGAACGGATCAATGAAATTCTAGGTTTCGAGAACGTACAAAATGGTTCCCTTGATTTCGATAATGTTATCATACCGGTGGAAAACAGAATCGGCCAGGAGGGTGAAGGCTGGAAGGTTTTGATGCACGGGCTCAATTTTGAGAGAACCCTGATTTCCGCCTCGGCCGCTGCCTGGCAGCAAATATTATTGCAATATACAGTACCTTATTCTCAAAGGAGGGTCCAGTTCGGCAGACCCACCATTGATATTGCCGGTAACCAGACCAGAATCGCTGATATCATCATGCGGCTAAAAACGACGCGTATGTCCGTTTACTACACCGCATACCTTTGGGATCTTGGCAAGGACATTACCATCGAAGCAAGCATGGTAAAGGCATGTGGCGCTGAAAACACATTTGCATCAAGCTGTGACGCCACTCAGGTTATGGGTGGTGACGGGGTGAACCGTTTCTATCCGGTTCAGAATGTATTTGAAGTTGCCAAGACAGATTATATTGCGGGGGGTACTCTGGAAGCCTGTAGGTTAGTTATTTTCAGGTCCGGGCTCAAACTGATGGCGGAGGATATGCAGATGCCGCGCCGGGTCATAAGCGAAAAACTGGGTGTGCCGGTGCCGGCAGCAGGGCCTGTTGAAAAGAAATTGGCGCTCAGCGAAGAAAATGTCCTGGCTGTCCTGGGCGAAGACTACCGGATCAACCAGGGACTGCATATGACACTGGGTGATATCGAGCAATATATCGATGCAGATGATGAAGCATTGGGCAAAGTCATCGACGCCCTGCAGGAACAGGGGCTTGTAATGACCTACCGGACCAGGAAAGGCGCCGTACAGCTCGTCAAGGCCAACTACAAAGGTCTGAAGAAAGCTTATCCCAAGGAATACTACAGGTGGGCGCCGGAATTTGTAACTGAGGATAGAATGTTCTAAACAAATCCTATAGGCAGCAAGACCGTCTACTATAAAAAGTAGGCGGTCTTGCTCGTTTTGCCCTTTGCTGTCGTACTTGGTTTATACATAATGTGGTAATGCTTTGCAGCTTCTTAAACTAAAGGGCAGTTTCATCAAAAAAACCCCACTTCAAAATGAACTGGGGTTTCACGTTCTTATTAAAATTATTGTGTAAAATGGTTTAAGCAGTTAGTCTAAGGGTACCCGGTGGAGCGCAAAGATTGAAAAGTGGAGCCTCGTGCTGGACAGCTGAGCCTGGTCACTGGGGCGCGACGCCGCCCTGCTCGCCCAAGCGGCTACCGCCTGGTGTCGGTGGCGCTGGTCGACTCCTTCCCCCACACCTTCCACGTTGAGACCGCGAGCGGGTTCGACCGCTGACGCCAGCCCGGCGGTCAGCCATAATAACGGACATGCACCGCGGGTACGGCGCTCGACCCGGTGCCGAGGTAGTTGTGCTGGCGGCCCCACGTCCTGCCGTCGAAGGTCGTGTAGTAGAGGCTCGGATCGCCGGCGACGCCGCTCCATGCCATGAACAGCCGGTCCGGACCGGCCGAGAGCGAGACGCCCGTGGCCGTCCCCACGTTGGGGACCGGAGCCTGCGGCGCCCATCGCGAGCCGTCGAAGCTGGTGAACCACACGCTCTGATCGCCCTCGATCCCCTTCCACACCATGTAAAGGCGATCACCGATCACGGCCAGGGCGGGATAGGCGCTCGTGCCGACGTTGGGGATCGGCGCCTGGGCGCTCCACTGGTTGCCGTCGAAGCTGGCGAACCACATGCTCTGGTCGTTGGCGATGCCCTTCCACGCCATATACAGCCGGCCCCTGTAGACCGCGAGGGCCGGACGCGTGCTTGTGCCCACTCCGGGAACGTTGCGCTGGGCAGCAGGCAAGCCGCCCTCGAAGCGGGTGAAGTTGATGCCTTGGTCGTTGAACGCGCCCTTCCAGGCCAGGTACGCCCGGCCCTGGAACATGGCCGCGGCGGGGCCGGTGCTCGTGCCCACGCCGGGCACGTTGTGCTGCGTGTCCCAGGTGACCCCGTCGATGTGGCGTAGTACGCTGTAGTAGATGCCCTGGTCGTTGGAGATGCCCTTCCACGCCATGAAGGCTCCTTGGTTGTCGCTGATCAGCGCGGGGCCAGTGCTGCTCTTGAAGTCGGGCAGGTGGTACTGGTAGCTTTCGCTGGCCCGGCCGTTGTAGAGGGTCTGGTCACCACCCACTCCCTTCCAGGCGAAGCGGACGGACAGCGGCGAGAACTGCCAGAGGCGGTGCAGGATGACGTCGGAGCAGACCCGGCAGAAGTCGCTCGCCAACGTGCGCATCTTGCAGTCGAACTCGGGACGGTAGGCGGAGCAGTGGTAGGTGTCGGCGCCCTCGAACGCCCCTACGGCGCCGGAGGGGACCGGTGACGGCTGCGGGTCGCACACCGCGCAGTTGGCGTTCCGGGTCGTCGGGAGCGCCGTGCCCGCCCGGACGTACCGGCGCCACTTCAGCCTTTGGATGTTGTTGAAGCCGGTGACCGTTACGTTTTCGGCGGCGGGCTCCACCGCCGGGTGGTTGTTGTGGTCGAGCTCGCCGGACGCGCACCCACGGAAGGTCTCGTACTCGTCGGCCAGAGCGAAGGCGGTGTGGCCGATCTCGTGCAGGGCGATGTCGACCGCGTTGGCGGCGAGGGAGTAGACGGCCACCGGGCCCCCTGAACCCCCGTAGATCGGCGAGTTGACGATGACCACGACCAGGCGGTGCTGGGGTACTTCGGCGTTGGCCACCTGTAGGGCTAAGGTATTGTTGACGGTCAACAAACGTTGGTTCGTGCCGTCGCCGCAGAACGTGGCGTCGAAGTACGTGCGGGCGGTGCCGCCCCCGCCGCCGCACGTCACGGGGTCGTCGGCCCCCGTGTCGGTCGAGCTCACGTCCACCCGGAACACGTTGATCGAGTTCATGACCAGGTGGAACGGCGGTGTCCGGGACAGCCGGGTGACGAACGCGGCGGCGTCGTTGGCGAACTGACCCAGCTGGGCCTGCTGGTAGCCCTCGGACAGAATGACGATGTTGAACCGGCGGGCCGCCGGCCCGTTGTTGAGTATCTGGGTCGTCCCCACGACCGCCCCATCCGAGGCGCTCACGGCCGGCCCTCCACGGTGCGCCGCACCCCGGCCATGTCGAAGCGGGCGACCTCCCGGGCCGCTTGGTTGCGGGCCTCGGGTGTGGAAGGGCTGGCGACGAGGACCAGGTTCTCGGCGCGTTCCGGTTCGGGGATCACCAAGGTGAACGTCCCCGACGGCGCCGCGGCCGGAAGCCGGACGATCTCTCCGGCAGGATTCTCGGGGAAGACCTCGTAGTCGGCGGCGATCGGGTTGTGCAGGTCCTGCCTGAACACCAGGGCGCCGGCCGCGTCACGCAGCTCGAGCCAGAAGCCGCTTCGCGGCTCACGCTCCTCCAGGGAGTCGGCGGGCGGCACGAACATCGCCACTCGTTGGGCGACGACCAGCTCGATCTCCTCGCCGCGGTAGGCGAAGGTCAGCCGCAAGGCCCGCTCGTCCTTCTCTTCTGGCTCAGACAAAATCCATGTGGGGTTAGGATTGCCCGAGACTTCTAGCATGACAAATGTCCTCCAAAAATAGATTTTTGTCTTATATGGTAAATATCTTTATCTTTTGTTTCGTACTGCAACCTGCATTCCGCATTAACTCAATTAGCATTGCACATGTGCTCGAACTGACCTCAATTTCTCCCTGGCAGGCAGGAGGACGGATGGAAGAGGAAAAAATCGTCCGGGCTGGCTTCACCATTAGGCTTTTCCGCGATCTATGTAGTTCAGCCCAGGAAGCTTACACCGCGGTGCGCCGCCTTATTTTCCCAAGAGGGGGTATACTCTGCTACGTCCGACGATCTGGTTTTCGACCCGTGTAGACTTCGCCGTAGGTACCATAAGCTTGTCATTTAAGTAGCTTATATGTATATTGCCCGGTTCTAATCATTTATACGCAGGCTTTGCAACAGGTGTCTTGCACAATTTAGTCCCTGTGGTCTACATTAAGTTTTATATTTTAGGTAAAAAGCGCTAGATATAGTAAATTTCAAAAATATGAATTTTCTGCTTTACAAATAGCAATCCAGGGGGTAAGGGGATGGCAATTACTTTGAAACGCTTAGTGTCTGTCTGGGTACTTTTGCCAGCATGGCCGGGGGGGTATGCCACGGTTATTGACTACCGCATCGATTACTAGTCCATTCCCCCAGTAAGAAAGGGTTAATACACTTCTTTTTACCTATGGGGGACTGCCTTCTGGCAGTTAATATTAAAGGACACTGGCTATAAACGAAGCCGGGCTGCAAAAAAGCTGGGTATAAGCACCACCACGCTATGGCGCAAGATGAAACTCCTAGGCTTATTAGATGAGATGAATAGCTAGAAAAGCATTACAAGAGAAAAAAGTGGTTGAAGCTGTTGTCTTCAACCACTTTTTTTGTTTAACTAAGATCGTATTATTTAGCCCAATTACGGCAATGACCTTGTTAAAAGAGTCTTTTTTGTAGTTGTTCCATATATAATCCTTAATAAATAATATTATAGATTAAAAAATTCAAAAAGGAGGGTTCGTATGAAAGTCTGGGCATCAGCAAAATCGGAATGGACTCTAATTTTTGAAATATATGAATGGTGTCATTTTATTTTTGCAACAAAGGGGGATTCATTCAGATGGAAGAAATGCGGATTTTGTCTCCAACGGCCATCCTTGGGTATGGGTTTCCGTTGGAATCATTCACAGAAGGGTTAAGCCAAAAGCCTCATGTCATAGCAGTGGACGCGGGTTCCACCGACCCGGGTCCGTATTACCTGGGCGCCGGGAAGTCTTTTACAAACCGCGCCGCTGTGAAAAGGGACCTCGAGTTGATACTGGAAGCGGCGGTAGAAAGGAAAATCCCGGTACTCATTGGTACGGCAGGGGGCAGCGGTGGGGAGCCGCACCTGAAACGGGACTATGACTTAATCGTAGAGATTGCCAGGGAAAAAGGGCTTCATTTTACAATGGCGGTAATTCATGCCGAGGTGGACAAGGAGCAGGTTAGAGAGGCGTTGCGCCGAGGTGAAGTAACTCCATTGTATCCTGCGCCACCGCTGAAGGAAGAAGACCTGGATACTACATTCAGGGTTGTAGGACAGATGGGGTTCGAGCCTCTGATTGCTGCCCTGGAAGAAGGGGCGCAGGTGATTTTGGCCGGCCGTGCTTACGACCCGTCGGTCTTCGCGGCCCCGGCCATTCGCGCTGGTTTTGAACCGGGGTTGGCTATTCACCTGGGCAAAATTCTTGAATGCGGGGCTATTGCCTCATCTCCCGGCAGCGGCAGTGACTGCCTCCTGGGACGGGTGGGCCCGGGATATTTTGAAGTGGAGCCCTTAAACCCAATCCGGCGGTGTACGGTTACCTCTGTGTCAGCCCACACCCTTTATGAAAAATCAAATCCATTGGCGCTGCCCGGCCCGGGGGGACTGTTGGAGCTGAAGGAAGCAAAGTTTGAGCAAGTGACAGAGAACCGGGTAAGGGTTACGGGCAGCAAGTTTATCCCTACGGACAAGTATTATATTAAGCTGGAAGGGGTAAAGATGGCTGGTTACAGGACAGTATCCATTGCCGGCTGCCGTGATCCGATCATGGTGAAGAAAATAGATGAGGTCATCACGACAGTAAGGGAAAGGGTCCAGGATAACTTTAAGGAGTCAGGTTACCAATATTTTCTCGACTTCAAGCTATACGGCCGCAATGGCGTAATGGGCAGGCTGGAGCCGGAGCTAAATGTGATACCTCATGAATTAGGAATCATCATTGAAGCGGTGGGGGAAACCCAGGACATAGCCGATACGATTTGCAGCTTTGCCCGTTCCACCATGCTCCACAGCGGTTACTCCGGCCGGATGGCTACAGCGGGAAACCTGGCATTTCCTTACTCTCCCTCCGACTTTAAAGGTGGGGCCGTATACCAGTTCAGCGTCTATCACTTGATTGAGGTAAACAATCCCTATAGTCTTTTCCCGATGAAACTAATTAATCTTTAAAGGGGCGATTGGATTGAAAAAAATTAATATTACCGAACTAGCCAGTGTGGTTCGTAGTAAGAATTCGGGTCCTTATGAATTGACTTTCGATATCATTTTCAAGGATCGTGCGGCCTTTGAACAGGCACGGAGGTCTGGGGTGTTTACAAAAGAATTGATTGCCGGACTATACAACATCGATATAGATAAGGTTATCGGGGTTGTAGAGTTTGAAGCAGCAAACGCTATCAAGGCGACAATTGTACGCCCGGTGGTATCAGGAGCCCTCGGCGAGACAGATGTGTATGGGGCTCAGCAGAATGCCCCTTTGTTGAGTATAGAGGTACCGGTTAGCTCAGACTTCGTAAAATATTTGGATAGTTAATCGGCAAGTTAGTTACCAATAAAATACGACGAAAGACAGGTGATTTTTATGATATCCCGTTTTGCAATTTTTACAATGAATGCTGCAATAATAAAGAAACCTAAACCTATGGCAATGGCTATACTTGTCATGGTTTACCTCCTTTACACTTTGTTAATTTTTAATCTACCCGACAGGTTAAGTTAAAACTCTGGCGAATATTCCCAATATGATATACGTTGACTATACCTTAGGAATTGCATGTGCAATCTGAGCTGTATTGATGGCACGGTGGAGCCGAATAAGAGACCGGCTTAGGTTTTCGCGGCATTGCTGATGGTGGGGTGCCACATAATTTATGTAAGAAGTTATTAAAACTGAAGCCGTTTAATTAAAAAACATTACAGGAACAGCCCCTGGTTCCCCAGGGGCTATTCTTACGCGATTTCGTCTTCTTCATAGACTGCTCTATACTCAATCTTAGAGCCTCCATAAGATTAGTAACCCTGGGTGGTTCTACCACTACCTTTGATAATTTCTTCTGCCGGCACTTCCTTTTCACAGTGAGGGCAGTACTTACGGTACTTTATCCTACTCTTGCAAGGCTCATGTATCTGATTGAAGGAAACTTGGTTAGCATTAACGGCGCCGCATACTTTCACCGGTATGTTAACGAGGCCAAATGATATTGAGCCTTTCCATATTGCCTGCATATTCATTCCCTCCTTAGCTACATTTTATTGTTTTAAGAAGTGGAGGTCAGCAGGGAAGTGATGGTAGGCAGGATTAATCTATATACTGGATATTTTTCCTAGTACTATATCTCGTGTGATTTAGGTTGAAATGTTTATTCATGATTTTTGACGAACAACTTTTTTAAGGAATATTTTCTTAGTAATTTTTTGTATGTAAAGGAATAATTTATATTTCTGTCGAATGTTAAAAAATTCTACGTTAACGGGAAGTGGTATTTTGTGGGTAATTATTTAAGAATTGCATTAGCTCAGATTAAGTATCACCCTGCTTATAAAAATTTACTTATGGAACCAACTGGTGAAGATATAGGATTAAACTTATTAGGGTCATCAGTTGTTGGGGTAAAAGCCTCAAGAAAGTATGTATATGATAAATATTTAGATTTTTTATCTCGAAGAGTTATATCTATTATAGATAAATGTTCTTCATTAAAAGTTAACATTGTTGTTTTCCCAGAATATTCAATACCATCTGATCTTTTATTGTTAGTAAAAGAACTTTCCATTAAAAACAATATTTTTATAGTTGCTGGTAGCCACATGGTTACACAAAAATGCGCTAACCATTATAAAAGTATAGGATTCGATGATTTTCTGGAGAACGATGAATATATAAAAGATGAATATATTCGGCAAGCAATGTGTCCGGTGGTTATGCCAAATGAAAAAATATACTTTGTTCCTAAAACTCGACCTTCTAAATTTGAGCCGGATTTAGAAGAGTCTCAAAGAACTTGGGATTGGATTTCTATTGATTTAAATGATTATAATTTTAACTTAGGAGTTATGATCTGTGTTGATTTCTTGAGTGAGGCTTTAGTATCACCTCAAAACGATAATCCTTGTCTGATAGTTGTTCCGTCTTGGAGTCCAAAAACAGCATATTTTAGTTTTCCAGCAAATTATTATCGAATTCAAGGAAAATCTATTATATATGTTAATGAAGCAACTATAGGTGGGTCGAAAATATTCGGATACTGTGACAAAAATAATAAGGACATTTTTTTAGATGAAGATGGAACTATTGCAATGCCATCTAACGATGAAGTTATTCTTGTTGCTGATGTAGATATTGAAGGGCAATATAATAAAAGTGGTGTAGTGACATTACATAAGCCAATAAAAATTGTTTCTATTATACCTATATTGAATAATTTACATGAAAGAATATTTGATTCATTAAACAAGGCACCTTCTTTAAATTCGACTCAGTTACATTTAGAACTGGATTCACTTGCAAGTATAAAAGAACAACCATCAATTTTAAACTATAAATTGACTTTTCTTTCAGAAATAATTGAAGAAGGTATTGCTAAGAAGGAAGATGTTCTATTTTTTTGTGATTACATATTTATCTCGGAAAATCCCCTTGAATTTTTAGAATATGAATTTTTAAAAGTGATACAGAAAGCTGTTGCACCAATAGTTACCAGCGATAACTTTAATAGGAAGGCCTTAGAAGTATTGAATAATATATCGAGAAAACTTGATCAAATAAAAAAGTGTTATCCATCTATTACCGCAAAAACGATTATTACTCCAGATGCTGAACAATTTTCTGAAGTAATCAGTGATACTAATCGTCCATATATTGGTAGGGATAATGCAATTAAAGAAATGAGAGAATTTATTAATAATGAAAATATTAAAACTTGTTTTGTTTTTGGCATAAGGGGTATAGGAAAAACAGCCTTCGTTAATGAGGGAATTAATTATGTACTACCATCAAATTGGAAAAAAATAGTTATTAATATAACGGAAGGGACAGGATTTAATCGTTTTATCCTTTCCCTGTTAAACTTACTGGAGTTTATCTTTGATGAAAAAGAAATAATAACACAGATTGAGAGTAATTTGGAATCTTTATTTAAAAATATTTTTGATAGGTTTAATAGTTTGCCTTCTGCTGTTTTAATAATAGATGACTGGCACTATACATTTAGTAGAGGTAACTATTTTGACATAAAATTTGATCGATTTATTAAATATTCAGCCAAAACTGTTTCAGGTAGCAAAAATAAAATCTTTATTACATCACCTTTTAAGTTTAAATATCCTGAAGAAGGTTTTGCAAATATCGTTTTGGAACCACTTGAAGAACAATATATAAGAGGAATAATAGACTGGAATTTGAAACTTTTCCATGGAAACAAATCTATCTATATTCCAATAGAATTAATAAATAGGTTACACGGTAACCCGCTAGCTGCAAAATTCATATCTCAGTTACTAGAAAAGTATCCTATGCAATCAATTATTGATAATACTACTGTTCAAAAACGTTTCCAAGATAGGTTAATTCCTTTACTACTAGCAAGAATTGATTTAATGCCCAAGGAAATTGAGTTGGTTCGCTATATCTCAGTTTATAACGTTCCTTTCGAGTTTGAAGTAATAGATAAGTTTGTTGGAGACGAATCTGTAGAAATGATTGATGTTTTAACCGATCATTTTTTGCTTGAATTTAATATAGAAACAGGTCTCTATCAGATGCATCCAATTATTAAGGAGTATTTTGTTAATCAAATTCCACTTGAAATAAGAATTGAATACCATAAGCATGCTGTTGAATACTATGAATCCAAAATAAAACAATCATCAACAAGGATAGAGGATTATGGGGAACTAGTATCACATTTAGCTCAATCACTTCAATATGAAAAGGTTCAGGAATATAAGGAAATTTTTATGGATGAAATTCGTCCAGTGGCATTAAGGTTATTTAGAGGAAAAGAATTCCGTAAAGCTATTGAATATTATAAGATACTTGAAGGCATGTATCCTGAAGATGTCGATATAAAATTTAAAATTGGATTATGTTATGGTAATTTAGAATTTTGGAGGGAGGCTGAGCATTATATTAATTTAGCTTTGGGCAAGAATCGTGATGCGTGGTGGGTTCTAGCGGGATACGGGGATTTATTATCAAGAAAAAGGAAGCTGGATCAAGGAGAAAAGTATTTAAATCAATCAATAGAAATTGCAAATAAAGTCAATGTGCCAGAATGGCGATATTCCGCTATATATCAATCGCTAGCAAATGTCTTTGAAAAGCGTAAGATATTTGGCAAGGCAGAAGAATTCTATAAATCTGCGATTGATTTTGATAAAGCCAGTGCTTTTGCTAGATATGCATATGCAAAATACCTATATAAACAAAAAAATTATCCAGATGCAATTACTCAATTGAAAATTGCAGAGGAACTTGATTCTTCACTTAAACAGGTTAAATGGCTTAAAGAACAAATATCATCTACTGCAGGTAATGGGTTAGTTAGACTTCCGGATGAGGATGAGGTTGTTAATGAGGATGATTTCGAGGATAATAACATCTAATTTATTTTTGACCAAATTTTCCCTGATATCTTTTGTTTGAACTTTTGGTGGGACCGTCTACTGTAAGAACTAGACGGTTTTTTCTTATTTTGAAAATCATGCCTTTTTAAACCTGCTGGAGTTCTATTCATCCGCTCCGATTATAAAAACTCAGACAGACTGCTTAACCTGTGCAATTAATGGTTGATTTTGCGGGAGGTTTTTCATTTCCAAATAAATAAGGGTAGCCGTCAGCAGAACTGCCAGGCCGTCAGCAATCGGCGCTGTTCTCCAAACTCCGTTGATTCCCCAGAAATTTGGCAGGATCAGAAGCAAGGGGATAAACAGCAGTACCTGTCTGGACAAGCTGAGTATGGTAGATTGTACCGGTTTGCCCACTGCTTGAAAATAGTTTGAACATATTATTTGAAATCCTACAACCGGAAATAGCGCAAAAAACACCCGCATTGCCTGTGAGGTCATTTCCGTAAGCGCCGTATCCCCTTTGCTGAATAGCCCAACAATTTGGACCGGCCAGATATGAATGGCCGTATAGCCGGCTACAGCAATGCAGGTGCCGGCGATCACCGCTATTTTCACCGTCTCTTTAACCCTGTCATATTGCCGGGCGCCGTAATTAAAGCCTATAAGGGGTTGTGCTCCCTGGCTTAAGCCCACTATCGGCATGAATAATAAGGCAGCTATACTCATAATAATGCCCACAGCCGATAGAGCTAAATCCCCGCCATGTACCAACAGGGTTTTATTAAGTATTGATTGCTGAACACTGTTGGCGACTTGCATGGCAAAAGGGGCAAAGCCAATAGATATAATGCTGATAATTATAGGCAGCTGCAACTTAAGGTTTTTTAATCTGATTTTGACCAGGCTTCTGCCTGACAGGAAATAACTCAATACCCAGATTGCTGAAAGGAATTGGCCGGACAAAGTAGCTAAAGCCGAACCTTTTATCCCCAGTCCCAACTTGAAAATGAAAATGTAGTTTAAAACTCCGTTTATCAACGCGCCGGTAATTTGCGTAAACATAGCCAACCTGGGATTGCCTTCCGCCCTGATAAAGTTGTTCATCCCCATGCTGATGGAACCAAAAGCCGCTCCCAGCATAATAATGTGCGCAAAATCCCGGGCGTAAGGTAAAACTTCTTCACTTGCCCCAAAGAATATTAAAATCGGCTCGGGGAAGAGCAGGTATATTACGGCTATAATGACTGGCAATAAAATTATCATAACCATGGCATTGCCGGCTACCTTTTCGGCTTCTTCCATTTTCTGCTGTCCTAAACGGATGGAAATCAATGCCGTAGCGCCGATTCCGACCAACATGGATACAGCCATTAGAATAATCATAATGGGGAAAGCCACAGTTGTTGCGGCGATGGCGATAAAGCCGATCCCACGCCCTACAAATATCCTGTCGACAATGTTGTAGAGTGCGTTAATGAGCATAGCCACGATAGCGGGCAAGGAAAACTTCCACAACAGACTGCCTATATTTCGATCGCGCATTTCTAAGCTTTTTTCCATTTTGTCAACATTCACCTTTTAAAATTTTTTCATGAAGTCTACTGCATATTGCAAGCTGGCTACAAATTGTTTTATTTCTCCGGGATCTACGCCTCGGAAAAAAACACTCAGGCTTCGGGTGTGATCGTCCATAATTTTATTCATTTCATCTCTGCCGGCAGCACTGAGTGATATTAATAGCTTTCGTCTGTCGCAGGGATCAGCGCGTCGTATAATCAGGCCCATATCTTCCAATTGATCTATAAGGGCAGTCAGACTACCTTTTTCTATATCCAGCATTTTACCGATTTCAGTTGGGATCAGGTGATCATGCTGGTATAAAATACTGATAATCTTGACCTGGTTTTTTTTAAGCCTGGGATTGCCGTCATAATGCTGGCGGAACCGGCATAGAAACTTTTCATGAAACATACCTATAAAGGAAAACAATAAATTGTGCAATTCTTTAGCTTCCTGGAAATTCATCAGCACCACCCCTGTTGGATAGTTAGAATACTAACAATAAGAATACCGACATAATTTATCATATAAAGGCTTCTGCGTCAAGGGCATAAGCCCATAGGAAACAAGGATCTTCTAACTCTAAACGAAGCCGTCGGGTTTTGGAAAAGTACCGGCTACTGCTCTACCTGAAGAAGCTGCAGTAGCTCCAGCTTTGGTATACGTAGCAACGAACCTCCACCGGGGGATAATACAACTTCAATTTCGGTAAACTATATATGCAGACATACAAAAGGCCTCGCTCTCCGCAGCGGGGCTTTTGTGTTTTACAAAGAAATACTCAGCTAATATCAATCTTTTTGGCAGGTTGATAATTTATACTATAAAGTTACGCCGCTTAACTATTGCCTGTCATTATTCTTTATGGATTTTAAATAGGATGTTAGTACTTCCTGTAAAAAAATTACTTCATCAATTCGTTTTCTTGTAATTAACATAATAATCAAATTATGTAACGACCGGTCAAAACGATTTTCAAAATTTACCAGGAGATGATAAGGCTCTACCTCCAAAGCCTCTGCTATTTTGGCTATTGTTGCCAGGGAAGGGTTTCTTTGTCCCCTCTCAAGATATCCAAGATATGAACTAGTTATGCCAATATCCTGAGATAATTGATTTAAAGTTAAACCTTTAGCCTTTCTATAATGCCTCAGATTCAATCCACATGTTTTCAAAATATCAACCATATTTTACCTCATTTTTATTTATCCCTTGAATGAACAATTAAATTTTAATATATATTTTTGCCCTTCCCAAAAAAATAAATTCAAACTATTGATAAATGTATACTCATAGTTGTATAATTTATTGAATATTTTCTAAAAAGCATACCACCTGTTGTTTAAGGGCAAACCACTCCGAAAGGGTGGGACGCAAAGCTAAGACTCTTATCAGTTATGTTTACTGGTGTGATTGTCTGGCTACAAGAGAAATGGCTTGGTAATTTCTTTTTTTATGCCCTTTTCTTTAACAGTTTAGGAAGGGGTATGAGCTTTTGCTTAACGAGATTAACAAATTAATGATTGCATTAAATAATTATGATTTTGAAATTTATTGTCATTCTATTAGCGTTAGTTATATTGCATGTCGTATTGCATATCATCTGGGATTACAAGATAAAGATATTTCGATAATCACTAATGCAGCTTTATTACATGATATTGGCAAGGTTAAGATTGACAAAAGTATATTATCTAAAAAAGAACAATTAACTGGCAGGGAATGGAGTATTATTAAGAGACATCCTGAATCTGGAGTTGTTATGCTGAAGCCTTATTCCTGGGCTAAAGAACTCCTTGTATTAATTTTGTACCATCATGAACGATGGGATGGAAAAGGATATTTCGGTGTCGAAGCAAACGATATACCTCTAGGGGCTAGAATAATTGCCGTTGCTGATGCTTTTGATGCAATGAGAACCTCCAGGCCTTATAAAAAAGGAAAGGCATGGGATGAAAGTTTAAGTGAAATTGAAAAAAATTCTGGAATGCAGTTTGATCCCTATTTGACAGAAAGACTAATTCGATTAGCATATTTGATTTTCTAAATGAAATGGTGGTGTTCTAATTTGCATGCTCAAAAGGTTGAACCTGGAAGAAAGGCGCTATTTTCGATGAAGTTAAGCGAGTTTGAGATTCCGCCAATTCAGGATGTGTTATTGATTGGAAGAAGAGCTCCCATAGGTCCGGAAGCCGTAAAGAGAATGATAGATTTAATGTGTCCCGGTCAGTACGAAATACATTTAATTGAGGAAGGACCTCTCGAAGCGGTAGTAATTCGTAAGTCACTATCAAAAATGGTTAGTAATGAAAAATTACTGGAAATTGTTTTGAATGAAGCAAATAAGGTTGCATCTGAAACAACATTATTAAAAGCACAGGTTGATATTGTGCTTGCGATTAGTCTAGAGGTGGAACTTTAATGGCTTCCATTTCTAATTATATGAGCAGTCCTGTCATTACGGTTGATATTCTCGACAGTGTCGAACAAGCCGTCTCATTAATGGAAGAAAACTGTATCGGTGGACTTCCAGTTTTAGAGGACGGTAAACTCTGTGGAATGATCACTTCAAGGGATGCCCGGCGTTCTCATATGAACCGTATTATTGCAGACGCTATGTCCAAAAATCCAGTATTTGTTTATACAAATACGTCCCTTTGGGATGCAATTAATTTAATGGAAGAAAAACAAGTAGAAAGGTTGCCTGTATTTGAGAGCGGTAAACTAGTAGGAATTGTTACTAAAAAAAGTCTTCTGGCTGAGGCCGGTAAGCATGAAGATACGCTGACTGGCCTTAAAAAAGCCCCATATTTAAGGTATATGGCAGAAAATATTCTCAGCCAGGGGAAGGAGCTTACGGTTATCTTCTTCGATATCAACGGCTTCGGAAAAATAAATAAAAAGTACGGTCACGTTAGAGGAGACATCTGCCTAAAAATTATAGGACGATTGCTTTTAGAGAGAACGGAAAATGGTGTTTACTTTCCGGGACGTTATGCCGGAGATGAATTTATGGTGATTAC
Organism: Pelotomaculum schinkii; assembly: GCF_004369205.1. Lineage (NCBI taxonomy): Bacteria > Bacillati > Bacillota > Clostridia > Eubacteriales > Desulfotomaculaceae > Pelotomaculum > Pelotomaculum schinkii. The sequence continues at coordinate 268,831 of NZ_QFGA01000002.1, read as the reverse complement.
CGCAGAAGATACTGAACGTTCTAAGGAATGGGCCATTAAAATAGTTAATGAAGTAGCAGTACTAACAAAAGAGTTTGGAGTACCGATAAATATTGTTGCTGGTGTAGCAAGAGGAGGCAGTGACGGTACATGTATAGGCTCTTATTTTGCTATTGCTGTTGATAATTTGATAAATAAGGCCAGCTTGGCCAGTACTATTTCCAAAGAGGAAGGAATACAAGTCACATGTATTAAGGGAGAACTGAAATAGACTATTTTACCCTTGCTTTGGACTCCAGCTGGCAGTAGTAGTTACCCGTAGGTATCGGCGGGTATTTTGTTTTGTCTTTAATTAATTAAAGATTATTTGGATTTTGACGAATAGTATAGTAGTTACTAAGGGGAGATGAATTAAATCAATCAGCAATCCAACGAGGTTTTCGCGAAGAGCATTGGTGAACTAGAAAAGCAAATCCACAAATCTAAGGGGATATCAGTTCTTGCGGCACAATTGAAAGAGCGGCTTTTACCTCTGGGTATAGTACTTTTATTTGTGATTATGCTTACAATCATATGGAGCCTGAAATGTGAAGTTTCTTATTTGGGAGCTACAATATCCCAGCTTAATAGTGAAAATGCATCACTCAAGGAACAAATTTATGCACAAGCAACACAGATATTGCCAACCACAAAAACTTCTGACGATAAAGATGTAGATGGATTTATTTTCCATGTCGTTCAAGCAGGCGATTGCTTTGCAACTATTTCTGAGCGATACTACCAAGAAGTTGATTACACTTCTGAATTAGCAAAATTAAACGGATTGACAATTAATTCGACATTGCATATTGGACAAGTTATAAGAGTCCCAAAAGATAAACCTGATTTAAAGAATAATCTGTAGGGCTATTTTCTTTCGGGAATATTATAAATAATAACTTATTCATTATTTGGGTGAAACTCATGAAATTAAAGGAAATACGCAAACGGTTGGTTTCATATGGATATCACCCCGACGAGGTTGAATACGCGATTGCAGAAGTTCTCCAATATAAGAGTCCTCAATCACTTAAAAAGATTGATTTTAATATACTACGAAACATGTTACAGGAAAAATCGGAGGTAACTAGAGCTAAAAAAATCTAACTTGTTGATTATAAGGTAATTATATTTAATCAAGCTTAATTACAGCAAAGTAATGAAGATTTAATGAGCCTTCGGGCTTTTTTGTTTTTGGGAGTTTATACGGATAAAGTCCGAACGGAGGGATAAGCTAAGGAATAAATTATATTTGGTGGGGGTACGGATCAATGCCAAAAGCTGACGAACTACGATCAACCAGGGCAGAAGAATTACGAAGGATAACTGCCGACCGGTTAAGAAATTTCGACGCGGGGGATATTCGGGATGTAACGGCCGAGGAGTTGGAGGAATTATGTGAAGCTCCAGGGGACCTTGGTTGTTCGGAGCAAACAAATACCGTAATTCCCAAAGAGGATACTCATCCCATGAAAAGGTAAAGGATGTTGACCGTTCCTTTCTTCATAGAAAAATATTCCCACTCCGAAATTCCTGCATCATCGACCCGTGACTAGATGGTCTCCCACCCCCGGCAGAGGGATCTCTACAGGCGTAAATTCCCGGAGAACTTCCGGTACTCAAATTTTAAGCAAGGCTTCTTGTATATTTCTTCAGGTTGACAGCAGCATTAACGTCACGGTCATGCTGCGCCCCGCAGGAAGAACAGTCCCATTCACGAATAGACAGAGGCATGCTATCCCTCACATGGCCGCAACATGAGCATGTCTTGCTGCTGGGATAGAAACGGGGAGCAAGTGTCAACACTGACCCATACCACACAGTCTTATAGGTGAGTTGTCGCCGGAATTCTCCCCAGCCCACGTCAGCGATATGCCTGGACAACCGGTCATTTTGCAACATCCCGCGGACATTCAAATCTTCGAGCACGATCTCTGACTTGGTTTTTGCCAGCTCTGTCGTGAGCTTGTGCATGAAGTCCTGCCGGATGTTGCGGATGCGCCGGTGAAGACGGGCTAGGTCAAGAGCGCTTTTCTTCCGGTTGTTGGAGCCTTTCTGTTTCCTGCTGTGTTTCTTGGATAATCTCTTGAGTCTTTTCAGATACTTGCCCAGTGGTTTAGGAGCTTCGATCTTCGTCCCGTCAGACATGGCGGCAAAATGGTGCAACCCCACGTCAATGCCAACAGCATCACCGAAGACAGGTTCAGGATCTGGAATCGCTACCTCACAGGAAAAGCTGACAAACCAGCGATCCACTTCTCTGCTGACGGTGGCCGAGAGAATCCGGCCACCTATCGCTGATTCTTCTTTGAGACGGATTATACCCAGGCGGGGAAGCTGAACGGCTTTCTCTTCAACCTTGATTGCGCCCGTCAATCGGAAAGAGTCATGGACACCTTTCTTCTTGAACTTGGGAAATCCGATCTTCTCTCCTGCTTTCAGACCAGTGAAAAAGTTTTTGAATGCCCGGTCGAGATCCCGCAGGGCTTCCTGAGGAGCACACTTGGAAACCTCATACATCCAGGAAAAATCTGTCTGTTTAAGTTTATTCAACGCCCGGTGTTGGGCCATAGCATTAGTTGACTTCTTTTCCGCTTGATACAGCTCGATCCGGCGGGCTAGCCCCCAGTTGTAAGCGAAGCGAGCGCATCCGGCATGCTTGGCAAGGAGGATTCTCTGAGATATGTTTGGTTTTAACTCATACCGATAGGCACGGTTAATTATCATTCTCTAAGGCCTCCATTGCTTTTTTTACCTTGTTCTTTGCCGACCTGCGGCCATATAGCCGGGCACAGAAGGATGTGAGAACTTCAATCATATCTTGAACCAGATCATCTTTCATTTCAGACTGGTCCATCACGATCACCCGTCTACCCTGGACAGAAAGACAGCTTTCCACGTATTCAAACACAAACCGCATGAGACGATCACGGTGTTCAACCACAATCACTCGTATCTTAGGATCTGCAAGTAATTTCATCAGTTTTAGGCGGTGTCCGTTCAGACCGGATCCGATCTCTGTTACGGCTTTACCGATTTCCCAGCCTTGTCCGTTTGTATCAAAAACTATTTCTGCGCCGGGGAAGTTGTCTGCTAAAAGCTTGAACAATTCTTTTACTTCTGTCTCGGTGAAGTAAAACAGCACCCCTCCTGAAAAGAACAAAACATCGGACGAACCGGTTGAGACTTCCTTTACCCAGGCCGGGTCAAGCATGGATCCCGCTATGCATTTTGAACGTGCGCCTTCCGGGATTATTTTTTTCCTTATTTCTATGACGTCGGGGAGGTCCAGGTCATACCAGCGCGATTTACCGTTGTCGATACGGAAAAAGGTAGTGTCCAGGCCGGCGCCAAGGTTTACCACAGTGGCTTCAGAATGATTTGATAAGAAGGCTTTAATCGTTTCATCAAACATTTTTGCTCTTGTGATCCATCCAACATTAAAAAAATCGCTAAAAATCTTTTCTACGCCTGCAAAATCATATTCGACTATTTGTTCCACAATTTCAACTGCTTTGGGGTCGCTTAAAACCGGATTGCCAATTTTGGTTAGTTTGGCCCTCCCCATAAAGGTAACAGCAGCGTCCCTTGGACGTTTGTCAAATTAATTTTCATTTTGTTCTTCCTCTCAAATCAAAGTATCAAGTGGCTATATGATTAAAATGGATGTGTCTGCGGCGGTTGCCGGTGTGCCAACATGGAAGAGACATGTGCCCTTTATAGGGATATGTAGAATAATCCTTGGTGGGCGCATAAAACCTATAAGCTCTTGTTGTCCATAGAACGGTACTGCAGCGCCTCGGCCACGTGGCCTTCCTTAATCAGTTTACTGGCAGCCAGGTCAGCTATGGTTCTGGAGACTTTGAGGATGCGGTCGTAGGATCTTGCGCTCAGGTTTAGCCTGCTGAAAGCGTCCTTGATCAACGCCTTGGCGTCCTTGGTAAGTTTGCAGTACTGCCTTATCTCTCGCGGACCCATGCCGGCGTTACAGGTTGCACATGATGGTTTGCTCCGCAGCGTCCCGGCTGGTTCTTCTGCGGAAAACCTCTGCCGTTGTATTTCCCTGGCTCGTTCCACCCTGTTTTTAATTTCCCTGGAGCTTTCGCCTTGGGGCTGTTGTGATATGTCTTCGTAAGGGAGCCTTGGCACCTGAATATGGAGGTCAACCCGGTCCAGGAGAGGTCCGGAAAGACGGGAAATATAGCGCTGTACCTGGAGCGGGGAGCAGGAGCATTCCCTGACCGGGTCGCCGTGATAACCACAGGGGCAAGGGTTGAGCGCCCCCACCAGCATCAACCTGGCCGGGTAGGTCAGGGATGCGTTAATCCTGGAGATGGTCACCACGCCGTCTTCCAGGGGCTGGCGCAGCGCTTCCAGGGTGTCCTTGTGAAATTCCGGCATCTCATCCAGAAACAAAACCCCGTGATGGGCAAGTGAAACCTCACCAGGCTTGGGAATCCTCCCGCCTCCAATTATGCTTATCGTTGATGCGGTGTGGTGCGGGGAGCGGAAAGGGCGCCTGATTAACAACGGACGGTTGGCAGGAAGCAGTCCGGCCAGGCTGTGTATTTTGGTCACGTCTATAGACTCCTGAAAGGTCAGGTCAGGCAGTATGCCGGGCAGGCTGCGGGCAAGCATGGTTTTACCGGAACCTGGACTGCCGAGCATAATCACATTATGGCCGCCGGCTGCGGCCACTTCCAGACACCTCTTGGCTGTCTGCTGGCCTTTGATGTCCTCAAAATCAAAAGCTCCTTCCTCCGGATGGGCCTGCAATTCTGATAGGTCCAACCTGTAAGGAGCTATTTCATTTTCGCCGAGCAGGAAAGCTACCAGTTCATCAAGGCAGGAAGCAGGAAAAACATCAATTCCTTCCACGAGCGCGGCTTCTTGCGCGTTTTCCAATGGCACAACCACCTGCTGTAAAGCTGCATCCCTTACCGCCAGCACGTTGGGGAGCACACCTGTTACACCTCGCAGGGTGCCATTAAGGGACAGTTCCCCGAGATAAACATACTTCTGGAAGCGCTCAGGAGGCAGCTGCTCAGTGGCAGCCAGGATGCCGACTGCAATGGGGAGATCGTAAATTGGCCCCTCCTTTTTGAGATCAGCGGGGGCGAGGTTGACTGTAATCCTCTTGACCGGAAATTCAAGCCCGGAGTTTTTGATGGCGGTGCGGACGCGGTCCTTGGCTTCACGCACCGAGGCGTCCGGCAGCCCAACTATGTCGAAGCTGGGTAAACCTCTTGACACATCCACCTCAACCTCCACGATTTGACCATCCAGACCGCTCAAAGCGGTGCTTTTCACTATGGCAATCATGCTTGCCTCCGCATAGAAAAATGATTTACACATCTTTCTATTATTTTGCTGTAAAATCCTGCCTGGAATTGAAAAGAGAGGTCGGTTTCTTCTGTGTTGGTATTTAGAAGCCGTTTACAAATGCTAGCGGACAACGTTTATATAATTGAAGAAGACGGGGGACAATCCGGTAGGGCGATTCACCCTGTGGGTCAAGCAGAAGCTTTCGACCGCTGCAACCTATTTACTCCCACCCTCTGAAGCGGCTCTTTTGAATGGAGTGGTTTTCGGCACCCAGGGGATGATAGATTAGGAAACACGACAGGCTTTTACCGAAACAGGAGTTGCGCAAGCCACCACATTTCCGGAATATGCACGTAGTTTTGCTTGTTGGTGTGCTATTATCTGCACTACTAACCCACCTTATTCGCAAATTTTGCAGGATTTATCACCAAGACATTCAACTTCCCATCATTACAACCAAGGTATACTGTTGCTTGCCTTAGTACGCAGCCTTTAGTAGCTAAAAATCTATTGTACTCCCAAGCTATTGATCATTAACGGGTTCGGTTATCAGAACACTTCTGTTATTCCAGCTTATCTGTCTAGAAGTTATGAAAAAGGGACACTTACCCTGGGGAAAACATTTATGAATGAAGTTTAATAAGGCTAATACTGTTGGAACATGATGTTGGTATTTTGCTGAAATGACATAAAAATACCTGGGGATTACGAATTTGCTGCTGTCTATTATATTGAGGATGCCTGCTGAAAGCTCTAGTGTTATCGCATACCTAGAAACAAAAGCAATTCCCATTTTTGCCGTAACCAAACGCTTAGTTGCTTCGGTGTCACCGATTTCTATATAATTTTTGAAAACAACTCCGCTATTATTTAAGAATCGCTCGATCAAAGCACGTGTTGCGGAGCCTTTTTCCCTCCAAATAAGGGTTTCTCTTTCAAGGTCTTCCACTAAGACCTTTTTTTTATTATTCAAATGATGTTCCGGTGAAATGATCATTACAAGCTCGTCCCGGAAATATGTCTCTACGTGCATGGCCGGGTTTTTAACCTCATCGCCCACTAATCCCAGGTCCACGTCTCTATTTGTAACCAACTGTTCAATGGTTGCGCTGTTTCCTAAACGCAATGAAATATCTATGTGGGGGAACCTCTCATGGAAGGCCTGCAGCACTTGCGGGAGTATATAGCTACCAATGGTTGTACTGGCACCGATGAGTACATGGCCGCGCTCCAAGTCCTTAAATTGAGACATGGCCCGCTCGGCCTGGACTGCCAGATCAAAGATCCGGTCGGCGTAATCGAAAAGGCTGCGGCCCACGTCGGTAAGCTCTACATGCCGTCCTCTCTGAACAAAGAGCTCAAGGCCAAGACTTTTCTCCAGGGCGGCTACCTGGCGGGAAACGGCAGGCTGACTTAAGGCCAGCTCTTCCCCGGCCTTTGAGTAACCGAGATGTCTTGCTACACTGTAAAATACTTTTAGCTGGTAAAGGTTAATTTCAGACAATAGCTGCGCTCCTTTTAATCGTTCGAATTATTACTGCAGCGCATACAAATATGCATACAATGCATTTGTATTATAATTACTGTTATGATACGCTGTAAACAAACTAATGGCAAGGAGCATAATCAATGGATAATCAATTCTTAAATATAAATTTAACCTCCTACTCCCCGGGTTCAGGCTGAGCTTGTAAAATAGGTCCTGCGGACCTGGCGCAGGTTCTGCGCATTCCGGACGCTACGAAAGCACGGTGAGGCTTAATCGAATAGGTACCAGCGTGTAGTTATATGCGAATTATTTACCATAATTTGGTTGGCGTACGATTTCTTCCGTTTCGTGAGCAGACCCCGAGGATGAAGTTTTAGAATTCTTAAGAAAGCAGGGGTTCAAAGTGGTAAACTCCTTCAAATCACGTGATAAGCAGGAAATCCTGAAATATTGCGTAGGATACGAGGATAAAAGAAATAGTGTCCCATTCCCATCAGTAAGTATGAGAAACATAATTGATAGAATCCCCGTACCGGCATCAGGGCTGATGCTGGGGCTGGCAGCTGCAGGCAATCTAATATCGTCCTACTCAAATATATTAAAAAGCATATTTGGCATTATATCCGCTTCAATACTGGTGCTTCTTTTAGTAAAGATAATTTGTAAGATCGGAGTCGTCATTGAGGATTTAAAGAATCCCGCAATTGCCGGTATTGCTTCTACTTTCCCAATGGGAGTTATGGTTCTATCTACCTATATTCACTCCTGTTGGCCGTTTGCATCATATGTCATATGGGTTATAGGAATTTTGATGCACTGTGCTTTAATCATCTATTTTACAAAAGAATTCATTTTAAAATACAGCATTCAAAAGGTTTTTCCAAGCTGCTTTGTAGTATTTGTCGGTATTGCTGCGGGAAGTATCACGGCACCTGTATTTGGAGTTGATTGGATCGGCAGGGTATTATTCTGGTTTAGCTTTATTGCTTATTTGATTCTGCTGCCAATTATTACTTATAGAACATTCGTAATTAAATCTATACCTGAATCGCTGTTGCCTACGGTAGCGATTTTTGCTGCGCCTACAGGTATATGCCTAACCGGATATCTAAATTCTTTCCAAGAAAAAAACATGACATTCATTTGGCTGTTAGTAGTCATGTCACTAACAATGTTTTTTGCAGTACTTCTTTACATGCCTAAAATGTTTAGGCTAAAGTTTTATCCAAGCTACTCGGCTTTTACATTCCCTTTTGTTATAAGTGCAACAGCAATTAAGGCTACCGATGGTTTTTTTATAAAAATGCATATGGATATCCCTGCACTCAAATACCTTGTGTATTTTGAAGAAGTATTTGCTATTACTTTTGTTGTATATGTCCTGATTAGATATATCTGCTTTATATTCATACAGTCTGTTGGAGTAGCACCGCAAGATACCCAGAATGCTGTAAAACAGTATAGTAACAACGGATAAATATATTTGTCCTTTCACCATAATTCTGCTACACACCTGCCGACAAACCGGGGGGATTCCATATCGTTGATGGCCTAGTTTTAACCCATGGAATATGATAGTAGATACAGCGCGTATTTAAAACGAACTGAAATTCCACCCTCAATATCTCTCTATTTATACCGATAGAGATATGAGAGCCTTGTAGTTGTAATTTGCAAAGGTGGTATATTAAATTCTCAGGCTTACAGAGATGTAAGTTTCTATAACCCGGGTCCTTTCCAGCAGTTCTTTTAAACACCGTATCTGGCAGCAAGACTTTGAAGAGTGAAACTTCTCTTCATCATCAACACGGCACCAACATTCTTCAAATTGATTCCAAGCAATGTATAATACTTTGCAATGTCGTAGGTCTCGAATAGGGTCCGCCCTCATCGGTGGATGAACCTGAGCTCCTACTGCTGCAGCTTCTTAGTACTCGCATCTGATCGCGCAAGGCCGCTTAAGGGTCGCTTCGCGAAGCAGACACCTCGTATGTTAACAGGAGATACTCCTTTTTTCAAAGCTCATTTTTGCTTACTACAGGAATGCTCCATATGTCAGGCAAAGAAATCTTGCCGTCATCAAAGGGTATCTGAGATATCTTTATGACCAGTTCTTATATTAAAAACTCTCATAGAGTTATCTCCTAATATAAGCCTTTTGTCTTCATTAATAAGACTCATATCCATAAATCGTTTAATGTCATGTATAGGACAACCAAAAGGGTAGTCGGAACCAAAAATAATCCTGTTTGCACCTATTTTATTAATAATATCAATTACTATATTATCATCCCGCCAGCAATCATCATGTACTCTTTTAATACAAAGCAATCCAGAAATAGCTATTGATGTATCAAAATATACATTTCTATATACCTTCGATAACCATAGTACATCCCCAACCTTTCCCTCAGCCATATGACCTAATATAATCGGGATATTTTGGTATTCGTCAATTACCGGCATGAGCATTTCTAAATCGGAATAATTGTTTATTCTAACTTCCGATGTTAGCCCACAGTGAAACACTATTGGAAATGCAATTTCATTACAATACTCATACACACTCTGAAGCCTGTAGTCATTTGGCAAGAACCCTTGTACGGAGGGATGAATTTTAATTCCTTTAGCCCCTAATGCTATGTATTGTTTTAAATGGCTAAGAATATTTCCTTCCATTTCAGGGTGAATACTGATAAGTGGAACAAGTTGTGTATGTTTCTTTGCCATAGTAATTGTCCATATATTGTTTTGGTGCAATACTTTTACTGGTGCGAAATTGGCTAAAATTGTGTAATCGATGCAACCCTTTTGCATGTTTGAAACAACTTCTTTAATTATGCCTGTCCCCATATGGGTTGGTTCCATTTTATGGAATGAATATGCCGGGTCAAACTGAACAGTTTGACCGCTGAGATTGAACAGTGTCTCCGTTTGAAACTGGACACCCTTTCCGGCAAAGTTGAACACCGGATATGACCTTTCTGCTAAATTGAATTTATGCATCTGAAAGGTGCAAATAAATTCAAGGAGGGTCATAGAGATGACCAGTTACAAAGAGATTCTGCGGCTACATAGCCTCGGAATCAACAACAGCCGCATTGCGTCTGGATGCGGATGCTCTCGAACCACGGTTATTAACGTGCTTCAAAGAGCAAAGGATCAAGGGCTAAGTTGGCAGACAGTGGCCGAAATGTCCGACAAGGAGTTGTCACAGCGCCTTTTTTCTTCGGAGAGCGCTAAGCCCGCGTACAAAATGCCGAATTACGACTACATCCATCGTGAGATGGCAAAAAGCGGTGTGACCTTAACTCTGTTATGGCTTGAATACTGCGACCAGTGCCGCGAGTCCGGGCAAGTACCGTACAAGTCGACCCAGTTCAACAAATATTACGCTGACTATGTGAAAAGCACCAAGGCAACCATGCACATTCACCGTAAGCCTGGGGAAATCATGGAGGTAGACTGGGCGGGACAAACCGCCAGGATCATCGACACAGACACGGGAGAGATTATCCAAGCCTATGTGTTTGTGGCTGCCCTGCCATACAGCGGCTATGCCTATGTGGAAGCCTTCCTTTCACAAAATCAGGAGAGCTGGATTACCGCCCATATCAACGCCTATCGCTTCTTCGGTGGAATCACTCGCATTATGGTACCGGACAACTTAAAAACCGGCGTGGAGAAGGTGACGAAAGGCGAAGCAGTTATTAACAAGACCTATCAGGAGATGGCTGAACATTATGGTACAGCGGTTATTCCATGCAGAGTTAGGGCTCCCAAAGATAAACCCACGGTAGAAGGATCGGTCGGCATCATCTCAACATGGATACTCGCTGCTCTGCGTAATCAGCAGTTTTTATCGTTACGAGAGCTGAATGCTGCCATTCGGGAAAAGCTAATGGTTTTTCTAGAGAAACCTTTTCAGAAGAAGAACGGGAGCAGAGCCACCTCGTTCGATGAGGAAAAACCCTTCTTGCTGCCGTTGCCCTTAAAGCCATTTGAATTGGCGACCTGGAAGATTGCCACTGTTCAATACAATTACCATATCAGTGTGGAGACCCAGAATTATTCGGTGCCGTTTGAATACATCAAGCAGAAAGTTGATGTCAGGATTACCCGCAATGTGATTGAGGTCTTCTTCCAAGGCAATCGCATTTGTTCTCATCCCCGGCTCTATGGTAGGAGCAATCAATACAGCACCCTGGAAGTCCATATGCCACCAGATCATCAAAAATATGTGTCTTGGAACGGCGACCGCTTTAAATCCTGGGCAGCCAAAATCGGTGAGAATACAAGCGCTGTCATTAACCTGTTTTTAGGAAGTCACAAAGTCGAGCAGCAGGGCTACAAGGCTTGTATGGCTCTTTTGAAACTAGCCGACAAATATTCGGTGGAGCGCCTTGAAGCGGCCTGCACCAAAGCATTGTCCTACACTGTACAGCCTAGCTTGAAGAGCGTTCAGGCCATCTTAAAATCCGGTCAGGACAAGCTGCCGAAAGAAACCCCAGCCCATTCCTCCTCTGAATTTGGACTCACACGAGGAGCCGATTACTACAGCAGGAGGGATGGAAAATGCTAAACGATTCGACCGTAACCAAGCTTCACGAAATGAAGCTTAGTGTCATGGCCGCAGCATTCCGGGAACAGCTCAAAAACGCAAACTTGTCTGACATGGCTTTTGAAGAACGCTTCGGTCTGCTGATCGATGCCGAATGGGCAGCCCGTAAAAACAATCGGCTGTCGCGCTTGATCAAAAACGCGGGTTTTGCCTTCAATGACGCTTGTATTGAGAACATTGAGTATCATGACGATCGCAAACTCGACAAAGCTCAAATCATCCGCTTGGCTAGCTGTAACTACATCCAAGAAGCCCATAACATCATAATCCTTGGAGCCACGGGCAGCGGAAAAACCTACCTCTCAAATGCTTTTGGCATGGCTGCCAACCGAAACTTTTACACGGTTAAATATGTACGGCTTCCCGATCTGCTGGGTGAATTGGCCATTGCACGCGGTGAGGGGACATACCGCAAGGTCATCAAAGCTTACAAACAGGTAAAGCTGCTCATTTTGGATGAATGGCTTCTGTTTCCGCTCAAGGAAAGCGAAGCCCGCGATCTGCTTGAGATCGTAGAATCTCGTTACAAAAAAGCTTCTACCATATTCTGTTCCCAGTTTGAGATCGGCGGTTGGTATCATAAAATTGGCGAACCGACACTGGCCGATGCCATTTCAGATCGCATTGTGCATGATTCCTACACCATTTTTATCGACGGTAAAAACTCTATGCGGGAGCGCAAGGGTATTGCCGACAGATAATTCAAAACAGCCTTACGGCTATTGAGGGCTCTGCCCTCAAACTCCCGAGGTTTATCGCTTAGTTTTCCAAAGAGAGTGATGTTATGTTGCTTTTAACAAAAAAAGAGCGACGCTCACCGGCATCACTCTCCCCGCAAAACTCTTAAGCCGCTCGGGTCACTCCTCAGTGTTGCCCTATCCTGCTTAAAAGTAAAAGCAGTTTGAGTATACCATGTGATCCTTTAGTTATCAATGTACAGCCACTACGGAATGATTGTTCAATTTAAACGGTCTTAGTGTTCAACTTCGGCGGTCTAGGTGTTTTTTCTTAGCGGAATATACAATGGAATGTAGTAAATGCTTTTAATATTTTAATTGCTTTATCATAAGATGAGTTTAATGCTCTTAAAAAAGAAAATAAATCAACTGATAAAATCGTGGATGATAAAACCAATAACTCATGATGTTGTTGAAAATAAATTATGTTTAGGTACCGGGGAGCCTACGCATGGTATAATGGGAGAAACGACGGACTCTACTTTTGTAGACATGTTCCCGGAGCCACCCCGTCGGCATATTGATGAGACCATGATGGGGGTGGTAGTCAACGACACGGCCACCTACGTTTTTTGAATTTTTGTAATCCGGTATGTTGTCAAATTTATTATTTGGTTGAGTTACATTGAAAATTATCGGGAACAACCTACTTTAACTTGACAGCATTATTGGCAAGTTGTGAAAGTAGCGATATTTCATGGGTATGATATAATAATTAATTAAGAAAGCCATATAAGTATCTTATATAACAAGAAAGACGCCTGTTATGATGTTGACGCTTGGTTAGATTCGGCTTGCAGTAGGTTTTCACGGTAGAATTAGTGTTAGCTTGGGCAATCTGCAGCAATAAAGAAACAAGGAGTCTTCATTATGTCGCTTGCTCAATTAAGAAAAAACAACTCCTTACTTAAAGAGGAATGGCAGAATTTTATAAAGTATGATAAACAGCCGGTTAAAGTTAACCGGGCGATTCTTTCATCCTGGCAAAGGTGTAAAAGGTTGGGCATTGATCCTTATGGTGGGGAAAGTACGAAAATATTATCTAGTGCGGAGCTAACCGGAAAGTTAGAGCAAAATGAAAACTTTTTGAGAGTAGTCAAGCCTTATATGGATAAGATGTATCAAATGATAAAAGGTTCGGGTTATGTTGTTTTTTTGACGGATAATGAGGGCTGGGTATTGTATGTTGTAGGGGACAAAAAAATATTAAGAGACTTCGAGGACAACTTGAACTTTGGTATTGGGGTTAGCTGGAGCGAGCAGGCGGTGGGCACAACAGCTGTCGCAATGGTACTGGCAGAGGGAGTCCCCGTGCCGTTTATTGCTGAAGAAAAATACTGCATGAAGCTAAAGGAGCGGGCTTGTTCGGCAGTGCCTATCAAAGATCCAGAGGGGAAAATTATTGGGGTACTGGGTTTTGCCATGAGCTTCCAAATGGTGAAGAAAATTAACTGCCAAATCTTCGGCATACTGGTGGCGGCTGAAATGGCAATTGAAAATCACCTGCTGGTTATGAAGACAAGAGAAAATCTTCATGTGATAAGCCAATATTATAAGGCTGTATTTGATTCGGTTGCAGAAGCGGTTGTGACGATTGATAGGAAAGGAATAATCAGGGATATCAACAAGAGCGCAGGAGGGCTCCTATCAATCAATCATGAACAAGCAGTCGGCAGGAAAGCGAGTGAAATCCTGGATTTTCACCCGGTTACGCTAAAAACATTTGATTCCGAAAAAGGTTGTCGCAACCAAGAGGTTATTCTTGATTCCAAACGGGGGAAAATATTTTTAAATAGTATTCCCATATTAAAAGACGATGGTGAAATCGCTGGAGTTATAGGTGTCTTCAGGGAAGCTAAAGAACAAAAAAACTTAGCTTCTAAAAATAACAGCAAAGCAAAATTTACTTTTGACAGCATAATAGGGAACAGCAGGGAAATCCAGGAAGTTAAACGATTGGCAAACATAGCTGCCAGGGAATCTTCTAACGTACTGCTGTTTGGTGAAAGCGGGACTGGAAAGGAATTATTTGCTCAAGCTATTCACAATGCAGGTTTCCGGGCGGAGGGCCCCTTTATAGCCGTTAATTGCGGGGCGATACCAAAAGAACTGATAGAAAGCGAATTTTTTGGTTATGAGAAGGGGGCTTTTACAGGGGCATGCCAGGGCGGCCGCCCTGGGAAATTTGAACTTGCGGTGGGCGGGACAATCTTTTTAGATGAAATAGGGGAAATGCCTAAAGACCTCCAGGTAAGGCTATTAAGGGTTTTACAGGAAAAAGAAGTTACACGGTTAGGCGGTGCGAAAGTTGTACCGGTGGACGTCAGGGTCATCGCCGCCACGAACAAGGACCTGTCAAGGATGGTGGCGGAGGGTAGTTTCAGGGAGGATCTTTACTGGAGGTTAAATATAATATCTATAAATATTCCCCCTTTGTCTCAGCGAAATGGTGACATACCTCTGTTAATTGAATATTTTCTTGAAAAACATTCCCGGAAGCGTGGAAAAAAATATTCTTTAAGTAAAAATACAAGGGAGATTTTACTTAATTACCATTGGCCCGGAAACGTCCGTGAATTGGAAAACGCCCTGGAAAGGGCGGCGCTCTTTGCGGAAAATGGTTACATTTTGCCTGAACACCTTCCTGGATATATTACTACATCTAAACCGCAGTACAATAAAACATCCACAGGAACGCTTTCTTTGGAGGAAGCAGAAAAGCAGTCGATTCAACAAGCTCTGGATATAAGCAGGGGAAATTTAAGTCAAACAGCTAAAATTTTAGGGATTGCCCGGAATACACTTTACTGTAAAATGAGGAAATATCAAATAGGGTGTTATGAAAACTAACACCTGATAGAAATTCTAACACTTATTGATTTTCTTTGTCCTCATAAGTTTTCATTGGATTTAAATATATCTATGATTCAATTTTAGGACATAAGCCTCTACGTTAATTTTTAATGTAGAGGCTATTTTTTGAGTTTTTATGCCTTTTTCTTTAAAACACTTCTCTGGCATATTAGTTGCTTAGTACTATAAGCAACTTAATAAAATCATTATCAATCCCGTATGTGTGGTATCTTTGCAAAACAGGTTATGGGGGGGTAGATACCTTTGTAATTGTTTTTTAAGTAGATATTAAGAAAAATCAAAAAGGAGGTCAAAAAATGTCTGATAAACAACAAAAAGATGCACCAGCTTATATGCTTGGTAGTGATCAAAGGCAAGAGTGGATGAGAGATTACTTTTTTGCACCCAGAGGGATTGGCTTTTCAGAACCGGGTATCGTACCGCTGGACGACGCAGCCATGAGCGCGTATAACGTGGCAAAATCCTCATACCAGATCCATCCCGACGTCTTCAACATGGATTACCTGTCCAAAGCTGTTGGGTTGGGTAAAAATGAAATTGTTAAACGGCTGCACAGGCTCTATGATGAACACCTGATTATGTTTGTGATGAATCCCGCCACCCAGGTCTACGGATGGGGGCTATATTACTGGCTTGTTAAACTAAAAGAAAACACTCCCAGGGAGACCAAGGCAAAATTATCAGAATGGTATCAAAACAAGGATGATATCTGTACCGGTTATGAATGCAGCGGCGATTTTGATTATTTTAACGGAAACCATATGAGGGTTTTGGATAACCTGCTGGCCGATGTTATTGAACCCTGGAAAAACAACCCGGAAATAGAGTTTGTGCATCTTTGCCCGATCCGCCGTGACATCCGGGAATCTAATGTCAATATGTGGGACGCGCCTGGAGATTCCTACCGTGAACTTTTCTGGGGCAAGGATCAGTTGGAAAAGTTGGCAAAAATACAGGACAAGATGGACCTGACGGATTTAAAAATTATCCAGGCCTTGAACACTAAAAAACCAATGGAAGAGCTTTTTGACTTCAAAGTCCTGGCTGATATTTCAGGCCTGGATCCAAAAGAAATGTTGGCCGGAATCAAAGATGTCGTAGAAAACAAACGTATACTGGTTCCCCTGTTTCACCTTAATTTTATGAAGCTTGGCCTTACCAACCATGCATATGTAATACGTTTGTTCCAAACTATACCCAGTTATCGCAAGGCTCAAATTGCCGATGAACTGTCACGGATTCCGGAACTGAATAACGTCGTTGAATTTACTGATTCTTTATATGATATATCTGTCTGGGCCTATAATGAAATTTCGGATACCAAAGCTTTGAAGGAAAAACTCAACTCTTACAGCGAGATCGAAGACATAAAAGAAGCCGATATCTACAGGCAATTCCGGCGCTGGGTATGCCGGATGGACGACCAGAACGGTTTTTGGGAAGAATGTGTGTTTACCGACGATTTCCTCCAGGACCGCACTGTGAAAGACGGAATAAAATGCAGCATGGCCAGGAAGGAGGAGGAATAAATGAAAATCAGCGCTCCTCGTCAATATGTGGTTGATAATTTGAAGTATGCCCTCAGCCCCTCTTCCATCGCTGTTGTAGGCGCTTCACGTTATAGTACCAAAGTCGGTTACAAGGTTATCGAAGGCTTGAAAAACTGGGGTTATAAGGGGACCATCTATCCGGTTAACCCACGGGCGGAGAAGATCCACGGCTTAAAAGCATATAAGACCGTCATGGATATTCCGGGTGAGGTGGACTTGGTCTTTGTCGCTGTCCCCGCTCATCTGGTGAAAATGGTTCTGGAACATGCCGTGGCTAAAAAGGCTAAAATGACAGTTATTGCTACAAGCGCTTTTAAGGAAATCGGCAGGGGAGACCTGCAAAACCGCCTGACTCAGTTTTGCCGGGACAACAAGCTGCCTCTGATTGGTCCTAACCTGGTTGGAATGGGCAGTCCTTATCTTAACTTCAACTGTGGTTTTATCCCCTATCTGCCCATTAAGGGCCCGGTGGCAATGATATCCCAGTCGGGAGCAAACCTGCTGGCCGCCCTGGGGACTTCACAGACTTCCCATTTTGGCATGAGCTTTTTCGTCGGCCTGGGCAACAAGGCAGATGTGGACTTTGCCGAGTTTGTCGCTTACGGAGCTAAAGATCCCAATACCAAATGCATTTCCACGTATATAGAGGGCCTGGATTCTCCGGAAGCATATGTTAAGGCCTGCCAGTCTGTTGTCCGTGAAAAACCGGTAGTAGCTATCAAGGTCGGAGGATCCAAGATCGGGGTTAAAGCGGCTTTTGCCCATACCGCATCTGAAAACGAAGGTACTGATGATGCTTACTACGATAAGATTTTTGAAAAAGCCGGAGCTATCAGGGCCGGCACATGGCAGGAGTTTTTAGATATTTCCCTTGCCCTAGGTATGCAACCCGAATTAAAAAGTGATAATGTAGTTATGATCACAAATGGCGGCGGTTCAGGCTTGCTGGCCTGCGATCACTTTGAAAGAGTCGGCATGCCCTTAACTGAACTGAAAGATATTTCTCCTAGTCTTATTCAGAAAATCAGGGCTTACATGCCCATGTTCGGTTCGCCCCTGAACCCTGTGGACATTGCCGGCACGGCTTCCCCCATTCAGTATAAGGGAGCTTTCAGGCAGGCCCTACGTGACCCGAACGTCGACGGTGTTATAGGTTCTATCTGCCCTACAGCCGTCACCGACGTCCCTGCTGTGACCGACATCGCCATTGAGATTTATGAAACCTATAAACACCTCGGGAAGCCGTTTATCATGGAATGCCAGGGTGGAGGCGAATGCAACGAATCGATAATGAAGCTCAGGGACCACGGCATTCCCGCTTATCCTACACCGGAACAAGCTGTTAATGCTATGGTTGCTTTAAGAAAATACGCGAAAATTAAAAAAATGATTGGTTAGTTGGAGAATCGGCAACTAAGGCGTTCTACATGCCACCGGCATCGCCACGTATCATGAAAATGTATTGTTAGAGTAGAAAAAAAGAAGTAAAGTTCCCAAGGATGATATGAGATCCCGCACAAAATGTGAGATCTCATATCTTATCCATTATGATGTTATTTCCTGAAATATATCAAATATTTTGGATTATTTGAGGTTTTAGATATAAAAATCGTACTTTACGATAAGTGGAAAAATATTAATACAAGATGAGGTCTGAAAGATTGCTATTATAGCAGTTGAGCTTTGTTGGAAAATTTTCAGAAAAGGTCTAAGGAGGTTAGCTTAGAAGTGCAGGAAACAATGACACTTGCTTGGTACGGCGTAATAACCGGGGCAGTCGCCCTTCTTTTTGCGCTTGCAACATTTGCAAGCATTATGAAAGAATCCATGGGCACCCCCAAAATGAAAGAGATTTCGGAAGCGGTTCAGGAAGGCGCCATGGCCTATCTGAACCGGCAGTACAAAACCCTGATACCTTTTACTATTGTTGTTGCAATATTACTTGTATTAGTGTTGCCTATGCTTGATCCCCGGGTTAAAGGAATTCCTTTGATGATATCATTCCTCGTGGGTGCTGTTTGTTCAGCTATTGCAGGATACATCGGAATGAACAGCACTACCAAATCAAACGCTCGGACTGCGGAAGCTGCTCGTAGTTTTGGCTTGGGCAAAGCACTGAATGTTTCCTTCCGCGCCGGCTCAGTTATGGGACTGTCTGTAGCAGGTTTAGGCCTATTGGGAGTTTCTGTTTTATTCCTTATTTATAAAGACGCCGTTGTTATCAACAGCTTTGCCTTTGGCGCATCTGCCATCGCGTTCTTTGCCAGGGTCGGCGGCGGTATTTACACCAAGGCTGCCGATGTGGGCGCAGACCTTGTAGGTAAGGTTGAAGCCGGTATTCCCGAAGATGACCCGCGTAATCCGGCTACTATCGCCGATAACGTGGGTGACAACGTAGGCGATACCGCCGGTATGGGCGCCGATCTGTTCGAGTCATACGCCGCGACCACCATCGCCGCTATGATTATCGGTAATAGTATTTTCGGGCCCAAGGGCGCCCTTTTCCCACTGTTGGTAGGAGCGATTGGGATTATCGCTTCTATTATCGGCACTTTTTTTGTACGTACCGGTGAAGGCGGCAACCCGCAGACGGCTCTTAATGTGGGCCTGTGGGCCACCAATCTTATGACCGCTATCGGCGTATACTTATTATCTACCAGGACTTTCCCCGGCAGGGATGGCGTGGGTATTTTTCTGGCGGTTGCCGCCGGGTTGATTGTTAACATTGCTATCGGCGCCCTGACCGAATATTACACCGCTAATAACAAACCGCCCTGCCTGCGGATCGCCGAGGCCTCCAAGACCGGGCCGGCCACCAACGTCATCCATGGCCTGGCGGTAGGGATGGAGTCGGTGTTCTATCCGATGGTGTTCTTTGCGGGCGCGATTTATTTCGCTTTCTGGGCTGCTAGTTGGGTTGACCCAAGCCATGCCATTTACGGTATTGCCATGGCTGCCATGGGTATGCTATCCACCGCCGGCATAGTGGTGGCTATGGACTCCTTCGGCCCCGTCGCCGACAACGCCGGCGGTATTGCTGAGATGGCCGAATTGCCTGAAGAAGTCCGTGAAAAGACCGACAGGCTGGACGCTGTGGGCAACACCACCGCTGCCATCGCCAAGGGTTTTGCCATCGGTTCGGCGGCGCTTACAGCTTTAGCCCTCTTCCAGGCCTTTGCCGACGAAGTGGCCAGGAACCCGAAACTTGCGCATCTATTGACGAATGGCCACCTGGTTATCAACCTGAACAACCCGACGGTGCTGGTGGGACTCCTGCTTGGCGCATCCATTCCTTTTGTTGTCGGCTCTGCCACCATGCGTGCCGTGGGTGATGCCGCTTTCGGTATGGTGAACGAAGTGCGCCGCCAATTCCGTGAAATTTCGGGGATTATGGAAGGCGAGGCCAAGCCGGACTATGCCCGCTGCGTCAGTATCGCCACCGGCGCCGCCATCAGCAAGATGATCTTCCCCGGCCTTGTGGCTGTTATCGTGCCGCTAGTTGTGGGCTTTGGCCTGGGCGCGCTGGCCTTGGCCGGTTACCTGGCCGGTTTGACCGCCACCGGCGTTCTGATGGCCCTGTTCCTAGCCAACGCCGGCGGCGCCTGGGATAATGCCAAGAAGTGGATTGAAGCGGGCAACCTGGGCGGTAAAAAGATCGACGGCAAGCCCAACCCGGTCCACCAGGCAGCGGTTATCGGCGACACTGTCGGCGACCCCTGCAAGGATACTTCCGGACCTGCCATGAACCCGCTAATCAAAGTTGCAGGTACCATTGCCCTAATTATTGCTTCCGTTTTATTCCACTAATAACCATCGCTATTTCTGCCGGCCAGAACTGTGACCAGGTTAAATTCCAATACCAGGCAGCAGATAGCGAAAACTGTATCGATACTCCAGCCGCCCGAACTTTTAGGAGCGCCCACCCGCTGTCGGTAGACTAATATAAGGCTTGCCAAGCAGCGAGCTTACCCCTGTTCCAGATATAACCATGGCAATCCCGTAAAAACCGAACTGGACGCAGAGAGATTTGTGGTATGCCACTAGCGTAAAGGGGATCTTGAGAAACGACGCCCATATCGGAACCTTACGTTGTGGTACTACCAAGGTAAGCAAAATGAAAGGCAAGAAGGTCGGGGTGGACAAGGAAGAACAATTCGTCCACCCCGATTTTATGCCTGCCATTATTAATAAGGAAGACTTCAACATGGTCTAGCAGATATTTGAAAAAAGGTTCCAATGAAAAGGTGCGGGCCGGGAACCAGAAGATACACAAATATGCCGGGATACAGAAGTGCGTTAAATGCAACAAGGGTTTTGTGGCCAGAAAAGTAAAAGCTAAAATTATCTATGTGTGTTCAACCTTCCATGAGTTTAGGGCGCAGTACTACAGCAGCCACAGGGTGATGGAGGTGACCTGGACGAAATTATCCTGGCTCAGTTAAATAAGCTACTTTATATGACAGAGCTAAGATTAGACGAAGTTGATAAAAGCGTTACTGAGCGGTTAAGTAAAAAAAGGATTACGCCAGGCAGGCGGAAAAGGCCAGAATCAACATTCACAAAAAGCAAGAAGAGATTAAGAGCTACTCAAGGCATCTGGCTTAGGGGTTCATCAATGGGAAGATGTTCCTGAAATTATCCGGGGATGCGAATAGGGACTGGCCAGGTTGGAGGAACAGCTGACCGAATTGGAGAAACTGGCGGAGTCAAATGAGTTTGAGAAGGAAAATATCGTGAAGAGCATAGATATATAGATATAATGAAGAAAATTATTCAGGAGAAGGTGCTCACTAATACTAATATAACCTTCACATCATGTTACGCGGAATTTCTTCCCTCAATCACACACACCTATCAGCTTATGTGGCTTTGTGACGCACGTATAATCTGATAGCAGTATAGGGAAGGGTTTGCGCAACGCTAAAAACATAGAGAAGTATTTTGGGTTAATTATCACGCGGGGTGATAGGACTGTATAAAAAAATTCTGGTCCCATTTGATAATACTATTCAATCAAATTCAGCATTGCGGCATGCCTATAGAATGGCAATAGCTTTCAGGGCGTCTGTAACGTTATTTCACGTAGTACCTTGCAAGGCTTCTGTTGATGCTAAAAAAGGTGGAACGAATGGCTTAAAACGTACTGATTCGATTAGAGAAAATAAGGCCAGAGCCAAGTTGATTCTGGAACAATTGAAAAGGAGTTTTTCAAACTTGGACGTTAAAATTAACGTAGACGTTGCGATCGGAAAACATTCCAACGAGGTATGTAAAAAGGCGAAGATTGAAGGATATGATTTGATAGTCATGGGTAGCAGGGGCCTGGGTAAAATACATGATCTCCTAGGTGGTAGCGTTAGCAGTAAGGTCAGTAGCAATGCACCGTGCCCGGTAATCTTAATTCATACAGCTAACTAGAAAAGAAAATTAAACGAACCCACAACCTTTACTGTCAACTCACAACCATCCTCTCAACGGTAGTGATACAAAGTTTACTCAATAAACGGTAGTTTAGTAAGGATTGAAAACATTATAGCGATATAAAGGCTAATTATATGTAATCTTATCCCCTAATATATGCCAAAATATCAATTAGGCCTAAGCAATAAAAAGGGACTATTTAGTACAAAATAAGGGGGTATTAATTGAAATTATTCACAATTGATGATGTCTCTGAACTAATTTCACGAATCCAGGCAGATGAGGCAATTAGTTTGAAGTTGTATACAGTTGGGGAAGTAGCTAAAATTCTCAAACTTAATAGAATTACTGTATATAATTATATAAAAATGAAAAAGCTCAAGGCTACTAAAATTGGCAGGGCCTACCGTATAATAGAAACAGATTTACTGGATTTTGTTCAAGAGGACATACAAAAAGCAGCTAACAAGAAGGCGTACAACTAGTTAGTATCATATGGTTCTATAACAAACATCTACAGCCATATTACTTTCCAAGAATATAGGTAAAATCAAATGACGGTTAATGTGATACATTACTTGCTATATTTATAGTTGTTACAGTTATGAAAATGAACATCCTACTAAATTGTTAGGGTAAGTAAATCATGAGGAGTTTTCTAAGGAGATCCGGAGTATCAAGAAAGAGAGGGATGCGGTAATCCTAGCGCATGTGTACCAAAGACCTGAAGTCCAGGATATTGCAGACTTTGTTGGAGACTCTCTGGGGCTTTCCCAGCATGCAGCAGCAAGTAACGCGAAGATCATTATCTTTTGCGGTGTCCACTTTATGGCTGAAACCGCGTCGATCCTTTGTCCCGAGAAAACCGTGGTGTTGCCTCAAGAAGAGGCCGGTTGTCCAATGGCTGATATGGTAGACGCCGTTCAGTTGTCCTGCAATTCTGTAAGGTCCAACCTGTAAGGGGCTATTTCGTTTTCACCGCGCAGAAAAGCGGCCAGTTCATCAAGGCAGGAGGCCGGAAAAACATCAATCCCTTCCACCAGTGCCGCTTCCTTCGCATTTTCCATAGGGACAACCACCTGCTGCAAAGCTGCATCCCTTACCGCCAGCACGTTGGGGAGAACTCCCGCCACGCCGCGCAGTGAGCCATTAAGGGACAGTTCCCCGAGATAAACATACTGCTGGAAGCGCTCAGGAGGCAGCTGCTCAGTGGCAGCCAGGATCCCTACTGCGATAGGGAGATCGTAAACCGGCCCCTCTTTTTTTAGATCGGCGGGAGCCAGGTTGACTGTAATCCTCTTGACCGGAAATTCAAGCCCGGAGTTTTTGATGGCGGTGCGGACGCGGTCCTTGGCTTCACGCACCGAGGCGTCCGGCAGCCCAACTATGTCGAAGCTGGGTAAACCTCTTGACACATCCACCTCAACCTCCACGATTTGACCATCCAGACCGCTCAAAGCGGTGCTTTTCACTATGGCTATCATGCCTGCCTCCGGAAAGAAAAATAATTTAGACATCTTTCTACGATTTTACTGTAAAATCCTGCCTGGAATTGAAAAGAGAGGGCGATTTCTTCTGCGGTGGTATTTTAGAAGTCCTTTTAATGCTAGCGGAGAACGTTTATAAGCTGGCGTATTTCTTAAAAAAGAGGTGCTGCTATAACTTAAAATCTTCGTTTTCACTTAACTGGAACGTCAGGGTATCTGGTTTCCCTTTCTGCAATCGACAAGAATTCTATTCGGAAATTGGAGAAGACGGGGGCATTCGGTAGGACGATTCACCCTGTGGGTCAAGCAGAGGTTTCGATCACTGCAGCCGATTCACTCCCTCTGAAGCGGCTGTTTTGAATGGAGTATTTTCTGCAAGATCAGGAAACACGGCAGGCTTTTACCGAAACAGGAGTTGCACACATCTAAAGATTTCCGTTTCCATACGTGGGTTTGGTCTGCGGTCGTATCACCTCAGTTTCAACTGAAACAGATCTACCAGTTTCACCTGACCATGCGAATGATATTACAAAGGTACAGAATTTTAATTATGTAGAAGAACTGGATTAATATATATTTATGGGTACGTCAGATCTCTGGTTTTCCGATACCAGTACAACCGTATCATTAATAATGGTTATAAGAGTGAGATTCAGTGCCTAAATGAGCAGATTGTTCCAGATCTCCTCACCGACATAAGTGTGTAAAGTCCTTTGCTAACAGGAGAATCAACATTAATCGTAAACTAAATGCTTTCCTGTTGAAGTCGAAAGTATCTTTGGTGATATCAAAGGCAACTTTAGTTAGAAGATTCTTTCTAAAGGGACTAGAAAAAGTAAAAAACGAATGGGGTCTCCACCGCATAGCGATAATATATACTGCCGCTATTGAGGATCTGTTCAGCGTAAGAGCGTCGGCTAGGCTATGGACAATACCATGAAGCCAGACTGAACGCTTTCAGACAAGCCGTCTGAAGATATCGGCCGCCGACGGGATTGATTTCCTTTCGACTGTGGAAGTCAGTATGCCAGTCATAAATTCTAGCGTTTAAAGGATTATGGAATGATTGCCATATGAGCCACAACTGAAGCGGGAACTGATTTATTGCAACTATTTCAGGACAAGGTCTGAAGCCCGCCAGGCATCATTAAATATATTGAAATATTTCACAATAGGATTCGGTTGCATTCTGCTCTTGGGTATATGTCCCCAGTGGAATACGAGCAAACCTTTTAATTAGCCTAGCAATTTTTACTTCTTTCATTGTTTATTTCAATATTTTTCACCGCCTGCATAGCAGCGCTGACTGCCGCCGTATCGCCGAAGAAGGCAAGTGTACTGAAATGCTGCGGGCAATTGCCGTTGATTTCGATGGGGAGGACATTACCAGCCTTTTGCCCAATGTCCGCATAATAATACAAATTCGGAATGTTGGTCTGAATTAAGCCCACGGCATCAAAATGATGTGCTTCAAGCTTGGCTTTTGCTTCATGATGTATTCGCCTGCACAGCATTTCAATAACCGCTGCGCCCGGCGCTAAGATGATACGGGCTGCTGTCATTATTAAACATCTCCTTTCTCCGAAATTTACAATATGATAGCTGTTTTACTTATCGGGTGTTCCCAGGGTATTATTTCACCCGGCTCTTTCAAGTAGTTCAATATTTGCCACATCCTTCGCCCGCATAAGAGCTTACATGAAAAATCTTTTCATAGCCGCCAAACGGAGCTACTCCTCAGCTTGGGCAACATTCGTGTCCGTCCGATCAATCTTCGTCACGATTCCGAAGACATCACGCTTTGCGCATGGTGTGAGATTGGAACTCTAAAGAGAATATTGTTCGGATGAACTGATTAGAAACCCAATTATACCTGCCTCAAAGAGTACAGAGCTTCGTTACCAGGCAAGCACTTTTGTTTCAGCGTATTTTCCCGGTGTATCAATAATGACGTTTGCAGGTTGTAAAGCCAAGTGTATCACTTGTAATCAAGGATAGTTTTCAGCGTAATTTCCACATTGGATACCGAACCGGTAATAATCAGTTTCCCGTTAAAACGGTCTATGAAACCGAGATTGAATGTTTGAGCGATTTTGTAGCAATATCGCTTCCGATAATGGCCATTTCGCTAGGCGTCAAGGAGAATGCCGATGACCTCGCTTAGTCGATTGAAGGATTAGCCCCAGCTTTTTGTAAGTAATTGGCCTTGGATAAGTTATGACGTGTGCAAGGGTGATTGTTGTCCCGGAACAGTTTCCTGAATGATTCTGAGTCGGGTTCCGCTTCCCGAAGGCTCCGTAATACGATAATTATCTTGATTCATATGCCTGACTTTTTCTTAATTTTTATGTATTTTATTAAACAAATCATACAGTAAAAAAGCTAAAGGTACTCTAACTTAATTTGCTATGACCAATACAACTATTGCATTACTAAATGGGCGACAGGTAAATAAAATTACTGGAACCTAAAAATGGAAAAAATTTAATCAATATTAAAGATTAAAGCGGTGGGTGTGAATTCGATTTTTTATTCATGCTCACCCCTTTTTATTTGGAAAGAAGTGAGGCAATGTGGATTAATACAAATACGGAGTGCTTTTAGACAATAAAGGAATGGTGCAAATGAATAAGTGAACATCGCTTTGTTAATTACTTAAAAAGTGGAAAATGAGATCACAAAAGGTGCATTATCAAACGCAATTATATCCAAAGACGATAGATGCAATGAGAGATACAATGTGCACAACAAACGGAAATGAAAGAGAGTCGGCTGTAGGGGGCAAAAAGAGTTGAGTCAATTGGAGCAAGCTAATGCCTTAATATCTAATTTAGCACAAAGAATGAGTGGAAAACCAGTTCTTGGAACGCAGAGTTGTGTATATCTGGGTGTCGATATCGGTACGGCGAATGTCATTAGTGTTGCTGTTAACAACGACGGGAACCCTTTGGCGGGTGAAATCACTGCGGCTCATGTGGTCAGGGAAGGCATGGTTGTCGACTACTTTAATGCCGTCCAGTTGGTGAGTCGGCAAATTGAAACCCTACAGGAGCGACTCGGTATGGATTTATCCGTAGCTGCCTCCGCCATCCCGCCTGGAACTGAAAACGGAAACGGTAAGGTAACAAAAAATATTCTTGAGGCCGTAGGGTTGGAGGTCGTAACTATTATTGATGAGCCGACAGCCGCAGCTCTGGTACTGGGCATTGAAAACGGTGTGGTCGTCGATGTGGGCGGAGGGACAACCGGAATCTCTATTATAAAGGAAGGACGAGTAATTTACACCGGCGACGAGCCGACAGGCGGGTTCCAGTTGGATTTGGTGATTGCGGGTGGACTTGGAATATCCATCGAAGAAGCGGAAGCAAAAAAGCGGGAGCCGAATCTTCAGAAAAGTTTGTTGCCGGTCGTGAGGCCGGTGTTCGAAAAGGTGGCGTCCATTACAAGGAAGCATTTGAACGGCTATGAAACCGATGCGCTGTATCTGGTCGGAGGAACGTGTGCCTTTCCAGGGTTTGCAGGACTCATGGAAAAAGAAACTGGAATAAAGGTTTATTTGCCGGAAATGCCATTGCTGGTTACGCCACTGGGAATTGCGCTGGCGTGTAAACAAATTCATGGCAAAGAGAAACAAGGAAGTTGAGGTGTGTGAATTTGGGCAAAAAAATCGTTGAACTAGCCCGGCAGGCAGGCGTGGTCGGTGCTGGCGGTGCTGGATTTCCGACCCATGTAAAGCTGAACGCCCAAGTCGAATATTTGGTAGTAAACGGCGCTGAATGCGAGCCGCTTATAACTGTGGATCAAGTTCTAATTTTGAAGTATGCGGCTAGACTTGCGGCTATGCTTGAGCGGGTTCGCTTCGAACTTGGCGCGAAGGAAGCTATCATTGGCATCAAGGCAAAGCATAAAGAGGTCATTGCGGAGGCCGAGCGTGTAGTGGCAGAGTATGAAGATCTGCGGGTGAAGCCATTGGGCGATTTCTACCCTGCAGGAGATGAATATGTGTTGGTTTTTGAGACGACAGGACGGCAGATCCCACAGGGTGGCATTCCGTTGGAGTGCGGTGTAGTCGTTATTAATGTAGAAACCCTTTGGAACCTTGCTGAGGCTGAAGAGGGCAGGCCGGTGAGCCAAAAGTGGGTGACCGTGGCTGGTGCGGTGGCAAATCCCGGTACATACTTTGTCCCACTGGGGGTTAGCACGGAAGAAATGCTTGAGCTGGCTGGCGGCCCGACGATTACAAAATTTGCAGTCATCAACGGTGGCCCCATGATGGGAAAGCTGGTCAGGGATTTAAAGGAGCCGGTTACCAAAACGACAAAGGGGCTGCTGGTGCTGCCCGAGACCAATCCGGTGATTGTCAATCATTTCAGACCACTCACGGCTATCCTGCGACAGGCACAGTCAATGTGCTGCCAATGCCATATGTGTACGGATTTGTGTCCCCGAAACCTGCTTGGGTATCATATTAACCCTAATAGTACGATTTTATCTGCAAGCTACAGCTGGCTGGTCAAAGGGGCGCCACTTGCAGAAGCGTTATTATGCTCTGAGTGCGGTGCATGCGATATGTACGCCTGTACCATGGGGCTTTCCCCAAGGCGGGTCAACCAGATGCTTAAAGGAGAACTTTCTCGACAGGGCGTTAAAAATCCATATAAGGGGCAGGAAGCCACGGTCAGCAAGTGGCGCCCCTATCGTCGCATTCCGACCAAGCGGTTGCTCTCCCGTTTGTGTCTGACAGAGTATCGCAGTCCGGTTGAGATACGAAGTATGCAATATCATCCGAAACGGGTGGAACTGATGCTCAAGCAACATGTTGGTGCGCCGGCGGCGCCGGTGGTCGCCCAGGACGATTGGGTGGAAGCGGGAGAACTGATTGCTAAAATCCCAACTGAGAACGCATTGGGCAGCAACTTGTATGCGAGCATTTCTGGTCGGATCACCAAAGTTTTGGATGATAGAATCTGCATTGATGCAAAGGAAAACAGCGAGGTGATAAACAGATGAAAAGTTCTATCGGTTTTATTGAGTATAGAAGCGTCGCAAGAGGGCTCGAAGCAACGGACGCTATGCTAAAAAACGGAACTGTAGAGTTGGTCCAAGCAACAGTGTTATGTCCTGGTAAATTCGTTTCCATGGTGACGGGAGACATAGGTGCGGTGGAGTCTGCCGTAAAACGAGGAATTGGATACGATCCCACTTTTGCGATATCCAGCTTTGTCATCCCCAACGTACACCCGTCTGTGCTGCCCGCGCTGACTGCCACCACAACGGCGGCTGTGACCGGCGCACTGGGTATAATTGAAACCATTGACGCATCCTCGGCAGTTGTTGCCGGGGATACTGCAGCCAAGAATGCCAATATCAACCTGCTGGAAATCAGATTGGCACGGGGAATGGGCGGCAAAGGATTTGTATTCCTCTGTGGCGAGCTGACGGCAGTGCAGACCGCAGTTCGGACAACGGAAATCAAAATAGGAGAAGAGGGTCTTCTCATTGCGACGTCGGTCATTGCCTCACCACATCCTGATCTAAAGTTCTAGGAACTTCATGGGGAGGTATCAGTAGCTCGATAAGAAGTTAGTTATACTGTGAAAACATGACGAGAGGGTGATGTAACTGTCAAGAGTTGCAGAAAAATCAGCAGCGCAATGAGCAGGTACCAAATTAAAAACAGAAGGAGTGTAATTTTATGCAGGCTATGGATGCAAAACAGGTAGAGGAACTCGTTAGCAAAATTATGCAACAGATGTCCGAAGGCAGTCGCCCTTCAACAGCAACCGCAGCAGTCTTCGGCTCCGGCGACCAGAGCAAGCTGGGAGCAGGCGGCAATGAGCCGTTTGACAAAGTATACGGAATCATGGATTACACTGGTAAAAAGCTGGGTTCTCCGTTTCCGAGGATTAACAAGATTCTCCAACGGATCTTTGATACTGAGCGTTATGTCGACGATGAACGAGCAATGCTTGCGACCCAAGCGTACAAAATGTATGACGGTGATCCCCAAATCATTAAGCAGGCAAAAATTCTTGCGCATGTCCTTGAGAATGTTAAGATTGCAATTCACGACGACGAGCTGCTTGTAGGCGAAATTGCTGCTCCGTGCAGAGCATCATCCATTTTCCCGGAATTTTCTTACAACTGGATCGTGGATGAGATGAAGAATCACCCTTGGCCTAAAAGAGTTAATGACAAATTTGAGTTGACTGATGAGGCTGAACGGAATCTTCTTTCCATCGCTGAATACTGGAAGGGCAAGACTATTGAAGAGTATGTCCTTAACCTTCTTAGTGATGAGGAGACTAAAGGCTCCTGTGTTGGTGCAAAACCGGTATTCCACCCGAACCTCTTTTTCTATGGTGGCGTAGGCCACATCATCCCCAGATATCAGGTTATCCTTGGAATCGGTTATGGCGGATTGAAGAATAAAATAATCGATTGCATGACAAAGCTTGACCTCACCGTCCCCGAAAACCTAGAGAAAAGAGAGTTCTATGTTGCCCAGCTCATCGTTTTGACCGGAGTCAAGAACTACTACATGAGATATGCCAACCTTGCACGCGAAATGGCTGCAAAGGAAACTGACAGCAAGAGAAAGCAGGAGTTGCTGACCATTGCCGACAATTGCGAATGGGTTTCAGAGAATCCACCTAGAAATTTCTATGAAGCCATACAGCTTTACTACATGGCAACTTCGATTATCCTCATCGAATCCAACGGCCAGGGCGTTTCCTACGGCCGATTCGATCAGGTTCTCTATCCGTTCTATGAAAAGGATATGAAAGAAGGCAAGACTAATAAGGAATTTGTCGGAGAGCTGATTGAAAACCTCTACCTCAAGATTTTTGAACAAATGAGACTGAGAGACCATGCAACCTCTGAACTTAACACTGAGCTTGGCATAGGTGGTCCGCTCCTTCTAGTCGGCGGTTGTGACGCCGAAGGTAATGATGCTACCAATGACCTTACCTATCTGGCTCTAGAAGCCCATTCACATACCCAGACTCCTGACCCGTGGTTTGCCGTCAGATGGAGTGAAAATTCTCCGTGGGAGTACAAGGTGAAGGTCATTAATTCTATCTGCGTCGGAACTGGTCAGCCAAAGATTTTCAACGACGAAGGCATTATCCCAAACTGCCTCAATGCCGGAAGAACATTGGCCGAGTCCAGAGATTACGCGGTTGTTGGCTGCGTTGAGATCGATTCCGGCGGGCTGGAATATGGGGAACATGATGCGGCTTACTTCAGTATGCCGAAGGTATTTGAGCTTGCCATCAACGATGGCAGGTGCATCGACTGTACCCCTGCGTGCTCCAGATTCGCAAAGTGCGCGGGTGCAGGCGGCAGCCTTGGTCCCAAGACCGGAAGCTTGGCTAACTTCAAGTCCATCGAGGAGGTTAAGAAGGCCTACGAGATTCAGATGGAATACTGGGTCGAAAAGATGGTAACCTTTATCAATGCCTGCGAAATCGCACATGCCCGCCTGAAACCCCTGCCATATGCATCGCTCCTCATCGAGGATTGTATCGCAAACGGCAAAGATGTCACTGCCGGCGGCGCAAGATATAACTTTACGGGTCCACAGGGTATCGGTGTCGGAACCGTTGCCGACAGTTTGTGTACCATAAAGCAGCTCATCTTTGAAGGGAAAAAGATCACTGGTGCAGAGTTGCTCAAGGCACTCCAGAATAACTGGAAGGGTTATGAGGCGCTTTACACCCTCATTAACAGCGATAAGGTTCACCACTTTGGCAATGATGACGATTATGCTGACGTTCTTGCCAGATATGCAACCGACGTTTACTGTAACGAGGTTGACAAATATAAGAACACCAGAGGCGGCATCTATCACCCGGGTATCTACTCCGTATCCGCAAACGTCGGCATCGGACGAGTCCAAGGCGCAACACCAGACGGGCGTCTTGCTCAGGAAGCTGTATCCAACTGCGTAGGTCCGGTTCACACTGTTGTTGGATGCCATGATGTCAAGGGCCCAACCGCGATGGCCAAGTCGGCTGCAAAGCTCGACCACATTAGAGCGGGCAACGGCACTCTCCTCAATGTCAGATTCTCACCGGCTTGCGTATCCGGTGAAACTGGCCGGGATAACTTTATCCACTACGTGGATGACTACTTCCAGAGGAAGGGGTTGCACTGCCAGTTTAACATTGTCAATAGAGCTACCCTTCGCGATGCGCAGGCTCACCCGGAAAACTACCCAACTCTGCTCGTTCGTGTCGCCGGCTACAGCGCATACTTTACAAAGCTAAGCCGTGAGCTGCAGGATGACCTGATTGGCAGAAACGAATACGACTCGTTTGATTAATTTTATCAACATAATTCTTTGCGGCAGATTGTTTCTGCCGCAAAGAATTCAATTAAATGGTATACAGAATTATTTTTAAAGGGGGTGACGCAATGGCAGATGTTAATGATAGAAATCTTGTAGCAACGGTTATGAATGTGCAAAAGTTCACTGTCCATGATGGTCCAGGTATCAGGACGGAAATCTTCTTTAAAGGATGTCCGCTCAAATGTCTTTGGTGCAGCAACCCCGAAGGAATCAGGAATAATCCGGAGGTGGGGGTGTATGGAAGAAGAGATTGTATTGGAATAGACAAATGCGGCTGGTGTATCAATGCGTGCCCCCTTTCAAAGGAAAATGTTCTTACGGTTGAAGATAATAAGGTTGTTGCTATTGACAGAGAAAAGTGCCTTAATTGTCTTTCCTGCGCCAAAGCGTGTCCCAATGACAGCTTGAAGATTTTTGGACGACAGGTTACTGTTCCGGAGCTCATGAAGGTGATTATGGAGGATCGGTCGTTTTACCAGAAGTCGGGCGGCGGGGTTACATTGTCCGGAGGAGATCCGTTGGTGCAATGGGAATTCGTTGTAGCCTTGCTCAAGGAATGCAAACGAGCTAGTATCCATACCTGTGTCGAATCCGAACTGCACTGCAAAACTGAGGTTCTCGATCAGGTACTGCCGTATACCGATTTGCTCATGACGGATATCAAGCATATGGATTCCGCCAAGCATAGAAAATACACAGGTGTAAGCAACAAACTGATTCTCAGTAATATCGGATATGCAGCTATAAAGGGCACTCCGATGATTATTCGTTTCCCTGTAGTGCCCGGCTATAACGACGATGATGAGAATATAAAAGCTACCGCAGAATTCATTATCAAGTATGTTGGAGGTTGTCTGAGACAAGTCCAGTTATTGCCATACCGACCATTGGGCGTGGAAAAATATGAGGCTCTGGGCATGGAGTATACCATGAAAGGCTCTGAATTAACCGAACCGGATTCCTATTTGAGCAGGGTCAGGGGGTTGGCAGAGGTATTCCAGTCTTATGGCATTCCTGCCGCTGCTGGCACTACGGTTAAAACAAAGTAGCAAGAGACGGGGGGAGCTTCATGCTTGGACAAAAACAGCATATCGTGCAAGAATCTGTTCCTGGCAAGCAGGTGACGCTCTGCCATCTCATAGCTCATCCAGATGCCGGATTGTCAAACAAACTGGGGCTGTGTAGCGAAAATGCCATCGGAATTATGACAATTACTCCGTATGAGGCGAGCATCATTGCTGCAGACTGCGCAATCAAGACGGCGGCGATAGAACTTGTGGTAGTAGACAGATTTACCGGATCCCTGGTTATCACTGGGGGTGTCAGCAACCTTGAAGCTGCACTGACACAAGCCAATTTGTTTCTGGCAAAGGTATTGGGCTTTGAAACAGTGCAACTGACCCGATCGTAGCATTATGAAATGTTTGATAATAGGACCGTCTGGCAGCGGCAAAACCACACTATGCAATGCCCTGGTGGGTTATTGGGGTGTGACAAGACCAACACAGATGTTCAAGACGGTTGGCAACCTCATTGATACGCCTGGTGTTTATATGGAATATCCCACGCTTTATCAGGCCTTGATTGTCAGTTCACAGCAAGCGGATTGTGTGCTTCTGATGATTGGTTCCGATCAAAAAGGGAAACCGCTGCCGTCTGGCTTTGCGCAGAGCTTTCCCAGACCGGTTATTGGGATCATCAGTAAAACAGATCTTGGTGAGGCAAAACTGGAACACGCAAAAGCTGTATTAGCGGATGCCGGAGTAAAGGAACCCTATTTTTATATTTCCAGCCGTACACTGGAAGGTTTGGACAAACTTAACCAGTGGATAATAAGGAATCACCAGGAAAGGAGAGAGCATAATGGCACAGGATGCATTGGGAATGATTGAAACACGCGGTCTGGTTGCATGCATTGAGGCTGCAGATGCCATGTCAAAATCTGCTAATGTATTGCTGGTTGGCTACGAAAAAATCGGATCAGGATTGGTCACAGTTATGGTGCGGGGTGACGTGGGTGCAGTGAAGGCGGCTACGGATGCTGGAGCTGCTGCGGCACAGAAGGTTGGCGAAGTAGTTTCCGTTCATGTAATTCCCCGTCCGCATACCGATACGGAAAAAATTATCCCGCAGGCGGTATAAACTGAGACATTAGATTATCTCAAAATAGGAGGTAAATAACATGGATAAAGAGTTAATTGTTCAACAGGTGTTAAATGAATTACGGGCGCAAAATGCAGCAAAAGAAGTCAAGGAGATAGCCCCTAAAATGGCCGGTTCCGTTGATCTAAATAAATGCGGCATGACGGAATTTGTTGGAACTGCGATGGGAGATACCATTGGACTTGTAATCGCCAATCTGGACGAAAGCCTGCACGAGATACTGGGCATTGATAAAAAGTACCGTTCTTTGGGTATCATTGGCGCTAGAACCGGTGCGGGGCCGCACGCAATTTCTGCGGATGAAGCGGTCAAGGCCAGCAATACAGAAGTAATTATCTTTGAAACCTCTAATGACACCAAGGGGGGCGGCGGCCATGGCAACCTGATTGTTTTTGGTGCTGAAGAGGTTTCTGATGCGAGGCGTGCCGTAGAAATCACACTTAATTCACTTAGTTGGGCCTTCGGAGGTGTAGTCGGCAATGAAGCAGGCTTCTTAGAGGTGCAATATACTGCTAGAGCTAGCCATGTACTTGCGAAATACTTTGGTGCAGAGCTTGGCAAAGCATGGGGCCTCATCAACGGATGTCCTGCGTCAGTTGGTATGCTGATGGCAGATGCGGCGGTCAAAGCTGCGGATGTAAAGATTGTTAAGCACTGTTCTCCGGGGCACAACACGTGCTTCACCAGCGAATTTACTATCTTTGTGACCGGCGATTCCGGGGCAGTCAAGCAGGCGGTTCTCGCTGGTAAGGAAACGGCTATTAAGCTGCTTCGTACCATGGGGGGCGAGCCTGAGGCCATGGCAAAACCGTATTTTTGATCCTTTGAGGTGCGTTGGAGGTAGAAATATTGCAAACATCACATATTCAAGAAGAGCTGGTTAGGGAAATTGTGAATAAATATATGAATACTGGTAAGATTTCTAACCAGTTAATTATCCCAGTACGTGTTTCTAATCACCACATTCATCTATCGCAAGCCGATCTTGAAACTCTATTTGGTGAAGGTTATGAGTTGCATCCATTGAAGGAGCTTTCGCAGAAGGGATTTTATGCAGCGAAGGAAACCCTAATGTTGGCTGGCCCCAAAGACGTTATCAAAAAGGTACGGGTGCTTGGCCCGCTGAGAAAAGATACTCAGATAGAGATATTGGCTTCAGATGGCCCTAAACTGGGCATTGTGCCGCCTCTCCGCATTTCCGGAGTTCTTGCTCCGGCCCCCGCCCTGACCCTGATTGGTCCAAAGGGTATTGTTGTCAACAATATGGGGGTTATGGTTGCGTGGCGACATATCCATATCGATTCGCGTGAGGCCGCCGATTTGCATATCAGAGAAAGCGACTTGATGCAGGTGAAAACGATGGGAGACCGGGCAGTGATTTTATCCAATGTCAAGATCAGGGCGGGCAAGTTTAATACTGAGCTTCACATTGATGTTGATGAAGCCAATGCGGCAGGAATTAAAGACGGCGACCAGGTGGAGGTTCTGCTGTAGAGAAAGGGAGCATTCTGGCTTAAAGGATGAAAGCGGCTGGGGGAGTTGCAATGGTTGATGATAAATTCCGTATCATTTCAGAGGACGTACCAGGCAGAGAGGTTTCTTTATGCCATCTGATTGCAAATCCGGATATTAAGTTGACTGAGATGCTCGGACTGCAAAAAACAGCATTTGCCATATTGTCCGTAACCCCCAGCGAAGTTGCATATATCGCAGCTGATCGAATCACCAAAATGGCGCCTGTGGAACTGGTGTTCGCCGATCGTTATCTTGGTACATTGATGGTAGCAGGGCAGGTGAGTGCTCTGGAAACCGTATTGGAAGAAACAGTGTCCTTTTTGCACATTACTTTGGGAATTGAGATAGTTCCAATTACCCGTTCCTAACGCACCCGGGATGTGACCGAAATACAAAATTTACGTATCACACAATAAATGAAGGAGGAAATATAAATGTCACAAGAAGCTTTGGGAATGATTGAAACACGTGGATTGGTAGGAGCAATTGAGGCGGCGGATGCAATGGCGAAGGCCGCTAATGTTACCCTTACAGGCTATGAAAAAATCGGTTCTGGACTGGTTACCGTCATGGTGCGAGGAGATGTTGGCGCTGTAAAGGCAGCTACCGATGCCGGTGCCGCAGCCGCACAGAAGGTAGGCGAGGTAGTTTCCATTCACGTAATTCCACGTCCGCATAGCGATACTGAGAAGATTATCCCGAAGGCTTAAATGGTCTGTAGTTCAGGAGCGAATAAAAATTCGCTCCTGAACAAAACTGCAATATTGTGGGCGGCATTTATGTAATGAAGCCGTATTGATATGCAACATATTATAGAAAAAGGTGAGCGCGGCATGTATAAAATATTGGTTATAAACCCGGGCT
Organism: Pelotomaculum schinkii; assembly: GCF_004369205.1. Taxonomy (NCBI): domain Bacteria; kingdom Bacillati; phylum Bacillota; class Clostridia; order Eubacteriales; family Desulfotomaculaceae; genus Pelotomaculum; species Pelotomaculum schinkii. Next base: position 232,411 of record NZ_QFGA01000002.1, on the reverse strand, counting down.
CGACCTCAACAAAGCTTGCAATTTATGACAAAGGCAAACCACCAGTGGAAAATACAATCCGGCACGATATAGAGAAAATCCGGCAATTCCCGAATATAAGCAGCCAGCTTACCTTTCGTAAAGAAGTTATCCTGGAGTGGCTAAATAATATAAACGTGCCGGTAGCTAGCTTTGACGCAATAGTAACCAGAGGTGGACTGGTAAAGCCTCTTGTCAGTGGAGCTTACCTCGTGAATGAAGCCATGCTGGCAGATTTGAGAGCGGCTAAATACGGAGAACATGCTTGCAATCTGGGGGCGCTGATTGCTTATGACCTTGCGAAGAATCATTCTATTCCCTGCTATACGGTAGACCCTGCCGTTGTGGACGAGTTGGAGCCGGTAGCCCGTTTATCTGGTAATCCGCTTTTTGAACGGAGAACTACCTTTCACGCGCTGAATCAAAAGGCTGTCGCCCGCAGGGCAGCACGGGACTTGGGAAAACGGTATGACGAGTGCAATCTGGTGGTGGCGCATCTCGGTGGAGGAATTACTGTAGGAGCGCATCATAAGGGCTGCGTGATAGACGTAAACAATGGGGTTGAAGGCGAAGGCGCTTTTACACCGGAACGGTCGGGTGGACTTCCTGCAGCTCAACTGGTGGAGCTCTGTTTTGGCGGGAAATATACCAAACCGGAAATTCTGCGTATGATTATGGGTGGTGGAGGCGTATCGGCTTATTTGGGAGTGACCGATATGCGCCAGGTTGAAGAACTGATGGAACAGGGAGACAAGAGAGCAGCCTTGATTTTTGAGGGAATGGGGTATCAGGTTGCCAAGGAAATCGGGGCGTATACGGCTGCCATTGGCGAAAAAGTCGATGCAATTGTGTTAACAGGTGGAATTGCATATTCAAGCAAAATGACAGATTTGATCATAGCTCGTGTCAAGCTTTTTGCACCTGTTCTTGTCTATCCAGGCGAGGACGAAAACGGCGCTTTGGCGGAGGGCGCAATCCGAGTACTTAGCGGAGAAGAAGTGGCAAAGGTGTATGGTTAACCCCCTCCTTTGCGAAGTAAAGTTTTGAGAAAATCAGAAAAGAGGGAGAATATGAGTAACGAAGTGGCTGATGCAAACATAAGGGGTACTTCCTCAGAGCTTGAAGTGAAAACCCATCAAAAGGGTCTGGTATTAGGCAGTTGGGCCTTTGGCACGGCTAACTTGATTATTACTTTGGTCATAAGCTTTCTACTCTGGTATTTATTGATCGATCCCAAAGTCAGTGGGACTAACCTTTACCCGCAACCGTTCGGACTATTCCTCTTTTGGTCAATTTTAGCCGCAGTATTTCTCGCTTTCTGCTGGGAAATGTGGCCGTTGAACAGGCTAACTCAGCCATTGAAAGGGTTAGTATCAGTAATTGTCGGGTCAGGTATTGCATTAATAGCTATTTTTGTTTTAGGTTTTGGTTATGGAAGCATGGATCCGGCTTTTACATTGGGGGGTCCTTCGGCACCGGGGTATACTGCGAGTGGCATGATAGTATTGATAGGCTTCTATATGTGGGGGATGTTTGCTGGTAACTGGGGCCACTGGCCCTGGCGCGATTTAAAATTAGAGCAGCCAGTCGTAGGTATTGGTGAAATTTTGCTTGGTCTGGCCTTAACACTAATCGGTTACTTGGTCTTGATTTATCCTAATGTAGCAACTTGGGCTAAACAAGACAATGTGGTGATGCCACTTCCAATGGTTGTGGGTTGGTATTACGCAGTGATTGTGTCTTGCTTTATGACGGCAAATATCCTTGACAACTGGCCATGGGTCTCACTTTTCCGTTCGCGCTGGACCCAAGCTATTGGTTCGTTCTTCGGTAACTTCATCTTAGGGACAGGAATTTACTGGTTTTTCCTGTTTTTACTTAAAACATGGCTGATTCCTGCGCAAGTTCAAATCAAGTTAGGAGAAGGGATTAACCAGTGGCCGGCTCAGCTGGGCGTAACCTTTGTCTTCTGGGTGCTGGTTTGGGCACTAATGTTTGGCAATTATCCGGATACGGGTAGGGCCGCTAGAGATCGAACAATACGTTTTGTCATAACCTTTGTTCTGTCTCTCATAACCTTTGTCTTCTATACCCAAGGGTTCGCCGTCGGGTTTTTACATGAACCTGCGGTAAGCGGCTCTTTTGGGGGGGATCCCTTGACTTTTATGGATTGGCTAATCTATGTCATGCTGGTTTACGTGGTCTATTTTGAGTCCTGGGGACTTAAGAGAAGATAAACCTAAATGGCCACATATCTATCAAATTGAACAACCTATACTGCAGGTAATATGTAAAAAAGTGAAAAAGGATGTTTTTCTAACACACAAGTCGGAAAAACATCCTACCAATAAAATATATACACCTTATTTTCTAGCCTTTCGGTTTTAATTGATGTACAAGTTTCCTGATTGCAGTAGTTTTTACTACTTTAACTTTACTCGTTGATAGGTCTTCCTTAGAATTACTTTTTCTACCTTTTCTGATAAGGAATACGAAGTGTGAATTTGGTTCCTTCGCCGTGAATGCTTTTCAAATCCCAGGAGAAGGATGCTCCGAAATAGTCATTTAGTATTCTTATGACATTATTTATTCCAATTGATACGGTTTTCGTATGCTCACTTGATTTGAGCAACAATATTTCTTTCAATACCTCATGTGGCATGCCGAGACCGGTATCTTCTATCTGAATGGTAACGGTATCGTTTTCTCTTACGAACGAAATCGAAAGATTACCGCCTTCTTCCTTTGGCTCCAGGCCGTGGGTCAAGGCATTATCAACCAGCGGTTGTATCGTAAAGATAGGAAGCTGACCATCTAGGCAGGATTCATCTACATGAAGCTCTATTTGTACGCGCCCTCTGATGACAAACTCCTTGATATAAAGATAGTTTTTAATGTAGTTTAATTCTTCTTCAATAGTTAAAATCTGGTTGGATGTTTTCAGGGTTTTTCTCAGAATAGCAGATAGAGCATGAATGATTTTTGGCGTTTCCACAGCCCCTTCTAATATAGCTTGCTGATTGATGGTGTTGAGCGTGTTGAAAAGAAAATGTGGATTCATTTGTGCTTGCATGTTTTTTAGTTTTAGCAAAGCGAGTCCTTTTTCCAATTCTGAATTGTTGTTTTTCTCTTGCAAGAGATTGACTTCATATTCACTAAGCTGCTTTTGAATAATATTACGATAGCCAATTTCGGCAATGTAATTGGCTATCACAAAAAGAAGATGCGCATAAGACAAAAACTTTTTCAACGAGACAAGGGTCAGACTCTGATAATGCCTGTCATAAAGTTCCTGTAAATCTGGCTGTAAATACTTGAGGTTAGTATCCGGTTTCACGATTTGTTCGAGTTTGTCCATGTCTTGTTTATCAAGGCGCGCCTGCCCTGTTAAAATGATTCCGAGATAATTTCCACATACAATGATAGGGACTGCGGCCTCTACCGCACCCATGTGGCAGCGATAGATAAAAGGTTTGCCGCTACGTGCCGCTTCCAGACCGGCATATGCGTCCGACTTTTCGCATAGATGACCCGCGGGGGAATTGCGAAGTCGGCGGCACAAGGGGTTAAAGTTGACTTCATCGTCAAATAAAGCAATTCCTTTATTGTCGGATAATAATGTGGTTAAACCTGTGACATTGGAAAGGTGACTTAAGATCTCTTGCATCGTATCGAACGATATGATATCACTTAACTGAAAAATGCGATCTTGGGACATTTGTCCTTTACCCTCCTTCATATCACTGTTGTAGATGTACAGTTTTATTGTAACATAATTGTTTTTGGGGAGCAGTTTTTGGTACACGTTTATATCGAAAAAAGCAATAAAAGTTCGATATTTGGCAGGTAATGCATTATCACCCAGAGGATACTAATAAAGCACGATATCAAACAACAAGATATGCAAGACCTACAGCAAATATACCCGAAGACAAAGCACTTTAAAAAAAATACAATATATAGCGATATAGCAATTAAAAAAATGCTCAATCATTTCCCGGCGGTGATGGTTGCAGCTAGAATCACCTGCCTTTTAAGCTGCCGGAGAAAAGGGGTTTATCATGGAAATGAACGAAGCAACAGTACAAATGATAGCTGAAATGGTAGCTAAAGTGATGGCCAAAGGCAAAATGCAGGAGCAGGATTCAGCAGAACCTATTCAATGCGATTTTAGAGGCGACTGTAAGAAGAATATTAAACAAAACGGGATTTTTACTAACGCAGATGAGGCGGTGCAAGCAGCTCATGCTGCACAGAAAAAACTCATGGAACTGACGTTGGAGGAACGTGCCGAGCTCATCGAGTCAATCCGTGAAAACACTAAAGAGAATGTTGAGCTTTTGGCAAAGATGGAATTAGAAGAAACCGGTATGGGGCGGTATGAGGATAAGGTTCGAAAGCTACTTTGGACGATTGCGAAGACACCTGGCACCGAGGACATTCGCCCAGAGGTTTTCTCTGGAGACTACGGTTTGACCTTGGTCGAACACCGTCCAATGGGTGTGGCATGTTGCATCACACCATCCACCGGCCCCTCAACGACGACAATTCACAACAGTATTTGCATGATCGCAGCAGGAAACAGTGTTGTCTTCAGCCCACATCCCAATGCATTTAAAACATCGATAAAGACTGTTGAAATCATCAATAGGGCGATTGCTACTGCCGGTGGCCCGGATAACGTAATCACTACCTTAAGTAGCACCTCCATGGAGATGACAGGAGAGCTGATGAAGCATCCGAAACTCAGCTTCATTCTTGCAACCGGCGGCCCGAGCGTTGTTAAGGCGGTACTGTGCTCAGGCAAAAGGGCCATCGGTGCAGGCCCTGGTAATCCTCCAGCACTTGTCGATGAGACCGCCGACCTAGCCAATGCAGCGAAATGCATCATTGCGGGTAGTCACTTTGAAAACGGAATACAGTGCGTGGGTGAAAAAGAAATTGTAGTTGTTGATTCTGTTGCGGATGTGCTTATTACGGAGATGGAGAAAAACGGTGCTTACTTCATCCGGGATAAGGCAATGATTGACAAACTAACCAATTTGGTAACCCGACCCGATGGTTCGCCTAATAAGGATTACATTGGCAAAGATCCGGAGATTATTCTAAAGGCAATTGGTATCAATACGACTGGTGAAGTAAAGGCCATTACCTATGAAGCACCCAAGGACCACATTACAGTTGTGGAAGAATATCTTATGTCCCTGCTGCCCATCGTGCGCGTGAAAGACATCGACGAGGCCATTGAACTCGCTGTTCGCTATGAGGGCGGACGACAACACAGCGCGATCATGCATTCAAAGAATGTCACAAACATGACCAGATTTGCCAAAGCTGTTTCCTCAACCATTTTTGTAAAGAACGGTCCTTCGTATAGTGGTCTCGGCCTCGGCGGTGAAGGCTACATGACCCTGAGTGTTGCAGGGGCGACCGGAGAAGGGCTCACGTCCCCACGAACCTTTACTCGCCCGCAGAGATGCTCCCTGATTGGTGATTTTAATTTGAGAAGTTCAACCCTTTAAATAATAATCGAGGTGAAGCTTTTGTGTCAAATGCTGAAGCTTTAGGCATAATGGAGGTTGTTGGTCTTCCAGCCGCGATTGAGTGCGCGGATGCTGCGGTGAAAGCGGCAAATGTCCGGCTCATTGGGTATGAACTGACAAAAGGAGTCGGATGGGTAACCGTAAAGGTGGCGGGTAATATCGGTGCTGTTCAGTCAGCGATTGCAGCTGGTACGGTGGCAGCGTCAAGAATAACCTCAGTTGTGGGCGTCCTCCTTTTGCCCCGACCTCATGAGGAAATTAAAGAGATGATTTACTCTCCAGATAATGTTTATTATCAGAAAACAACTAAACCCGAAAAGGGAGCTGTCGCTGAAGAGCCGGAAGTGGTTGCTGAAATCCTGTCAGAGAAAACTCACGCAATCGAAACGGAAATAGTTGAAATTGTGGAAGTAGAACCTGTATTGATAGATCTCTCAGATAAACCGGAACCGGTTAATGCAATTTCGTCATCAGACAGTAAGCCTGCAACGCGCAAGGCAACCTGCAACCTCTGTGGTGACCCAATTTGCCCACGAGGAAAAGGTGACCCTCATAAGGATTGCATCCATTACGGTGAGGTTGAACGGTGATGGAGGTATGAGCCGTGAACTATAGCAAAGAAACCGTGGAGCTGATTGTTCGTGAGGTACTCAAACAATTAGGAGAAGTACCTAGCAAGCCGGATGGCCTTAAACTGCTTGTACTCTTCAGTGGCGGGAAGTTGGGGGCTGATGAAGCGCTAGCTCAGTTAAAGGAGCTTCGAGCGAGTGGATACCAAATCACTGCTGCTTTTACACCAAGTGCAAAACGGGTGCTCGGTATTGATTGGTTCAGCTCGGTGCTTCCTGATTCAGAAATCGTAACCGAAAGCGATGTATTGTCTCCTCTTGATTTTGTCAAAGATGCCGACATGATCGCAGTACCGGTTCTGACCCTGAATACTGCGGCAAAGGTTGCCTTTGGAATCGCAGACAATCTGATGACAACCCTCTTTATGCAGGGACTGTTGCAGGGAAAACCAATAATTGCGGCTAAGGATGCCTGTGATGTGAACCATCCCATGTGTCCTAAATCACTGAAGAGCAGTCAAGTTTATGTTAATCGGCTGCAGGAAAATTGCAAGATCCTAGAAAAGTACGGAGTTCTTCTCGTGAATGCAGCCGATCTTAGCAGAGAGGTCAATCAATGCGCCAGACAGGACGTACGATATAGCGCAAACGCGTATTTGAAGCAACAGAACACTGACACGACGATATTTTCCGAAAGGGTACTGAGTATGGGTTCTGTGGCCGAATGGGAAGGCAAAGTGCTTCGGGTAAGCAAAGGGACACTCATTACGTCGGCGGCAAGAGATCTTGCTTATGAGCGCGGCATCGAAATTGTTAGGCCGTAGTAGTTAAGGGAGGCCAAAATTATGCTGATTGCAAAAGTTGTTGGACACGTGGTAGCAACCAAAAAAGATGAGCTCCTTACCGGATTCAAGTTGCTTACCATATGCCCAATGGAGAGCAAAGGCATATACAAAAATAAGGTAGAAGTTGCTATCGATGCGGTGGGCGCGGGCATCGGAGAGGAGGTTCTGGTGGTTAGAGGAACTGCAGCCAGATTGGCCGTGGGTAGCCCAGATACACCAGTTGATGCTGCCATTGTTGGGATTATCGATACGATTGATATTAATGAGTAAAGGAATAAACCCCGGCCGAAGCATTCGCTTTGACCGGGGGTCTATTCCTTTTCTTCAAGTTGCTTTTTGCTTGAAGTGCGATATTCGCTGGGAGATATACCCACAATTTTCTTAAAAAGACGGCGGAAAGAATTTGATTCCTCGTAGCCCGTTTTTAAGGCAATTAGCTCGATTGTATCATTAGTTGTGACAAGTAGTTGCTTGGCCTTCTCAAGTCGGCGTTCAATCACGTAATGCATGAAGGTGACTCCGGTTTTCTTTTTGAATAAATGACTCAAATAATACGGACTTATAAAAATTTCCTTGGCGATGCTTTCCAATGTTATATTGGTATGCAATCTTTGTTCGATAAGCTCCTTTGAACGTGAAATTTGTCTATATCCGGCTTCATGAATGTATTGATTAAAGCTATTGGTACAGTTTTCAACGAATTCTTTAAGGAAATTTTCGGTGGAATTGACGCTTTGTGCAGTAGATACTTTCTTGATAAAAGAATAGTAGACCGACGTAATTGCTTCTTTGCAACAATTATTCTCACCACATAGTTGGAGCACTGAATTAGCAAGATCAATGGAACTTGTACGCGTAAGAATCACGTCTTCTTTTGCAGCGGAAATCAGTTCCAACCAAATTTCATTCAGCAGCTTACAGGATTTTTGTGTATCCCCAGCTTGTATTTGCATCATCAATACTTGATATTTCGGAGGAATGACAGTAAGGTATGGTTTCACCGGAATACTTTCTTCTTCATTCAGTTGGGCACTTAACAAATCTAGTACATTGAGAAGTTCCTGCGACTGAACAGGCTTCAAAAGGTAGTCGTTTACACCTAGCCGCAATGCAGTTTGAATAAATTCGAATTCATCATAAGCGGTGACAATTACAATTTTTGTTTTGGGGGAAATCTCTTTTAATTTCCGGGTCATGCTAAGGCCATCCATACCAGGCATTTTAATGTCTACAAAAACAATGTCCGGATTTTTCTCCCTTGTAATTTCCAGCCCGCTATTACCGGTGAAAGCCTGACCCAGATATTTAATCTCAGGGCGGTATTTCTTCAATATATAATTAATGGCTTCCCCTTCCATAGGATAATCATCTACAACCAATACTTTAAGCATTCACATCACGTTCGCTTTCTTTATCTCAGTTAGCATCGCTTATGAAAAAAACCTCAAAAACCCATCTTTCAATGCTACAGCCATAAATATACTAATGTCTTTATAATAAATCGTAACAATTCCGATATGCTTGATGTCTTCAATATTATATCATGTTTTTATTAAAATACCAACAAATATTCTAAAGTAAGGATAGTAAAATGAATTTAGTAGTAACTGGATAGAGATTAAGATTATTAGAATATGCAACTTTCTATGGCTTGGCAAAGTTTGCTATTACTATGCGAGTGCTTTTCTCTGTGGTTATTAGTTGGCAACGAAAACATTACAATGTTCAACAAGGTAGCAGTTACACTAAAAATAACTTATTATTTAAAGAAAATTATCCAAATTTATTCTCTAAAATAAAAGTTGATGAAACTTTGAGTGTTATAGAGGCAACCGAACAGGAGCCATCCATTATTACAAACAATTCATAAAGCCGGGATGCTTATGTATGAAGATGATCTTGTCTTTGACTTGTATTCGGAGAAAACTTGATGACTTTCTTGTATTATTAATGGATACCATTGCTTTGCTAAACCAAACGGTCGTCAATAAGCATCTCATTCATGTATTTGTAAATGATGTTTTCTAAAAAAATTTTTAGAATGTATAGGCAGAATTTAACATGCAGGAGGGAAAAATGTTATGATACCATTTACTCCGCCACAGTATAAAAAAGATGTATTTACTTGCCCTCATTGTAATTCATATGCACAGCAATCTTGGCATCCGACAAGATATGATGTTTCAAATTATAATATTGCTTACCTTATGATATGTTTCTGCAGCAATTGCCAAAAGTATTCTTTATGGCATTATGAAAAAATGATATATCCCGATAATGGTGGCATTATGCCACCCAACCCTGATTTGGGTGAAGAGATAATATTGGATTATATCGAAGCAAGTTCAATCTTTAATAAATCCCCACGTGGAGCTTTTGCATTAATACGTTTGTGCGTTCAAAAACTAACAAAACTACTTGGTGAACCTGGAAAAAATATGAATGATGATATCGCTAGTCTTGTAAAAAAAGGATTACCTCTTCAAATCCAACAGGCCCTGGATATTATTCGTGTTATTGGGAACGCGGATGTATATCCTGGGGCAATAGATTTAAATGATAATCCTGATATGGTTTTAAGCCTTTTTGAATTAATCAACATAGTTGCAGATGTTATGATAACTCAACCTAAAAAAATTAAAGAGCTATATGATAGGTTGCCGCAAACAAAGAAAGAAGAAATAATAAAAAGGGATTCACCTTGATTTGTTTCTTTATTTAACTTGATCATAGGTATTAATACTGAGAAAATGAAACCCTGAAGCTGAAGAATAAAAGAAAAAGCTAATTTAGAGTAAAATGAAAAAAGCTTATTTTTCGACAAAACCAGGTGAGCGTGATGTCGCGAATCCCTATTTTAATGGTTTGTTTTAAGTTGTTGAAATCTGTGGTTGACACTAAAATATGGTCAAATTCTTATAACAAAGATACCAGATTTAGGGAGAGACATAATTTTGGGTCTTAACCTTTTTAAACTGGAAGATTTGATTGCTCGCAGCCTTCATGAAGATGTCAGCGTGGGTGATTTGCCCACCAAAGTGAGAAATTATTTGAACGGCGATGGTTGGGCATTTCTATTTCTGATCTTCTCGGTTTTGCTAAGCTAAGGTACCCCGTGATGGGCTAGCGAGACTTCACCAGGCTTGGGGATCCTTCCGCCGCCGATGATGCTTACAGTGGATGCAGAATGATGCGGGGAGCGAAAAGGGCGTTTGGTCAACAACGGCCGGCCCGCCGGGAGCAGCCCGGCCAGGCTGTGAATCTTGGTTACGTCTAAGGACTCCTGAAAAGTCAGATCCGGCAGTATGCCGGGCAGGCTGCGGGCAAGCATAGTTTTACCGGAACCGGGACTGCCGAGCATAACCACATTATCACCGCCTGCCGCGGCCACTTCCAGACACCTCTTGGCTGTCTGCTGGCCCTTGACATTTTCAAAATCCGGGTTTTTCTATACCCTAATACTATGAGTATGAGTTAGGTTGTCCCTGTGGAATTTGTTAACCGGGGGAAGTAGGGGTGAGATAAAAGGTTTTAACCAGAGATAGTTGGAGTTATTTTTTATTTATAGTTGGATGTCATTTTGAATGAATTTTATATTTATCCGGGATAGAGGACGACAATATGTCGTCCCTTTTCTTTTTGTATTTTAAAACTGTAAATGGGTACAATACTTAAGATATTTAAATTATGTAATATGGATTTATCAATTATAGATACTTATCGAGTTATTGTTTTGGATGATAAATTAAACCATAATTTTTACAGGTGGGTCTGAGAGTGAAAAAAAAGTATTCAGCCATCATTATAGCTGCTTTTGTTTGCTTGCTTATAGTGTTTTCTGTAAAATCTTTCAGAGACAACAGAGTTTACGAAAAGCCAAACATTAATGGCAATGGCGGAAGCGATCCGGTTTCTTATGTATTCCCTGGAGAATTCGAAAACCAGCAGGCCATCTGGCTGCAGTGGCCCGAAGGGATGTACAGCACTGCCAGCAACCCGGTTTACCCGGTATTTATCGATATTATTAAGTCTCTGGACCCATATGTTGGCGTAAACCTGATATCACAGAGCAACGAAGAAATTGCGCAGATTAAAGATTTACTCCAGGCAAACGGTTATTCTGGCTCAAATGTCCACTATTATATAATTGACCACCTGTCCATCTGGACCAGAGATGTCGGGCCGGTTTTCGTCAAAGACAGTCAGAACAGGCTGAATGTTGTTAATTTTGGTTTCAATAACTACGGCAGAGGTTCCAGTCAGTATTTTGCCGATATTGAAAGCAATATTGACAAGCGGGCAGCTGAAGCGCTTGGTCTGCCTGTCATCAGTACCAACCTGGTTTCCGAAGGGGGCGGCATAGAGTCTAACGGCAGAGGTACGATCATGCTTACCGAATCGGTTGCGTTGGACCGAAACCCGGGGCTGGCAAAAGAGCAGATTGAAAATGAATATAAAAGAGTCCTTGGGGTAAAGAAAGTAATTTGGCTTAAACAGGGACTTGCCGAAGATGATCTAATTACAAAAGGGCACATTAATGAAATAGCACGTTTTGCAAGTCCGGATACGATACTTTTGGCACAGGTCCTGCCGGAGGATAGATATACAAATTCTGATTCCCAAAATTCATACCTGCGCATGGAAGAAAACTACAATATATTGCTTAACTCTACTGATCAGGATGGAAAGCCGTTTAACATCATCAGGGTTCCGATGCCTCCCACACTTTACGGGGAGGTGGACGATACCGGCAAAATTCCCGTGCGCAGCTATCTGAATTATGCTGTTACAAACGGAGCGGTATTGATGCAGACTTATTGGAAGCCCGGGCGTTCAGAAAAACTGAAAGCTGCCGAAGAACAGGTTAAGGGGATATTTCAGAGTGTATTCCCAGGACGCAATATAATTGGTATCAATGCTGAAAGTGTTAACCTGTGGGGAGGCGGAATCCACTGTATAACCCAGCATATGCCTGCGAATTAGATTATCATCACCTGCCGTGGATTCGATAGAGATGGAACACTGTTGTTTTATCGCAACTTAAATCCCATGGACAATGGTACCAAATAAAGTTATTTTCAGAGACAAGGTCAAGCGTGTCATCATCAGCAAGCAATACGTTATAAGGGCTATCCATATCTGGCCCTATACAGCGATATCACTGCCTGAGCCCGGGCTCGTCCGCATTTCTACCTTGTCAAAAGGAGTTTTTTAGCGGGTCATGGTACCAGTAGATGGTAACATTCAGGACAACCGGGATCTTTTGTCCTAAATGCTCCTGGAGCTGTCCGGAGAACACGACCATGTGCTGGTCTTTACCACTGCAAGTGACGTGCAGATGGAAAACCCCGGCATCCCCAGCGTGAAGATGTTTATGGTGGAGGATGGGACCGTGGCGGCGCTTTAAGACAACTGAATAGCCCCGCTCCATATCGGTTAAATCCAGAGGCGAGGCGATTTACAGTATTTTTTTAGAATAGCTTTTATTGCGGCTTATTCATTCCGTTTTGTTGCATATAGTTCAATATTCCTTCACCGTGGTGCTGTTCTTCTCTTTGGATGTGCTGCAATGCCTGACGAACCTGCGGATTTGCCGTTTCAAAGATGCCAGTGTCGTAGCTGCCGGATACAAATTTTTCGGTCATCAGCATGTCTGTGCAGAGTGCGGCGTCTTCCTGGTTTATCATTCCGGCAAGTTTTTGGTTTTGCATCGGCTGGGCTTGCTGCTGTACGCCTTGATTAGCGGCAGTGTTGGGTTGTTGCCCTTGCAGAAGTTGATTGATGGTATTGTAGTGCTGCTGTTCCTGAGACACGTACTGGTTGAAAAGCTGTATAAGCTGCGGGTTACTGGCCTGTTGGGCGTAATTGGTATATTTCTGGATGTTTTGCTGTGTGGTAGTGCGCTGGTGCCCGAGACCGGAATCGAACCGGTACGGGGTTTGATCCCCGCAGGATTTTAAGTCCTATCCAGCCAATAGGTGTGCATGAGGACCATTGAATTTGGTTAAAATCCACAAAAAATAATGCTTTCGCGACTCGGGGGCTTCTATAAAATTGCATAGTGTGAGGGTGTTGGAGTATCGTTTTCATTGGCAATTTTCTTGGCTGTTTTGGTATTGGTGAGAGCGTAGTTTTATTGATAATTTTCCAAGCAGTACTTGATTAGATTAGTTCTTATTTATTAAATATTTAAATATTTTTCCTTCTTAGAATATAGCTATTATGGCTATATTCTTTTATAATGGAGGAAAGTACTATGCGAAGGAGCGACCCTCTTATGCCAAGCGTTTCTGTTCATGAGGCAAAAAACAAATTAACCGCATTAAGGCGGGAAGCAGCTATAGGAAAAGAATTCTTATTGGCAGATGCCAAAAGAAAGGACGATCAGCCTGTATCCCTTATTTCAACTGTGCTGCTTGACGAGCTATGCGAGGCCAAGACTTTTTCATACGAATGGCTTGACGAGCCTGGGAAAGAAAGCGAGAATTATACCCTATACAACCGGGAAACCGGAGTATATGGTGTGGGTCCTACAAAAGCGGAAGCTGTGGAAGACTTCATTGACAATATTATCGACTACTCAGGAGTTTATTTTGATGACTTGCCGTTTTATTTAAGTTCATCCGGTGGCCGCCGGGAGCACTATTGGTACTTGAGGCGTGTTCTCCGGTGTGAAGGGGACAGGGAGAGAATTTACCGTGTCCTGGATTTGGATAAGGTACTGTTAGTATAATGGGATATACGTTCAAGTGGGATGACATTGAAAAGATATGTCGGAAGTTGGGGATGCAAAGGCAGGGCAAGACCGCTGTTTGGAAAGGCCTCGGTCCCGATGGAATAAAACGTACTTGTATAATCCATGCAAAGCATAAAGGGAATGTGGGTAGCAGTTTGGTGCAGAAGATTGCCACAAAAGAATTGGGTTTTACTTCGGTGGAGGAAATGTACCGGTTTTTAAATGGGTAATAGAAAACCTGATTGCCTGGAGCTCCCTGTTTATCTTGCTATAGCAATCCATGCAAATATGCCATAAGAGCGCAATTTTGCAGTGTAAGAACAAAGCGAAATGTATCTAGCAAGTAAAAAATTGGCCAAAATATTTAGCAAGAAATTGAAGACAAAAAGCTTTCGATTCTCTGCAAGGGGGTCTCATTTTGGTAAATATAAAAAAAGGTAGTAATAATTTTTATGTAGGAGATAAGGAAGAAGAGCCATTAGCAATAATAAAATTCTCTTATAAAGGGTCAGACATCATTGTCGTTGACAGCACTTTTGTATCAGATGAGCTAAGAGGACAAAATGTTGGCAAACTATTAATACAAAGAGTGGTTGATTTAGCAAGAGAAGAAAACAAAAAAATAATTCCCCACTGCTCCTTTGTTAAAGCTGTATTTGATAAAACTAAGGATTATGAAGATGTGGCATATATATAAGAAATCTACTTTATCCCGAGCTTTTTCATCTTGTTCCGTAATGTGCTGGGGTTGATCCCGAGCAACTCGGCGGCGCCGTTAGGCCCGTTTATTCGCCCGTTCGTCTTTTTTAGCGCGACAGTATATTGTTGCTTATACATTCAGCCAGTCCCACGACCCTTTCCTCTCTGGAAGGGGTCGTTTTGTTGTCTTTGGAGGGAAAGAGCAGCGGCGCGATCTCTATCATGTCGTTTTTGCTAAGGATTACGGCGCGCTCGATGATGTTTTGCAGCTCACGGATGTTGCCCGGCCAGTCGTAGTTGACAAGCAGCTGCATATCGCGGTCGCTTATTGAGGGCACGGTGCGCTTATATATGTTTTGAGGAAGCCAAGGTATTTCCTTAACCCGTGTCGAAAACCCTTAACAGGAGGGATCACCTTGCTATTCGGTTCTAAAATCATGAAAAAAACCATTAAGGAACTGCGAAAGAATCAGAACCTAACCGCTAAGGAACTAGCTGATAAGCTTAAATTAGACACATTGGACATTCTGGATATCGACAACCTTAAGCTAAGGGATGTGCCAGAACCTCTGAAGTCTAATCTCCTGCCTATTTTAAGAGGTGACTATATGGACAAGATCCCATGGCTATAAATTTTGCGGCACCCGCCAACTTCCCCAGATATTTTTTAATGCGCCGGACCTTACGCTGGCAGTGCCCCCAAGGATACCCCAACACATACGGGACTCCGGCGCGCTGATCCGTGCGCTGCCGAACCTTACTCGTGCGTTTGCCCATACGCGGCCCATGCGTTTTTGACCGGCCCGGTGCATGAAAGGTATAATTCTCTGGGTTTTTTAGTGTCAGGAATATAGGCCGACGATTTCGAAGCTGGGCAAACCGCTTGACACATCTACCTCAACCTCCACGATTTGACCATCCAGACCGCTCAAAGCGGTGCTTTTCACAATGGCAATCATACTTGCCTCCGCGAAAGAAAAATAACTTAGACATATTTCTACCAGGTTGCTGTAAAATCCTGCCTGAATTTGAAAAGGTGGGGAGGTTTCTTCTGTGGTGGTATTTGAGAAGCTGTTTACAATGTTAGCGGACAACATTTATAAAGGCAGCGTTTTTCTTTAATGAGAGGTGCCGCTATAACTTAAAATCTTCGTTTTTACTTTACTGGAGCGTCAGTCTGGTTACCCTTTCCAAGGTACCCGTTCAAAGGCTGAGAGGTGTTGCAACCAAGCTAAAAAGTCCAAAAGCTGACGTGATTACCTGACCAGAAATTGCTGTATATAATGGATATATAATGGTAGCAAAGGAAAATACTACCTTGTCTGTATGTGCTACTGCGGCAACACGTAATTATGTGCAGCATTGTTTGCAAACGCAACCCGTTCGGGTGAGAAAGGGTATTAGTCCACGGATTAACACGTCCTTTCCCATTTAGCAAACCTGTATCAGTCCTGTTCAGTTAAAACCAGCGGACCGTTCTTGGTGATAGCAATGGTATGCTCATACTGAGCCGACAGGCTGCCGTCCGCCGTCCTGGCAGTCCATTCGTTCTGGTCAATTGTCAGGTCGTAGGAACCCATATTGATCATCGGTTCGATGGTAAAAACCATCCCTTCAAAGAGCCTAACACCCTTGTTGGGGTGACCATAGTGGAGAACTTGCGGAGCTTCATGCATGTTATGACCTATACCATGTCCAGTAAAATCACGCACTACGGAAAACCCATGGGATTCAGCATGAATTTGAATCGCATGTGAAATATCACCAAGTCGATTGCCGAGAACAGCTTTGTTAATACCGATGTAAAGGCACTCTTTAGTCACTTTGAGGAGTTGTTCAGCTTGTTCAGATATTTGACCCACCGGGTAAGACCAAGCGGAATCAGCTAGCCATCCATTGAGATTGACAACCATATCAATGGTGACGATATCGCCTTCCCGGAGAGGGGTTTGAGTCGGGAATCCGTGGCAGATTTCATCATTGACTGAAGCACACGTTGCAAAAGGATAGCCCTGGTAACCCTTTTGTTCGGCTTTGGCCCCGTGGGATTGAATGAAGTGCTCTGCGAAGTGATCGATTTGCAAAGTTGTTATACCCGGACGAATGATCTCGCGGAGTTCCCGGTGGCAGGCAGCTAATATTTTACCAGCTTCAGCCATCCGTGCAATTTGTTGCGCTGTTTTAATTGTAATCAATCTTTATTTCTCCTCGAAATTAACTTTAACGGAAACATGTTATGGCTCTGTTGGCGACTTGTTTTCTGCCATCCCCAAGGTTAAGCAGTAAACCTTAATACCGTGGGCAATAACTTCATTATAATTTTCAGGAACACGTGGCTTGCCTGTAAACACGACAGGCTCATTGATGCAACCAGCTCAGCCAAAACCCGTTCGTAGTTCCACAGTAATGGCTCCATCTCTGTTAAAAATATAGCCCCTGGCGTCTTTAGAAATTTCGACCTTGATCATTTTTGAATCACTTAGTACCTGTATGCCTGAATTTGCTACTTCATAGTTGTTATGGCAGTTAATGACAGACATTTTACCACCCTTCCTGTTTTTATTTTACATTAGTATATACTGCCAATAAAAATCCTTCTGTAACATTGTTACAAATATTGTGTGGTGAAAGAAATCGAGATGGAATTTGGAAACAAGTGATTTTCTCGATCACCTAGATTGCTGTAAAATCCTGCCTGAATTTAAAACTTCCCACTTTCTCTAAGGCCCTGTCAATTTCCTCTTTAATAATGTCTTCATGTTGTAATAGGCCGTTAATAACAATGCTTTTTTCTTGCACCAGATTAATTTCTTCCCTTGAATCTAATAACCTAATAATTGGCCTGAGCGGTAAGCTTGGATTTAACCTGCAGACTCTACCAACAAAGCCATTACTCAACCTTACTATTGAACCAATGTTGTATGGCACAATGCATTTCAGAAAAGCTTCCACTACCCTTTGCTCAAACATCATGTTGCCGGAAGCCATGATCATTTCGTAGACCTCGTGCGGCGGCATGGCTCTCCTGTATATACGGTCAGTAGTGATGGCGTTATAAACATCTGCAACTGCGCAGATAACAGACATTTCAGCGATTTCCTGTCCCTTAAGACCGCGTGGATAACCTGAGCCGTCATATTTCTCATGATGGTCCAAGACTATGTTGGCGCTTTCGGGGTCAATATCTTCATTGTTGTCTAAAAGCATTTTGTACCCGTATAAAGGATGCTTTTTTATCTCACTGAATTCTGCAGAGTCTAATACCCCCGGTTTATTCAGTATTTCCGGTAATACTTTGGTTTTTCCCAGGTCATGCAGCAAACACCCTGTCCCCAACTGGAGGAGTTTATCCTTTTTGTAGTTCAACCTGATGCCTAACATTAAAGAAAGTGTACATACGTCAACTGAGTGAGCGTATGTATACATATCTGCAGAGCAAATTTCTGTAAGATTTCCAATGATTTTTTTACCACTGATAATTTCATCAATCAGCATTTCCACTTGATTCGTGATGTTCTTAATACTAATCCGGTTTCTGTTCACCATTATCTCATGCTGCACCTTTTTCATGACACTGCAACGCACTATGTCTTCCAGCGCATCACTAAAATCCTCCTCGAACCCGCTATCTATATTAACCGTTAATATCCCGTGACGCCGCAGAGACATGATATATTGTGTTGTCAGGGTTGTTCCTCTGTTTAAGAGTGTCTCTCCGTTACGGCCGTATATCGGGCGGGTCAGCCTCATCCCTGTTTCTATGAATTTTGTGGAAATCCTCATGACAATCGTCTCCTCAAAATGAACTATATCTAAGTGCAGATGAAAGGCCTGGTTTTTAGTTTTATAAATAGCTTACTTATCTTACAACTGACTCTAATCCAAACGGAATAGGGCGTTTCTTTTTTTAAGATAAAAAACCAATAAAGCTTCAAATTTCGCTAGTAAAGATCATTTTAGAAATACAATAATAGTAAATTAAAAATCTGTCCAGGAAAATAGTCCCATTTGTTAATCTATTAAAGTATCTGCAGGAAATAAAGCTTATTAATGGAAATTATGATTTTATACATATTTGTGAGTCAATGAGACAAAAGGGGGATCTCTGCAGTTAACGACCGCGGTTTTTAAAGTAGTCAATATAGTTCGGCGTCTGGATACTGTCACCGCGCCGGATTATGACAAACAATGTGCGGTATGGATTGACGAGGGAAATAAAAAATTCGTTTTTGACTTTGCCAAGCTGGAGTATATTAGCAGCGCGGGACAGAGAAGTATTCTGGTTATTGTAAAGAAACTGCGTGCCTGCGGTGGTTACATGGCTTTATGCAATCTTAACGGACTTGTGCAGGAGGTAATATCCATTTCCGGCTTTGACAGCTTTCTTTCCATAAACGGGGTGCTTGATGAAACAATTGCGAAAAAAATGATCGGCATGTATGCTGCCAGGGTTGCAGCGGAGATGGAAACATCATCGTAAGTTTTGCAGTAAAAATCATAGACACTCACCTTGCAATGTATAAATAAACTCACCCTCAACATTTTAAAGGGTGAGTTTTTATTTATGCCCTCTAGTTCACGAATTTTTATTTATATACAAGGCGCCTTCAAATGTTTTCTGTAACGCATAATTAGTTATTTGTTCTGCTTTGGATTTTCTGATATTTATTATACTATCCAATACCCTTTATAATTCCATTAATTTTAAAATAATATCATTTCTGTGATTGTTTTACTTCAGATGGAAGGAAAATTAAGATAAAATAGAGAATAATTTATTAAAATTTGGAATATGGAAATTATTGCATTATAGCCTTCATCTGAAGTCGACCGGAGGAGAGAAACCAATCCTGATGGAATTTTTGCCGGACGGCTAATTAAGAGGTGTGATTATTGCATTTTAATAGTTTGAGGCCAAAATTTATATTTGTTACCTGCTTAATTTGTCTTACCTGCCTGTTTATCGTGTCCCTGGTAAGCTATCTTGTCTCGTATAAAATAGTAAAAAATGAAGTCAATCAAAAAGCTCTTGAATCGGTGATGAAGTATGCTAACCAGTTCAACAGCTGGTTTGTTGAGCAGGGCAGTATTGTGAACAGCATCGGCGAGGATCTTGAGATCAACGGTGATTTTAGCGACGCGTATTTGCTTTATTACTTGTCCAGCAAATTGAAGCGACAAGAGACATATGTTATTGATTATTATATGGGTTTTCCTACCAGAGACCGGCCATTTATCGATGGTTCCGGCTGGCTTCCCCCAGCGGAGTTTGATTGCACTACAAGAAAATGGTATCAAGGCGCGTTGCAAAATGATGGATTGGTTTATACTACGCCATACCTTGACGCCAGCACCAAGAAGATGATATTTACCATATCCAGACCGGTTAAGCAAGATGGAAAGCTTATTGGAATAGCGGCCGCGGATATACTGGTGACTGATCTGATGCAGCTTGCCGAAGAGTCAAAAACAGAGGAGGCCGACTATGCGTTTTTGTTGGATGACCAGCAGAACTTTCTGGTGCATCCGGAAAATAGTATTCAACCTAAGCCCGATGTCCTGGAGAAAGCTGACAGCGTTATGGGCGGGCTGTATCTACCGCTCGTTGAACAAATTAGAACCCAGAATTATGGCATAGTGGAACTGGTGGATTATGACGGGATTAACAGGTTTTTTGTTTTAAGTCCCATTGAGTCTACCAACTGGACCTTTGGCGTTGCCATACCAAAATCCCAATATCTAAAAGCCATAGACAAGCTGTGGCTGGGCTTTGCAACCGCCCTGGCTGTTTCTCTTGGTATTGGGGTCCTGGTTATTCTGTTTTTCATCAATACCTTACTAAAACCTATAGTAAAGCTTAAAGAAGCTGTGAACAGATATTCGCAGAAGGATTTTAGCAGCCGTTCTCCGGTTTTGACCAGTGATGAAGTAGGTGAGCTTAGCCGGAGTTTTAATATGATGGCGGATACTATTCAAGAATATAACCGGACCTTGCAGCAGCGGGTCGAGGAACGGACCAGAGAACTGCACGAAAAAAATGTGCGGATCATGCAAAGCATCGACTACGCGCAGAGGATACAATCCTCAATTCTACCCGACCTGGAGGAAACCTTGGGCACAGCTGCCAAAGACTATTTCATCATTTGGAGACCAAGAGACATTGTGGGTGGAGATTTCTACTGGTGCAAGAGAAACGGCTCAAACCTGTATCTTGCCGTAGCTGACTGCACCGGCCACGGGGTTCCAGGGGCTTTGATGACGATGACGGCCAGCGCTATATT
The DNA here is from genome assembly GCF_004369205.1 of Pelotomaculum schinkii. Taxonomy (NCBI): domain Bacteria; kingdom Bacillati; phylum Bacillota; class Clostridia; order Eubacteriales; family Desulfotomaculaceae; genus Pelotomaculum; species Pelotomaculum schinkii. Next base: position 211,720 of record NZ_QFGA01000002.1, on the reverse strand, counting down.
GGATAGGATAACTGATGATGCTGAAGGCTTTGACCCGGCGTATATTTTGCAGAGACTCAATAAGCTCCTGAGAGAAACCCTGCGACAGGATAATCCGGGCGCCCTAACAAACGACGGCCTGGATATCGGACTTTGCCTGATTAAACCGGACGAAAACAAACTGATTTACTCGGGCGCCAGGCTTACGCTCTTCTATTGCCGGGACCATGAAGTATTTGAAATCAAGGGTGACCGGCAAAGTGTGGGCTACAAGGAATCGAAAATTGATTATCAGTTTACCAGCACAGAGATAAGCCTGGCAGCAGTAACTGCCTGCTATCTGACCACTGACGGGCTATTTGACCAAAACGGCGGGGAAAGCGAACTCGGCTTTGGTTCCAAACGCTTCAAGGAAATTATTATGCAAAATCAAGCAAAACCCTTGTCTGAACAGAAAAGAATATTAAACGAGGTGTTGGATGAGTTCATGGGAGAGGAAAACCAAAGAGACGACATTACCGTGCTCGGGTTCAAGATTTAAGGGCCGGATGACTATAGAAATGGAAAGGAGATGGCCATGGTGTTGAAAGAAAGCCTGACCGATTTAAAAAGCAAACTTGTTGAACATGGTATTTTGTTGACTTTTTCAGGTCCATTCTCACAGGAAATCATTGAAGTTCTAGGTGAAGCAATTCAAAAACACATTATGTCGGATGATAACATAAAGAGCAATACCTTGAATGTTTTCTCGGTTTTTATTGAGCAGACCCAAAACATCAGGAATTATCTGGGCAGTAAGCGTTTTGAAAATGAACTGCCGGGTTTTCTTAACTCGGGCATGGTGACTATTGGGAAAGCCGGTGACCGTTACTTTGTAGCTTCCGGTAATATGAGTAAAAAGGAAGATGCCAGAGCGCTTGCTGACAGAATTGAGGAACTAAATGGCATGGATAAAGGGCAATTGAAAGCAGCCTATAAAAGCCAGCTGAAAAAATCAAGAATTGTTGTTGATGAGGAACCCGGCGGCGCCGGCCTGGGGCTCCTGGAGGTTGCCAGAAAAGCATCCGCGCCCATTGAGTGTTCGATAGTATCCAAAAATGAGCGATATGACTATATAACCATTAATGTGTATATTTAACAATATGTGAAGGGACAAAAAATTAGGAGGGGTGATAACTTGGTCGGAATAAATATTGAGGCAACCAAGTCGACGCCGGAGATAAAGTTTGCCGGGAATACCCTGACGATCAAGGGGCAATCATACCCGGAAAATTCGGTTGGCTTTTATGCTCCGGTTTTCGCCTGGGTGGATGAATACCTGGAAGAGCTTGATGAGGGAAAAGCTATCTTTGAGTTTAACTTGATTTATATAAATACCAGCAGTTCCAAATGCATGATGGATTTCATCGATAAATTGCAAGAGGCATTCAGCCGTGGGAAGCAAGTCATGATCAAGTGGTACTGTGATCCTGATAACGAAAGCCTGCTTGAGTGTGCTGAGGAGTTCAAGGAGGATGTTGAATTCCCGTTCGAAATTATTCTCGTTTAAGGATATTGATAACATGGGGAAGAATCAAAAATATCGTGATTTGTTTGAGGCTGAAAAGAACGTTTTGAATGATGCCCTGCAAAATATTTCATCAGGGGAATATAAAGACAATTCTCTCCTGCCTCACTACAGGCAACTGGCGCTAAACTATAAAAAGCTGCTGAAGCTCAGTGACAAGGTGATAAGTATTAGCGACAGGCAACAGTGGGGCCTTAAGCAGGTCGAAAGCGCGCTCAAAGACCTTCTTGATAATGCTGGTCAGGGATTTTTGACTTTTGGGCAGGATCTGCGGATAGATCGGGAATACAGCGCTGAATGCCGGAGAATATTTAACGCAAATATTGAAAATGCCAATATTCTTGATTTATTGAGAGCCCCTGATGATGAAGAGCAGAATATTCTTTTTGCAAATGTCTTTAACGGTGTTTTTCAAGCTGCAGATGAAACAACAAAAATCAGTTATTTGAAGCGCTTGAAAAAAAAGATCCGTATTAATAATAGATATATCGCTATAGAATACAAGCTTATCAAACATTTTGAGCAAGAAAGCGAGAAGGAAGCTGTAATGCTGATCCTTTCCGATGTAACTGATAAGCATGCTGCGGAAGAAAAAATAAATTATCTTAGCTACCATGACAAGCTGACCGGTCTCTTTAACCGTGCCTATGTTGACAATTTCTTGTATGAACTTCATGATGAACAGCAATTGCCTTTGAGTTTGATTATGGCTGATTTAAATGGATTGAAGTTGACCAATGATGTTTTTGGGCATGTAACCGGCGACAAACTGCTGAAAAACATCGCCGCGGTTTTTCAGGAATGCTGCCGGCAGAGCGATGTTGTCGCTCGCTGGGGTGGGGATGAGTTTATTATAATTCTGCCTGCAACAAATAGAGAAAGCTGTGAGTCCGTTTGTCAAACAATCAGGCTTACCTGTCAGAAAGCCGAAGCTGATCCGATTGAGCTCAGTGTAGCATTGGGAACAGCTACTTTACATAGCTTCAAGGACGATATGCTGGAGTGGTTCCGCCAGGCGGAAAGTAAGATGTATCAGGATAAACTGACTGAGAGAGAAAATAATCGCCGCCGGATTATACGTGCCCTGGAAAAAAAATTGTGGCGGATAGAACATGAAAATGAGGAGCATTGTCAAAGAATAGCGAGCATGGTTGATAAGCTGGCTGAGCAGCTTAACCTGTCTCCGGATGATAAAAGGGACTTACACCAGATGGCCTTCTTGCATGATATCGGTAAGGGTGTCATCCCGTTGGAAATACTGGAAAAGCCCTTATCGTTAACGGAGGAAGAATGGGAAATGATGAAAAAACACTGCGATGTGGGTTACAGAATGGCCCAGGCCATTAACGAGCCCAAATTAGCAGAAGCAATTCTCTCCCATCACGAGTATTTTAACGGAATGGGCTATCCCCAGGGACGAAAAGGAGAGGAAGTACCACTTATAGCACGTATTATGGCGGTTGTTGACGCTTATGACGCCATGACCAATAACCGTCCATACAAAAAATCCATTGGTTCAGAAGAGGCTTTAGCTGAACTTGTAAAATTAAGCGGCACTCAATTTGACCCGCAGATTGTCGACTTATTTGTAAAAATGGTACGCAACGCCGGCGATTAGGCCATGGATCGGTCATGTCATATGAATATTCTTCCTCCATAGGTTCATTAGGGTAAACCTGTCATTAAGTGGTTGTCAAAGGAAGGACCGTCTTAGTCGGACGCTTTAGCTTGAAATGAATGAATTTTTTGTTTTCTTTTGGCAGGTAAAAAGCCTTGTGGCATTGAATAGTCATTTTGTAACAGTTACCATTAATTGAGGAAGGAGTATATGTATGCGGGGTGCTTTGACCGATTATGTGCAGGAAACACGTCCCCAGTTTCTAATTCTAACCCCGGTATGCTGCCTGGTGGGAGCGGCATCCGTCTACTGGAAAAATGGCGCTATCAACCTCCTGTACCTGGCTGTCGCTCTCGTCGGAGGGATAGCGGCGCATGCCGCTGTCAACGCCTTAAATGACTATCATGACTATATTAGCGGGCTTGACCTGCACACCACCACCACCCCTTTCAGCGGGGGAAGCGGGCTTCTGCCGGCCGGTCGCCTTTCTGCTACAGCAGCGCTTGTCCTCGGTGCTGCGTGCCTGGGCGTGACATTGGTTGTCGGCGTTTTCTTCCTGGTTGTGCATGGACCGGGACTTTTATGGGTGGGTCTGCCCGGAGTATTGCTGATAGTTTTGTATACAAAGTATATCACTCGCTCCCCTATTCTGTGCCTGCTGGCGCCGGGACTGGGGTTTGGACCGTGTATGGTATTGGGCACTTATTTTGTTCTGCAGGGTTCTTATGACCTGAATGCCGCAGTTGCTTCACTGATACCGGGGTTTTTGGTCAGCAACCTGCTGCTCCTTAATCAATTTCCAGACATTGAGGCGGACCGTATCGCCGGCCGCCGCCACCTGCTCGTTTTATGCGGACAAAACAAGTGCGCTCTGGTTTACGCTGCTATAGCTATGTTAACTTACGCCAGTATTGTTGTGGCGGTAGCCCTGAAGTTATTGCCGGTGTTGGTCCTTTTGGCTCTTTTGACATTTCCGTTGGCGCTTAAAACAATTCAGGGTGTACTGAGAAACAATGAACAACTAACGGTATTGATACCTCTTCTCGGCCGTAACGTGGCGTATACTCTTGCCACACCTTTCCTGCTGGCCATGGGGCTGTTTATGTCCTAGACCCAACCCTTACTTTTTTTCTATGGGGTCAATGTGCGAATTAATTCGTAGCGACATTTTGAGGCAAGGCCTGTGTATTTTTAGGGTGGATTGCAGGTGATTTAGAGTGGCGGCAACAGGTAAATCTGAAGCAGCCAAGTGGGGATGGCTGTCAATAGCAGTTACAGTACTCGGTGTGGCTATTATTTCGGCGCCTTGGATCCCGGACAAGTATAAAATCATGCTGGCTGTACCGGTTTACGCGATGTTTTTCTATGTTTACTATAAATACCTGCATTTAAAAAAAATGGCCAAAGCTAATACCGGGGCGGTTCAGGACAATGAAAACAGGGCTGCCAGAAGGCAAGCGCAGCGCCGGCAAAAGGGTAAAAATCAATTGCCTTGATTTTTCCGGATGAATAGCGAAACCGCGTCTTAAGCAGACGCGGTTTCTTAGTTTTCGACGCGGCGTATTTCATCTTTTGTCAATACAGGAATCAGGTTTAGTTTTACCGCTTCCGTCCCGTCAAAGAAGATATTAAAGAAACCTTTAAGTAGTTTTATTAACATCAAACAACACCTCCATATGTTATTATAAGGTGAACTGATCATAAGATCATTAATGTATTGCTGGATATTTTGGTACAAAGTGATGTGGTAGTATGTTTTGGAATAGTGAAATCCTGTGGCAAGCAGTTTAGCGCCGGAAGACTGTGGGAGGAATTTCCGGGTTTTAGGACGAATAAAAGTGAGGTGAGACAGTTTTCTTGTTAGCATTACTTCCCCCTTAAATTTATCTTATCCGACGTATATAAGAGCAAAGGGAACATACTCCCTACGCCTACTTAATCCATCGGAAAGAGGTGAGCACCGGTAGATAAAGGGGTGTGAATATTTGTTTCCTGTACAGGATCTGGAAAATACTATCATACAGATCAAAGATGGTGAAAATCTTGCCCGGGAAGATTTTCTAGAACAATGCAAGCCATTTGTGTTTAAAACAGCGTGCCGTATTTCCAGGCGCGCATTGGAGTGGGGTCGGGACGACGAGCTGGCAGTGGCCTTGATTGCCTTTAACGAGGCCATCGACCGCTACCGGGTGGAATCCGGTGTGCCTTTTTTAGCTTACGCCAGGATGGTAATGGGAAGCCGGCTCACCGACCATTACCGGAAGGAAAGCAGGATCGCCCAATCAAGTGTACTTCTACCCCCAAACGGATATGTTTCCGGCAGCCTGGAATACGCCAAATCCTGGGAAGTTTACTGGGAAGAAAAAGCTGCCGAGGAAAGGGAAGAAGAGATAAAAGAGTTTGGCAGGTTATTAACATCGTATGGGGTAACCTTTGAGGACCTGGTAAAATGCTCACCGCGTCACCGCGACACCCGCCAGACTCTGATGCGTGCGGCATGGTCGCTAGCGGAGGAAGGCCCGCTTTTCGAAGAGCTGAGGCAGAAAAAAAAGCTTCCCCTGATGGAACTTGAGAAAAGCACCGGTATTCGTCGCAAAAATTTGGAGCGGGGAAGAAAATATATCATCGCAATGGCTCTTTTAATCAGCATGCGGGAAGAATTTTTATATCTAAGTTCATATTTGAGGATGCCTTCCGGGTTTAAGGGGGATACAAATGAATGCTCACGGGATGGTTGTTAAAATAAAACGCAAAACCTGCATAGTGTTGACTGCGGATGGAGAATACCGGGAGGTTCTCCTGCCTGGAGGAGCCGTACCCCGCCTCGGCCAGGAGATTCAACTGGAAAACAGGAGAAAATTGCCTTATCCGAAACAGTTAATGGCTGCTGCCTCACTGTTCATTATTTTAATGGCCGGCTTGCTGTACTTTGGTGAGGCGCCTCCCGCTGCAGCCTACCTGACCATTGACATCAACCCCAGTATAGAACTGGCTGTCTCCACCGCGGGAAAGGTCATCTCAGCCCGCGCCATGGATGATGAAGGGGAGAAAATCCTGTCTGAGGTCAAGGTGAAGGGCCAGGACTTGCGTGAAGCAGTTAGATTGATTGTAGCGCAGGCAGTTGCGGATAATTATATTGAAAAATCGGGCGATAACGTAATCCTGGCGACCCTTACCGTTGCCTCCGGCGCCGAGCCCCTGGTTGACCTGAACTCGGTTTACGAAGCAATCAAGAGCCCGGTGGAGTCGAGCGGTCTGGAATCAGATGTGATTATAGAGCCGGTCGAGCCGGAACTGCGCCAGGAAGCTGTCGACTCCGGCATCTCCACCGGCAGGTATCTGCTGCTTAATAAATCAGATAAAAAAGGGTTGCAGATCAGCATAAGCGACATTACCTCGATGAGCCTGGGGAAACTGGAAAAGGAAAAGAAGATGAACCTGATAGACCTGGTTGCCGGTAAGGATGATGAGCGCCGGGATAATGACAGCAAGCAAGGTCAGGAGAATATCACTAGAAATCGTGGCATATATTTTGAACGTCAGAAATCAGCCGGAGGTCAAGGAGAGCCGGTGGGAAAGGTTCAAATATCGGAGGAAAAACAAACCGGAAGTAAGGCTGGTATGAAAGATGCAAACGGCAAGGGAGCCACAGGCAACGGCGAAGGTAAACATGAGGGCGCTGGGAACAGCGGCCGGGATAAAGACAAATCCGCCGGCAACTCTGACAAAGGCGGCAACTCTGACAAAGGCGGCAACTCTGACAAAGGGGGCAGCTCTGACAAAGGTGGTAACTCAGACAAAGGCGGCAACTCAGACAAAGGCGGCAACTCTGATAAACCCGACAACAAAAAGCATGACCGCTAAATGAGGCGCTGTCAGACTCTCATTTTTATGTTTCGTATTAACGACCCGTTACCGGTCTTGACCGGCTGGCGGGTCCTTTATATTTGATAACATGTCTTTGTTATCTGAGCAGGTTGGTAATCTGTAGAAAGACAGCAGTGACCGCGGCAGCCATAACCGGACCACAGGGAGTACCCCTGAGCAACAGTATGCCCAGCACGGTGCCGACCGTCATCCCAAATATAATTTCGGGGTTGGCATTCATAAGATTTAGCCCGTCGCCATTCAGCTTGGTAGCCAGCGCTCCCGCCACCAGGGCTAAAAAACCTTTAAAAGATACTAACGAGTACAGGTCGTCCTTGGTCAGATTATCTGTAGCTACAGGGGAAAGGATATGGAGCATCAACAGCACCAGTCCAATCTCCAGGCCCCGTTGTTCCAAAACCGGCAGCAGGACCGAATCCAGGTTGAAATACCTGATGCAAAGGAGGATACAGGCTGATGTAACCACCAGGTTGGAACGTCCGAAGAGGCCTAAAAAAAGCAAAGTGATTAATATCAGCTCGGGAGTGCTGAAGCCCCAAATGTCTTCACTCAAGCCCGGATCATCTCCATCATGGCAAAGTATACCCCGACCAGTCCGGTTAGAAGATAGCAAAGACCGGCTGCTTTCCGGACCAAATCTTTAATGCTGTTTCCCAGCCTGTGCCCAATAACTGCCGACATCAGGGCCAGCAGGGCGGACCATACCGCGCCCCCAAGAGTAAAGCCGGACAGGAGCAGCGCCACTTCCTGAAGCGTCCCGCTTCCTACCAGCATACCCAGGAAGGGGGCGGTCAGGATCAGTGTGGACGGGGTAAAAAGAGAGGAGGCCAGGCCAAAGAGGTAGGGATTATTAAACCAAATTGCCACGTACTTTACCCGCCCCTTAAGCCACTTGCCGGCAGGGCTCCTGCTACCCAGGAGGTAATAAAGCCCGACCAGGAAGAGAAAGAAAAAACAGGCCAGGATGACGTAAAACCTCAGGAAAGTGAACCTGTCAAAATAGAGGGTAAATCCAAATAACAATGCGCCGTAACAGAGAGTGTCCCCGGTAATATTACCCAGACCGACCAGGAAAGAGGACAAAAAACCCCGCTGCAAGCCACGGTTGACGGCTTCCATGGCGCCGCTGTCCGGGGGTAGCGAGAGGAGAAAACCTGCAGCAGTCCCTAAAGCTAAAGGATGAATGATCATGGTAATACCTGCTAACCCTGTTTAATGATAGAATATGCCTGAGGGACCACAATATTACATGCGGCGCCTAAGGTTTTCTTTTCCAGAATTACCGGTAATTTTTGAGCGTCCGGAAGGTATTTAGGCTATGGGCTGGAATTCGTTACTATAAATAGATTTTGGAGGTGTATTTTGATGGACCGTCAATTAAACGTCGGGATTCAGGGCGAAGCAAGGCTGACAGTGGATGAAAGCGACACCGCCATAGCGTACGGGAGCGGTACGGTGAGTGTCCTGGCCACTCCAGCCCTCATCGCCCTGTTGGAAAATGCGGCTCAAAACTCGGTAGCTCCATTCCTGGAAGCTGGAAATACAACCGTGGGGACGATGGTAAACATAAAGCACCTGGCCGCTACTCCGGTTGGCCTCAATGTCGTTGCAGTTTCCCGGCTGACAGAATTGGACGGCCGGCGTCTGGTATTTGAAGTGGAAGCGCGTGACGAGGTTGAAGTAGTTGCCACCGGGGTGCATGAGCGTTTTATCATTAAGGCGGACAGCTTTATGAAACGGGCGGCAAATAAGTCAAAAAGTTAAACTTTGATTCCCGGTCTTTGATATAATAATAATCAGAAAAAGCTGTAGCGGGGTGTAAACCCACATGACCATCAAACTTTTCGTTAAAACAGAGATAAAGAAAGGTGTCAACCAGAGTATCGTCAAGGTTACCTGGGGAGCAACCAACAATGCCGGAAGAATTTTTTATTCTCATACTGAACTGATGAGTATAGGGGATTTTGAAAAGCTCAAGGAACTTTTTGCTACCGTGGGGCTGGACGATGAAAAACGTGCAGATACAGGCCGCGATTTCTTTTAGCTAAAAAGGGTGGATAGGGGGATAACCGATGCGACTGATTTATCTCGCCGACACTCACATCAAAAGCACTACTCCCGAGAACCGCAAGGACAATTTCCTTGAAACGATTTACCGTAAACTCTTGGAGGTTGCCGGCCTTTGCCGGGACTTACAAGTTGATTTTGTCATCCATGGGGGTGATATTTTTGACCACCCCCACCCCGATCAGAGCTCCTGGGACCTTTTGAAATGGTTCTTGAAAGAACTGGATTGCCCGCTGTACTGTGTAGCCGGAAACCATGATCTGGTTAACCAGCAGTTGGACAGCCTGCAAAAAGCCGCACTGGGCTCCCTGGCCAGAAATAGAAATATTACACTTCTCCAACCCCGCGAAAGAATCTACCTGGACAAGGGCAACTGCGTCGTCCAGCTGAGTGGACAACATTTTTACGGAGGTATGGACCGGCACAAAAACAGTGAAGACTACATGGTCAAGAAAAAGGGTTGCGACCTGGCCATACATGTAGTACACGGAATGTTGCTGCCCAAAGCCTTCTCTAACAAGGTCGCCTGTACGCTGATTTCCGAAGTTGCCGCTACTGAGGCGGACTTTACCTTGGGCGCTCATGCCCACCTGGGCTACCATGAGGTTGTGGACGGTAAGTTTTTCTTAAACCCCGGCGCCCTGGTGCGCCTGACCAATCTGGAAAGAGAATTGGTGAGGACGCCGCAGGTGCTTTACCTGGACTTTACCACCTCCGCCGGTTACAGCTTCATTCCCCTGCAGTCCGCCCTGCCGGGCAGCGAGGTGATGGACATCAAATGTCCTGAGGAATCGTAATGGCGTATTTCCTCAAGCCTTACCTTACTAGTATCTGTAGTTTGGTCGTAGGATGTAAGGCGTAGGGCGTATAAAATGTCAATCTGAAACACCAGTTTCTGGAATTATCAAATTCAGTTCAGTCCCTAAACTCGTAATTATGTGAAGTCAAGGGTAAGGTGGAGATTTTCCAGTTGATTTGTGCTGGAAAATCTCCACCTTACCCTTGACGAACATTGTTGAAAACATAATGGGAAGAGGTCTTGCGACGGTTTTCAGGAGCAAGGCCTTAGTTGTTATGGTTTATATTGCTTCGGCTAGCCGATTCCTGTAATAGCGAGAACGCTTCTCTACAGGCGGATAGCCGCCGTTGATAGTGTATATTCTTTTACGGGTGTAATAAATTTCCACAAACCGGAACACCATGCTTTTGACGGTATCCATATGCATGTTTTCTGTTTTAAACTTGTAGATATGTTCTTTCTTCAATGTTGCGAAAAATAACTCAGTTCGGGCATTGTCAAAACATTTTCTGTGTTGCTTATGCTGCACCATAGGCGGTCAATACTGCCCGGTAAGTCCTGCTGGTATACTGGCTTCCCCTATCACTGCTATACTGAATTCGTCATAGTATCTTTTCCAACATAGTCGCTATAAAAGATCATGCCAAAGGCCTCCATTGAAGTTGACGGCAGCTAAAAAGGTCCAGGAGGCTAAGAACGCATTGGCCAGGACGTTGGAGGCCAGGAACAATCGTCAAGGTTGGCAGTGCTTGCCACTCCTAAAAAAAACTTATTCCATATCGGTTTCATATTTTCTTCACATCTAGTAAAGATATTCTGTTTTTTTTACTAGGGCATCTTAACCCCATAAACAGGCGTGATAGAATTTCATGCAGGAATATTAATAAAATATAACGAAAAATATTGTGGAGAGGGGTTAATATATGGATAGTATGCCAATATTATCTTTCTTGTTTTATTCCTTACCAGAGAGCTGTTTAATTTTTACCTTCGGTCTTTTGATAATTGGGAAAAAGCCTGGGGTGCCGAAAACAGTCCTTGCAACAATTATATCAGCTCTTTTTTCTTATATTGTAAGGATGATGCCTATAATGTTTGGCATCCACACAATAATTTGGGCTGTAATTATCTTTATATTATTTAAATATTTATTTAAATTAACCATGAGGCAGGCGTTTGTTGCAACAATGCTAAGCTTAGGTACTCTAATAGCTCTTGAAATATCAGTTACTCATCTTTTAGAGTCTAAACTTGGATTAACTTTAGAGAAGATATGGGGAAACCCAATTTTACGAACTATACTACCTCTTCCACAACTTGTAATATGGTCTATTATAACATTATTTATATATAAAAGGAAAATTAGCTTAAAAGTCTCATAGTAAAAACAAGGTGAATAAGTGAGATGAATTATTTAAACGAAAATAAAGCAGCTTTTAGGATTATTACTTTTTTTCTAACACAAACTTTTATAATTTTGCTAGCAGCTAGAGTGAGTAATTTTTATCATAAACAAATTGATTTGCCGGATTTATTTCTGACAATAATAGCATTATCGAATTTTATAATTGCCATATTTATAATTAAAGCGTTTTTAAACCGAGATTTTTTAAATAATCAGATTAGCTTATATAAAAATTTCACAAATGAAACGATCAGTATGATGCGTTGTGAAAGACATGATTTTATTAACCACTTACAGGTCGTTTACGGTTTGGTTTTCAGGAAAGAGCATGAGGCCGCCAAGGAATACCTTAACGATATAGGTATAAATTTTAGATTTAATAGTCAATTATTAAATCTAAAAAATATATATTTGAGGTTTTTACTGCAAAATAAAAAAAATTTAGCATTTGAAAATGGAATAACTTTGACGATAGATGTTAAAAGTAGTGTAGAAAACTTAAATATGGCTTCAACTGATATAACAACAATATTTGGTAATCTAATAGATAATGCTATTGATGTATTAAAAGAAATAACAAAAGAAGAGAAAAAAATTGAAATTGAAATTTTTGAAACTAAAAACTATTATTGTTTTGTTATTAAAGATTCAGGTCCCCGGATAAACATAGAAACGATAGATTTTATTTTTGAGAAGGGATTTTCAACTAAAGGCGCTAATAGAGGCTATGGTTTGCCTTTAGTTAGGGATATAATACAAAAGTATAATGGACAGGTCTTCTATGACGATACACACAATAAATCTTTTAATATAACTATACCTAAAAGGTAGGCAGGTTGTTTTTGTGATTCATATTTGGTCATTGCTTTTTTCTGAATATATTTGCAACGAATTAAATCTTAATAGATGCAAACAATCCATTATCTCTTATGGTTTGGAAGTAATTATAGGTGCTTCTATTAAGTTAATAATTTATATAACAATTCCACTTATCTCAGGTTTTTTAAATCAATTTGCTGCTGCATATTTAAGCGCTGGATTATTAAAGATTTGTTCTGGTGGTTACCATTGTTCTGCATACTATAGATGCTTAATTAGTACGTTTTTAATATTTAGTTTGATTGCGGTAATCTCGAAGTACATGGCAGGAACCATACCCTCTGAGCCGATTCTATACTTTTCTTTGTTTTTAGCATTGATAATATTTATATTACTTGCTCCTGTTGATGTTAAGGAAAAACCTATAATAAGTTTGAATCGGCGTAAACTGTTAAAAACTATATCTTGCTTAATGGTTATTATTTATATTTTATTGTTTTATTATTGGAAACCCGAACAAAATATCGCTTTAGCTTCCGGATTCGCAATACTTTTTCATGTATTCACTCTTACAAAGTTCGGGAATGCTTTTTTAAGATGGGTTGATAAAAGTTTATAATTAGAACGAAAGGAGTGAAAACTGTGAAGAAGCTTATATTAAGCATGATCGTTTCACTGGCCAGTTTAATAGCATTTATAGGCATTTACCCGACTTCTTGGGTGGGTTATTATCAACCTCAAATTCCGAAAGAATTAATTAAATAATCAGTACTATTTCCAACTATTTAAGAAAACTTGTTTTTCGCTATATCGTTTAGGTCATTCTAAAAAATCAGAGCAGCTGCCCTTGACATGGGAGCTTCTCACCCGTGTTTCCAATGGCCCAAGAAACAACACAGTAATCAAATTTCAACACCTGGACCGATGGATGCGGGACATCTGCAAGCAGCAAGAAAAGCAGAAGTCATCGCCGGTTTTGAGCACATTGAACATTACTGGTTCGCATTGGGAGACCACCTTGTATGCCAGGGTCATAAACTTGCAATAGTCAACTCTTTCCATGTCAAACGAACCAAGGAACTGGATGATAACAGCCCCACCAAGAACGACCGAAAGGATCCGAAGACCATTTTGGATAGGCATGACGAAGGTATTTAGGGCTAAGGCCCAGGAGGATGTGGGAGGTTTGCTGCTAGGAGACGATGTGGAATCCCACTGGATAAGATACAAAATACACGCGGCCCTGGTAAAAGTTACACATCGCCATCCATAATTACACATTGATGTAGATATCAAGCGTTTGGCTGTCCGAACACAAAGTGAAAATCTAAGGATAAAGAAGATATACAAAGATAGTCGAAGTTTATTAGGGAGGATTCTCATGAATGTGGTACTAGCTGAAGATAACCCTGTCGAATTAAATTACTTGAAAGATTTATTAACCCATGAAAAGAATATCAATATTATAGGTGAGGCAAGTAATGGAAAAGAAGCTTATAAATTAATAAAAGAACACAACCCTGAAGTAGTGTTTCTTGATATCTCAATGCCAGATATTACGGGTATAAACTTGGCTAAGAATATTGTTGATAGCACAATTATTGTTTTTGTGACAGCCTATAATGAATTTGCTATTGAGGCTTTTGAAGTCGGTTCAGTAGATTATTTGCTAAAGCCTTTTGGTCCTGAAAGATTAGGCCTTACCCTAGAGCGAATTAAAAAATATTTACCACAAAAAAGTTTAAACACAGTAAAAAAGTTGGCTATAAATTCAAAGGGCACAATAACACACATCGATATTAGCAATATTACTTATATAGAAAAAGCTTTAGGAGTACAAAAAACATTCATTAATACAATAAAAAATAAATACGTTACAAGAAAAACATTAAATTATTATGAAAGCAAATTAGCGGATTTTGGTTTTTTACGGGTTCATAAAAGTTACATAATAAATATTAACAAGCTTGAAAAATTAATGCCTTGGGGAGATAAGTCTTATTTAGCAATTTTGAATGGAGTAAAAGACGAAGTCCTAGTAAGTAGACATTATGCACCTATATTAAAATCCTTGGTCCAATTATAAAGATAACCAGTATTTAATTGAAAAGTAAAATAGCCCAAAGTATTGCTTTGTGCTATTTTACTTAATGTCTGTATAATGGGGTTAAATCCCTCGGCTTCCAGCCGAAGCCTTTAGGTTAACCCAGTAGTAGAATCATCGCTTCTAGCAAAAGGAATACTTAAGCTAGAGGTGATGAAATGCAGAACTACAGAAAGACATCACATGTAACCTTTGATATCAAGATACACTTGGTGTGGATAACAAAATATCGGAAACCGGTGTTGGGCGGGAAAATAGCGGTAAGAGTAAGGGACCTTATAAGGCTCGTGGCCAAAAACAACGAAGCTGAGATATTGGCCGGTCATGTATCAAAAGATCATGTACACTTGTTGGTGTCAGTCCCCCCGCATCTGTCTGTGAGCAAGCTGGTGCAGTATATCAAAGGTTATAGCTCAAGGAAATTGCTAATGGAATACAAAGAACTAAACAAGCAATTCTGGGGACAACACTTATGGGCAAGAGGATACTTTGCAGCAAGCAGCGGAAATGTCACTGACGAAATAATCATGGAGTATATAAAGAATCAGGATATAGAGGAAAACCAAAAAGCAGATAACTTTACGCTAGAGGAATTTTAAGCTGCTTTAGCAGCTATTACCAACCAACCTGCTTCAGCAGGTTGTGGTTGAGTTTATACTTGAGTAAGTTCTCCTGGCATGATTTTAGCCAGGAGAACAAAAAACCGCCCGCTGTACGGGTGGGATTCAAGGCTTAAGCAAAGCAACACCCTTCTGCCTTCTGTTAAAATGATGAGTGTTCAAGAACATGGTGGTTACTTCGTGAGCCGATTGAAAGGAAACAGTAATCCGCTGATTGTGTCCCCCCTGCGTAAGTGCCGGGGTTATTCCATTGACCTGAACGGGAAAAGAATCCGGTTCCTGTTGGAAAGTTTGAAAAGAGAGCTTGAGAACCCTTTTAAGGGTCTTGCCAAGTAATCAGTGCACATGGCTTGAACGAAGTTTAAGCCAGCGCCATTTAGGCGCTGGCTTATAATAAGCCCTTATAGGGCTCGTGCAAGCCACCCCATTTTGATTTTGGGGTGGTCTTGACTTTTTAGAAGAAATCTTCCTCTTCCTCGACCCAATGTCTTTCATTTAAGGGATCTACTTCAACACCCACAGAAACAAATCCGGAACTAACTGAAAAACTTACAGGAGGGCAATTAAAACCATAAGTGTGGCAATATTCTTGCACTAACTCACCATGAGCATCAAATGGACTTCCGCCGTCAAGAGGCCTTAACGTAACCCATGCCCAACCTCTAGAATTATCATCGTCAGTAGTTACCCCCATACCACCGGTTACGGTTTTAACACGAGTTAAATCACTATCGTGCCCTCTAGCTACAGCATAAACTGCATCGGTTTGCCAGTTAACTGCCCAACCGTCATCACTACCATCTATTTCTTCGCAATTACTCCAATTAAAGTAATAATCTACATCAATGTAACCAGAATCTCCCGATTGTGTTCTTGAGACAACAGCTGAAAGAGTTAGATCGGATTTTGTACCACCCATAATAATAATGTCATCAGTGTTTTTATCAGGATTATAAAAACCTGAATATTCCTTATTTGATATTACAACTGGGATCTGCTTACCTTGACTATCCTTGATAATTTTAATTTCTTTGACATAGGTTTTTTCCACTTCCATACCAATGCTGTTTAACTCTTTTTGATAATCTTCTAGCGATTTAGAATTTTCATGTGCTTTAACAATTTTATCGACAAACGACTTTTCATGTTCTGGTAGAGCATTATACCTTTCATCAAGGATTATAACCTGGGATGGGTTATCAGAAGCAGCAAAAACGGCAGTAGGCATTGTCACACAAAATGCTAAAACGAGTAACAACAAAACATATTTTTTCAAATTTGAGACCCCCTTTAGTAAACTGTTTAGGACATTCCACATTTTAGTTGGATAGATGTGATACTTTTAATCGGCGATAACTGTGCTTTGTCCTCTCTGATATATAAATTTTAATACACTTTAACCGCCTCCTTCGTGTTAAGATAGTTTATATTTAGATAAAGGATTAACCTTAGAAAGGAATTAACCTTCTGAAGTAACACAAAAAGCCTATTAGGAGTTATGTAATGCATTTTTTAAAGCCTATAGTGCCTATCTAGCCGAATACCACTTCAAACAGTGTTATTTCTTAAGTTGAAGCATAATGATTTGGAGACTAATAAACTTGTGGCGCAGCACCGGGTTAGCCGGGAGAAAGGAGCACTGGTCCAAAATACCACCACCTCTGTGACAACACGAAAAAGATCAATGAGCTATACGAAAAAACATTTAACTTGTTAGGGGCCACAGCACAGGCGACAGAGTTTCTGACTTGCATTCGCTGTGAGAAGCGCCGATATGTACGAGAGCAATTTGGCCTAATAGAGAAGTTGACACAGAAATATCCTCTGGGTGCGTAAAAAGGCAATTGACTGTTGTTTGGCCCGAAAGCTCTACAATGCAGTTGACTGCCGCGATGTAGCAGCATATATCCTAAGCCAAGAGAAAGCGCCAGCTCAAACATCCTGCCTGGCCAAACAAGGATACCGTTCGGGAGTGCTTAAGGTGAAAGCCGAACAGCGAAGTATCACTGCCCACACCCGGCTCCTCGGGGGGGAAAAGCTATGAGCAGTCAAGTATAAGAGGTTATTAGCGAGCTTCATCTGACCAGCGTCCGGGAGCATCTGAATGATTTTCTGGAGCCGGCCGTTAAGGACAACCTTTTTTGTCTTGATTTTTTACACCGTGTATTGACGCAGGAGGCTGTGGCTAGAAATGCCAAGTCGCTTGACAGAAGGATGAAGTATGCCGCTTTCCCCTATCATAAAACCATTGGTGAATTTGACTTTGGTTTTCAGACTTCTGTTACCCGACGTGGACCGGCTTGTCCATAACAGTGAGCTTTTCAATATGACTGACGAGAGTTATCGCTTAAAGCACAGAAATACAATATTGGAAGCGCCAAAACCCCTAGCTTGCGGGAGGAAGGGAGAGAGGGTTGCCTCCTCTCCTGTCTACATAATTTTAGTAGCCTAGTCCGTAAAGACCAACCGCGGCAGCGGCGCGCAACGAAGTGAAGCGGCCTTGACCGGTATGCTATACTGCTAAAACCCGACTGACCTGAACTCTGCTCAGCTCTCGGTTGTCGGTCGGGATCCTCCCCGTTGCATACCGGTCAAGGCTTGGGCTGGATGACGGTGGTTTAGGCAGTAGGTGCGTGGGGATTTAGTACGACAAAAGCATCCAAAATTATAGGCCATTTTTTATCCAAAGTTTTGACCGCTCACAGTGTATACATGTTAGATCAGCTATTCCGGAAGTGAGAGCCACTGCTCTGGTTAAAATATCATCAGTAGCGTTATCTAAGAAGAAATGGTATAGTCTAGTAGATAAAGAGTACCAACTTGGCAATCTTGAAAAAGCCTATCAGACTGACAGACTAACAAAGGAGCCCCCTAGAGTAGACAGCGGCTATTTTGAACCGATTTTATGAAAGGAGCTTACAAGTGAATTTTTTGAAAGAAATTCTTATTTATTTATTAAGTTCAGGTGTTGGAATTTTGCTGATTATATCTAGTTCTTTTATTGAGGGGCAAGGTGAAAGTTTAATTAAAATTTCTAAAATATTTGGAGCTATGTTATTTATACTTGGCTTAGTTTTACTTGTAGTAAGTATTATAGGCGAATTACTAACATTTATATTTGGTTTATTTTAAAAGATCATCCACTTTTTAAAAATGAAATAGTCTGTTCGGTACGACCTTGCCTGCCGGCAACCATTCTGGGGGTAAGACCAAGGGATGAAAAAATTTAAGCTTTAAGCAGATGTGATCAGGTAGCGATAATAGCCGGCCTTCAATTTTTGAAATTCTTTCCTTTAAAGTGGAGTAACAGTCTTCCCATCTTACATCTTCGTTGAAAAAAGAATGCCTCTAAGAACTTATTCCGCTTTCACGTGGATCATCGTTAGTATCATTCTTTTTTATTTTTTTAAGTACTGCATGAAGTTTGCTCACCATTCCTCCTAATGGAGGAATTTACGGGAATTAGGTAAACAGTACCCATATACAGAGGCGAATTCATTTAGAACCGTACCCCAGAGAAATACACTATGTAACGCCCTACGCACTAATTAGTAATTCATTCACACAAGACCTTTAAGGAATGCAGTATATAAATAATATGTCTTACGACCTACTACCTACTATCTAATCAGCCCTGGAAGGAATACAGGATGTTCCCACGTCCCAAGTCTCACGGCCCACGACTCACACGGAGGTTATTCAATTGAGTATACGCTTCATTATCGGGCGGGCCGGTACCGGCAAGACCCGCGCCTGCCTGGACGCTGTACGGGAAGAACTCCTGCGGCGGCCGGCCGGCCCCCCGTTGATCCTGCTGGTCCCCGAGCAGGCCACCTTTCAAACAGAGTACTCCCTGGCCTCCACACCCGGACTGCAGGGCTTTATCAGAGCCCAGGCGCTGAGCTTCCGGCGCCTGGCTTACCGGGTGCTGCAGGAAGTGGGCGGCGCGGCCCGGGCGCACATCGGCGAGCTGGGCAAGCGCATGCTGCTGCGACGCCTGCTGGATCACCGTAAAGGCCAGCTCAAGGCTTTCCGTCGTTCCGCCAGCCAGCCGGGATTTACCGATACCCTCGCCCGCGCCCTGGGTGAGATGAAGACCTATTGTATCGGTCCGGCTGAAATTGAACTGGCCCTCTCTTCGCTGCAGGCAGCAGGAGGGACGGACCAACTGGCCGATAAATTGGAGGACCTGTCTCTCCTTTCCAGCAGTCTGGAAGAAGCCCTGGCTGACCGTTTTACCGACCCGGACGATTACTTAAACCTGCTGGCGGACCGCCTGGAGCGTTCAGAGGCAGTCAGGGGGGCCACCGTCTGGGTCGACGGCTTTTCCGGTTTTACCCCGCAGGAATACAGGGTATTGGCCGCCCTGGCCCGCACGGCCAGGCAGGTCAATATTACTCTTTGCGCTGGGAGCGAGTCGCTGGCCGGTAAGCCGGAGGAAACCGACCTGTTTTATCCCATCCGTGAAACCTACGAGACGCTGGCGGAAATGGCGGTCCAGGAAAAGATAAGCGTGGAAAGGCCGCTTATTCTGGATGGGGCCAATCACCAACAATTCAGTTCTTCCATAGCTTACCTGGAAAAGCACTATTTTAATTTGCTTGCCGCTGCTAAGCCAGGAGCCGCGGCAGGAGTGACGCTGGCCGCAGCGGCCGGCCCGGGCGCCGAAGTGGAGGGTGTTGCCCGCGAAATCACAGCTCTCTGCCGTGACCAGGGTTTCCGCTACCGCGATATAGGCATAATTTTGCGTGATCTGGGCGCCTATGCCGACCTGATTTCCATAATCTTCACTGATCATGGGATCCCTTTCTTCATCGATCAGAAGCGCCAGGTAATGAGCCATCCCCTGGTGGAGCTGGTTCGCTCAGCGCTGGAAGCAGCCGTGACGGACTGGTCTTACAATCCCGTATTTCGCTTCCTCAAGACCGACCTGGCGCCTGTCTCCAGGGAGGAAGTAGATCTGCTGGAGAACTACGTGCTGGCCCACGGCATCCGGGGGAGCCGCTGGACGGACGGCAAGCCCTGGACATACCGCCGCCGGCTGACCCTGGAAGAGGACCAGGAGGTTACGGAGTTGGAAGCGGCGGAACTGGAAGCCATTAACCGCATCCGGAGACGGGCTGTTGTGGAACTGGCTGCTTTCACCAAAGCATTCAATTTATCGGAAACTGCCAGGGAAAAAACAGCCGCCCTCTATTCCCTTCTGGAAGCAATGGAAGTGCCGCTGAGCCTGGAGAGCTGGAGCAAGAGAGCCGAGGCTGAAGGACTGCTGGTTGCGGCCCGTGAGCATGCCCAGGTCTGGAGCGGCCTGGTGGCGCTCCTGGACCAGGTGGTGGAAACGCTGGGCGACGAGGTTATAAATGGTAAAGAATATTCCGCTATGCTGGACGCCGGGCTGGAGAGCATGCGTCTGGGGTTGATTCCCCCCGCCCTGGATCAGGTGATGGTGGGCTCCCTGGAACGTTCCCGCAGCCCCGGGGTGAAGGTCGCCTTCGTCATGGGAGTGAGCGATGGAGTACTTCCTGCCAGGCTGGCTGAGCAGGGTGTTCTCACTGAAGCGGAAAGGGAGAGGTTAAGGCTGCTGGGCTTAAACCTTGCTCCAGGAGTGAGACGGCGGTTGTTTAACGAACAGTACCTGGTGTACATCGCGCTGACCCGCGCCTCGGAGCGCCTTTACCTGAGCAGCCCGCTGGCGGACGATGAGGGAGGAGCAATCATGCCTTCCCAGGTTCTGGCCAGAGTCCGGGAACTACTGCCGGGTGTGGAGGAGCGTATCTGGCCGGTAGAACCCGACCCCTCGCTGCAAAACGATCTGGAGTTTGTTACCAATAAAGAGCGCTCTCTTTCTTACCTGGCCTCCAGAATCAGGGAGGCCAGGTCAGGAATCCCTATTAACCCGCTGTGGTGGGATGTCTACTCCTGGTTTGCGGGGGGCAGTCATAAAGCAGACTGCGCCAGGGTGCTGGCCGGCCTCTTTTACAGCAACCGGGAGGGAAGGCTCCCTGCGGGCCTGGGCCGGCTGCTGTACGGGCGTCCCCTGCGTACGAGCGTTTCCGGTGTGGAAAAGTTCCGCGCCTGCCCCTTTGCCCACTTTCTATCACATGGTTTGAAACTGCGGGAGAGAGCCGAATTCAAGCTGGACGCCCCGGATGTAGGCCAGTTTTTCCACGCCGCCCTGAAACTGTTCGGTGACCGGGTGAGCGGCCAGGGGATGGAATGGGGACAATTGACCCTGGAGCAGTGTAGAAATATGGCCGGGGAAGTGGTTGACCTTCTGGCGCCCAGGCTGCAGAGTGAAATCCTGCTCAGCTCCGCCCGCAGCCGCTACATCACCGGCAAGCTCAGGCGGATTGTACAGCGGGCGGCCCAGGTGTTGTGCGAGCACTCCAGGCGGGGCAGGTTTCAACCGGTAGGTCTGGAACTATATTTCGGGCCGGATGGGGATCTTCCGGCGGTAACGTTCACCCTGCGGGACGGCAGTGAAATGCTCCTGACCGGCCGTATCGACCGGATTGACGCGGTACAGGAGGAGGGCGGCGTTTACTTGCGGGTAATCGATTATAAATCAGGCAAGATCACCATTGACCTGCCCGACATCTACCACGGTTTGAGACTGCAGCTGCTGGCTTACCTTGATGTAGCCCTGCTGCATGCTCAAAAACTGGCGGGTGCGGATGGTTTGCCCGGCGCCGTACTGTATTTTCGCATCGACGACCCCCTGGTCAAGACGGACGGAGGCATCCCGCACGAGGAGGACCTGGAGAAGAAGCTGCTGCAGGAGCTGCGCATGACCGGTATGGTCCTGGCCGACCCCAGGGTGGTTAAGTTGATGGATGACGGTTTGGGAGCGGAATCGGACCTCATCCCGGTGCGCATCAAAAAGGACGGCGCCTTTGCCGCCCGTTCGGCCGTATTGACCGGGGAGCAGTTTGAGCTGTTGCGGGCGTTCCTGCGGGCTCAGCTTATTTCCGCCGGCAGCGATATTATCGACGGGGTGGTGGACATAGCCCCGCTAAGGCGGGGTACGGTCCGGTCATGCAGGTACTGCCCCTTCAAACCGGTCTGCCAGTTTGATATCCTCATCGAAGGCAATACCTACAAAAACGTGCCGCTGGAGGACCGCGAGACCATCTGGCGCAAGCTGGCGCGGGAGGCAAGGGGGGGAGACAATGGAGCAGTGGACTAAAGAGCAGCGTGACGCGATCACCAGCCGGGGAGGCAACTTGCTGGTGGCGGCTGCGGCCGGAGCGGGTAAGACCTCAGTGCTGGTAGAGCGGATTATTCGACGCGTCACGGACCCGGTTTCCCCGGTTGATGTGGACCGCCTGCTGGTGGTGACCTTCACCAACGCCGCCGCTTCGGAAATGAGAGATCGCATCAGCCGGGCGCTGGCGGGGGAATTAAACCGCTACCCGGGTTCGAAACACCTGCAGCGGCAGGTCGCCCTGCTGGGACGGGCAGCTATAAGCACCATGCATTCATTCTGCCTGGACCTGCTGCGGCAGTATTTTTACCGGATCGACCTTGACCCTGCCTTTCGTGTGGCCGACGCCACAGAGGCAGTCCTGCTCCAGACAGAGGCCTTGGAGGAACTGTTCGAACGCCGCTATGCGGCGGGGGAGAGCCTGCTTTTTACCGGGCTGGTCGACTCCTACGGCGGCAGGCGTGACGATACGCTTTTACAGGAACTGGTCCTGCAGGCCTATGAATTCGCCCGCAGCACCCCTGACCCCGCGGGCTGGCTGGCAAGGCTGCCGGAGAGCTTCAATGTTCCACAGGCCGCCAGCCCCGGTGAAGACTACTTTGACCAATTACCCTGGGCGGCGATTTTAAAAAAAGCTGTTGCGATGGGACTTGCCGGGGCGCGAGCGGATCTGGAGCAGGCTTTACGCCTGGCCGGACGTCCGGGCGGCCCTCAGCCTTACCTGGCCAACCTGGCGGAGGATTTAGCTGTGGTTGCAGGATTGAGTAAGGCTTGTGCCGCGGCGTCGAGTTGGTCTGCCCTCTACCAGGGCTTCCAGCAGGCCGCCTTCCGCAGGCTGGCCGCCTGCCGCAAGGAAATGGCTGATGAGGACCTGGTGGAGCAGGTTAAGAAGTTGAGGGACGGCGCTAAAAAGAAAATAGCCACGCTGCAACGGGAGTATTTTTCACGGACACCCGCGGAATTGTGCGCCGACCTGGCGACGGTGGCTTCGCTGGTGGGGGAAATGGCGGCGCTGGTCAAGGATTTCGGAGAAACCTACCGGCAGGTTAAAGCAGCGCGAGGTGTGGTGGATTTCAACGACCTGGAGCATTACTGCGTGCAGGTCTTGTCCGAGCCGGGCGAACATGGGCCGGTACCTTCCCAGGCGGCGTTGGAGCTCAGGAAAAGGTTCGAGGAGGTCCTGGTCGACGAGTACCAGGACATCAACGACGTGCAGGAGACCATTTTAAGGCTGGTCTCGCGGCAGGGGGAAAAACAACCCAATCTCTTCATGGTGGGCGACGTCAAGCAGAGCATTTACCGTTTCCGGCTGGCCGAGCCGGGCCTCTTTCTGGGCAAATACAAGAGCTACCCAATACTGGCCGGGGGCCTGGAACGCCGTATCGACCTTTCCAGGAACTTCCGCAGCCGGCGGGGTATCGTGGACGCGGTCAACTTTGTTTTCCGCCAACTGATGACCCCGGGTGTGGGCGAAATGGCCTACGACGCGGACGCCGAACTAATCTACGGGGCCGGTTACCCTGAAGAAAGCGCTTCATTTTCTGATGATACCGCTCACGGTAGGGCGCCGTACGAGTTTGTGGAACTGCACCTTATTGAGAGCGGCGCTTCTTCTGAGCCCCTGGCTCCTGTTCCGGCTGACGCCGGGGATGACCAGGCAGCTGGAGATAACGGGCAGGAACATGAGGTGGAGGAGGAGAAGGACGCCCTGCAGCAGGAGGCCGGGCTGGTTGCGGACAGGATCCGGGAACTGGTGCACGGCACACCCGGCGGGAAGCCGGGCATGCGGATTTATGACCGGGATAAAGGCGCCTACCGCCCCCTGGCTTACCGGGACGTGGTTGTGCTCCTGCGGGCGACCTCCGGCGCAGCCAATACTTTTGTGGAAGAGTTCCGGCTAAAGGGTGTCCCGGTCTACGCGGAACTGGCTACCGGGTATTTCGAGGCCACCGAGGTAGAGACCGTGCTGTCCCTTCTACATATCATCGATAACCCGCGACAGGACGTTTTCCTCGCCGGCGTGTTACGCTCACCCATGGTTGGCCTGAAAGCGGCTGACCTGGCCAAAGTCAGGCTGGCCGCCCGCCGTGGCGATTTCTACGACGCCGTGGTGGCGGCAGCCCTTGCCGGCCGGGGGGAGCTGTCTGAACGTCTGGTGGTGTTTTTGGAAAGGTTGGAACGCTGGCGGACCGCTTCCAGACAGGGCGCCCTGGCCGACCTGATCTGGTCCGTTTACCGCGACACCGGCTATTACGATTTCGCCGGCGGCCTGCCCGGCGGCAGCCAGCGCCAGGCCAACCTGAGGGCGCTGCACCACCGGGCCCGGCAGTACGAGGCCACCACCTTCCGCGGCTTGTTCCTGTTCCTGCGTTTTATCGAGCGTATCCGTGCGGGCGGCCGTGATCTCGGAGCTGCCCGCGCGCTCAGTGAGAAAGAAAACGTGGTCCGGATTATGAGCATCCATAAGAGCAAAGGCCTGGAGTTTCCGGTGGTTTTTCTGGCCGGTCTGAACAGAAAATTCAACTTCCAGGATCTCAACAAGGACTTGCTCTTTCATAAAGACCTGGGCCTGGGTCCCCAGTTGGTGGACGCCGTGGCGCGGGTAACCTATCCCACAGCAGCCAAGTTGGCCTTGAAGCACAGGCTGAGGATGGAGGCTCTGGCGGAAGAGATGCGCATCCTGTACGTAGCCATGACCAGGGCGCGGGAAAAGCTGGTGCTGGTTGGCTCCGTGCGCAACCTGGCGCAAAGCGCGCGGAAATGGTGCGGTCCGGCCGGGGTGGAGGGCTGGCTACTGCCGGACGGTTACCTGGGCGGGGTCAATTCGCCCCTGGACTGGCTGGCGCCGGCCCTGGCCCGTCACCGGGACGGGGCGGAGCTCAGGAAGCTGGGAATAAGTGAGGACCCGCCGCCGTTAGAAGTTGCCGGCGATCGCTCCCGTTGGAAAATCCTTTTAGCCAGTCGCGGTGAGGGCGCCGCAGCTGAAAAGACGCCTGAACCAGAATGGCTGGCCAGGGTCAGCCGCATGGAACCACTAGAGCCCGGGCCTCTGGCTGATGTTATCAAAGCCAGGCTTGAGTGGACCTACCCCGCTGCCGGGCTTCTGGGCCGGGCCGCCAAGACCACGGTGACAGAAATCAAACGCAGGTTTGACCAGGCGGAGGAGGGTGAGGATTCCTCAGCACGGGACTTCCGTCCACCTGTCGGGGGGAGGCCGCTTTTCCTGCAGGAAGAGCGCGGCCTGTCAGCGGCGGAAGCAGGCACAGCCCTGCACCTGGCTATGCAGAGCCTGGATTTAAAGGGACCGCTGGACACAGCAGCAATCAGGCAGTGTATAGAAAAGATGGTGGAAAGGGAAATACTGACTGCAGAACAGGCAGCAGCTGTACCGGCTGAGAAAATAGCCGATTTCTTTGCCGGCTCTCTGGGCGCCAGGCTGCTGGCAGGCCGCGAGGTGCTGCGGGAACTCCCCTTTACCCTGGCCCTGCCGGCGCAGGAACTCTACCCCGATTTGACCGGGTCTGATGGTGAAGTGGTGATCATCCAGGGCGTGGTGGACTGCCTGGTCGACGAGGGAGATGGCTGGCTCTTGGTGGACTATAAAACCGACCGCATAGCCCCCGGCCAGCTGCAGGAGGCGGTTAAGCGCTACCGTGGCCAGCTGGACCTATATGCCCGCGCGGTGGAAAGCATCCTGGGCAGAAAGATCAAAGAAAAAAATATCTACCTGTTCCATCACGGCCTGGCCATATCATTGTAAATTCGAATTAATTAGAGTTAGTTACTAAGAGGATACGTCCTGATGTGGGTGTAAATCATTCGCGGTAATCGGTTAAGAATACTTCCATTTAATTAATTTACAGGGAGGGCTTCTTATGAAAAAATTGGCGAAAGTTGTTATAATCGTTTTGATCCTTATTCTTTCCGTAGCGGGATGGGCCCTGGCAACAGGTACAAGTACATATGCCGGCTTTCCTGTCGTTAATCTGCTGCTAAACGGCAAACCAGCCGCCACTGACAGTCCGCCAATAATGATTGACGGGAGGACTTACGTCCCTCTTCGCTTTATAAGTGAATCCCTGGGGGCGTCCGTTGCCTGGGATGAAACGACCCAGACTGTTTCCATAGATAATTCAATAAATGTCCCGGAAGATACAACTCCACCGATTTCAGTCACTGATAAAGGGGTAACAATAACCTTGAAGTCGGTGAATACCGGTGATCATCGCTATACTACTTTAACATTGGGAGTAACGAACAATTCCGTTGCTAAAGTAAAATTCAAAGTTTCAGAGACTAAAATTTATTGTGCCGGCCTGTATTTTGAGAAGCCCAACGATGTCAGTTCTTCATTTGTAAATGATATTCTCCCCGGCCAAACAATTCAAGGGGAAGTAAGATTCCCTGCTTTACCGACAAACGAAAAGGTGTTTAAATTCTATGCTAAAGCCTTGATTGGAGATCCATACGTTGAGTTTGTCCCAGTTTTTAATGTAGTCCTTAAATAGACTGAGCAACCGCCGCAAGGCGGTTCTTTTTTTGAACTGCAATTATAAAATAGAGAACTCCCAGGCGCAACAGTATTCACTGGGGTGGTCATCCGGCGGGCAGGCGATGCAGCGGGTCTTGATGCGGGGATCGATGGTCCTGGCGAAGCTTTCGTATTCCACCAGTCCCACAGACTTGCAGGGAAAGTCCGGCAGGTTCTTGCGCTTTCTGGCTGACTGGACCCTGCAGTCGTTCATCCTGAAGATAAAATGTTTTTCGTTGACCTCGATGATTTCCTGTTTGTTGACGAAAGCATACAGTCTTAAACCCAGCGCCTTTTTCAATGACGGCAGTCCTCCGTTTGGGGCAATCTCCAAAAGCGGCATGATCCGTTTAGCCTCAACCACAGAAAACTTCTCCCAGGCAGCCGCGTCAAGACTGATGGCCTCTGCCATCCCGCATGATTTTTCGACTGCCTGGAACCAGAGGCCGTCATGCGCCAGCCAGCGCTTGGCCATATCCTCCAGCAGGGCCAAAAGAGACTCCCGTGTCTTAAATTCCTCGATTACAGGATTGTTGCCTTTCATTGTCAATCCCCCCGTATATATACTATCCCTGAAAATATAAGTTCTGAGTTGCCTTTAAAAATGTGGGCGCCAATTCATTCGCACGAATGTTGCACTAGATCCAACAAGTTCGGCGCTAACGCGCCGTGTGCGATTAAAATCGCACCCACATCACCATGTTTTATATTCTCCTATGCCGCCTCGCGGCATGGAAACTTCCCTCAAACTATGAGAACCTGAAACCCGCCACGCTGCCTTTTTCGGTAGGCACGACCTCCAGCCTGGCGTCAATACGCTCTTTCAACTCCGGCACGTGGGAGATGATGCCAACCAGCCGGCCGCCTTTTTGTAAATCAAGCAAAGCCCGCAGGGCAAAGTCCAGGGACTCCGGGTCGAGTGTGCCGAACCCCTCGTCCACAAAGATAGTATCCAGGTGGATGCCCCCCGCGTAAGACTGGACCACGTCGGCCAGTCCCAAGGCCAGGGACAGGGAGGCCAAGAAAGTTTCTCCGCCGGATAGCGTCGCCACGCCGCGGGCCGTCCCCGTGTAGGTATCGAACACCTCCAGGTCCAGCCCCCCGGCGGCGTTGCTGCGCGCCCGGTCCAGGGTGCGCTGCAGGTGGTAGCGGCCCCGGCTCATGAGCTTGAGGCGCTGGGTGGCGGCCACTGTCACGTCGTCCAGCAGCGCTCCCAGAACAAAGCGCTGGAAAGTCAGACCGTACTTGTTTTTACCGTTGGCAACCTCTGCGATGCGGCCGATTATCTCATGCCTGTTCTCTAACTCTTTGATACTGCCTGACAGCAGACGCAGCTGTTCCAACCAGTCTTTTTCCTGCCCCACCTGGGTCTGCAACCTTGTACGCAGGGTCAACAGATCGTCCCGCTCTTTTTCAAGGTCCCTTACAGCCTGTTTTAAAGCAACCAGGTCGGGCTCGACCAGTCCCTCAGCCGCCTGGACTGAGCGGTCCAGGCGGTCTTTAGCAGCCGCCAGGTCCTCATCATATTTCGCGAGTTCCCTTTCCAGCGCCAGCATGGCGGCTTTTCCCACCCTGGCCGCCTCGTATTCCGCCAGGGTCTTAAAGCCGGCTTCCTCCAGCCGCTGTTTGAAAGCGAGCTCTTCATTGGTCGCCCGCTCTTTGGCGGCCTGCAGGGCGCCGGCGGCTTCCTGCACGGCGGTCTCAGCCCTGGCCAGCGACTGAGCCGCTGCCTCCGCGGCCTTGCGGGCTCCTTCAAAACCGGCCAGCAGCAGGTCACGTTTTCTCCTGGCTTCCAACTGGGCTTTTTGCAGGGAAGCCTGGTCGCAGAGCTTCGCCGGGATGACGGACTCCCGTTCCTTTACCACAGCCAACGCTGCTTTATAGTCCTCACTCGCCTTTCCTGCATCCCTCTGCAAGGTTTCCAACTGCTCTTTTGCCTTTTCCAGCCGGAGTTTCAACTGCTCAATTTGATCGCTTAAGACGGAGGCGTTTGACGCCGCCCGGCCTGCCTCCAGCCAACCTTCTTTGGCTTTAACGACTGTCTCCAGGAGAGTCTGCAGGTTCGTTCCGTCCTTTTCCCCCAGTTCCTGCTCAAGCTCCCTGATGCCGCCCGAGATCGCTGCCTTTTTATTGGTGATGGCATTTAATTCGAGCTGGGCCTTGTCGCGGCGTTTTTCAAATTCAGCTGCGGCTTGCTGTTTAGCCTTGATTTCCATTTCGCCCGGAAGCCTGACATTGCTCTGCGCGGGGGAGGGATGGTCCGTTGAACCGCATACCGGGCAGGGGAGGCCGTCCTGCAGGGCGCCGCTCAAAATTGCTGCCTGACCCTTGTTCCAGGCTTCCTGCAAACGGGCAACTTCGTCCCTGGCTTTGCTGTAGTTGCCCTGGCACTGCCGCAAGGCGCCGGCCGCCCGCGCCAGGTCCTTTTCTACAAGCGACAGCTCGCCGCGTTTGTCTTCGAGAATTTTTCTCTTTTGGTATACCTGCTCAGTGTTATGGAAGACCGCTTCCAACTCAGCTGCCTTTGCTCCCTGGTTTACCGCTTGAAGGTGCGCCGTAATTTTTTCATCGATGGCCTCTCTGAGCCGGGTTACAGCCGCTTCAGCCTTCTTAAGCTGTATTTCTGCTGTAGAAGCTAGTTTGCCGGTTTCCGCAGCCAACACGCGGGCCTCAGCCAGTGCGGCGACTTTTCCGGTCAGTTCCTCCAGCCGGGTCAGCGTTTGACCGGCGGCTTCCCGCTCGGGTTCTCTTGCTGTTTCCGCTGCCAGCTCCTTTTCCGCCAGCTCTTTTGTTGCCAGCGCGTCAGCTCTGACCTTTTCTTTGGCCAGGAAGTTTGCAGCCGCGCCTGACGCGTCTTGTCGCCGGGCTTGCAGGGATTTCTCCGCGTCCGCCAGGCTGGAGGCCAGCCGGGCTTGAGAGAGCAAGGCTTTTTTTGCATTAATTATTTCAACTTTTGCTACCAGCCCGGCCAAAGCGCCGGCCGCCTGCTTTTTTTCCTCAAGCCTGTCTTTGGCCTGGTTTCCCTCATCAAGCTTGTCCCGTACGTCTTTAAGCTTTTTACCGCTGCGTTCAGTTTTAGCCGCCGCTTCATTTAGTTGGTCCGTATCCAGCTTGAGCCGTTTTTCAAGCGCATCCCCGTTTTCCGCTTTTGCTTCCTGCAGCACCCAGGTCTTTCTTTCCGACAGCTTTTTAAAGTTATCAGAGAGCTCTTTGGCGGACGCTTTCAGCGCCTCCTCAATACGCCGGTAGAGTTCTGTGCGGAACAGCGCTTCCAGGATCACCTGGCGTTCCCGCGAGTCGGCGTTCAAAAGCCGGCGGAACTCGCCCTGGGGCAGCATCACCACCTGGCGGAACTGGCTGCTCTTAAACCCTAAAAGCTTTTCCACCGCCTCAGTAACTTTACTCCACCCGTTTTCCAGGACGTGACCTTCCTCAGTGTCAGTAGTGAGACCTGTCCGTTTCCACAGGGTCGCGTTATTGGACATGACTGTAAAGCCTTCGCCGCGCTTCTTGGGCCGCTCTTGTTCGGGACTGCGCTTGATGCGGTATTGCTCTTGACCGACGGCAAAGTCAAAAGTTATTTCGGTAGAAACCGACGGGTCGGCATGGTCGCTGCGCATCTGCTTGCCGTCCCGCTGCGCCCCGCTGGTGTCTCCGTAGAGGGCAAAGCAGATGGCGTCCAAAATGGTCGTCTTGCCCGAGCCGGTGGGACCGTGCACCAGGAAGAAGGTACGATCCCCAAGTTCCGTAAAATCCAGTGTCTGCGTACCGGCATACGGCCCAAAGGCGTTCATCGAGAGCTTTAGTGGCTTCATGGCCGCGCCTCCCGTTCTTTTCGATACAGTCCCTCCACTGTTTCAGTAAAGGCGCCGGCCTGCCCGTCATCCAGCGGGGCGCCGGTGACCTGCTCAAAGAACGAGGAGAAGAGGTCGATCTCGCTTAAGCGGCGGTGGTCCCCGCCTGGCCCGCGCAGCTCTCCGCCCGAAGTGAGGTGGGGGCGCTCGATATGCAGGACGTTGGGGTAAACCTCGCGGAGCTTGCCGATGGCGTCAAGTACAGCTCCGGTGTCCTGCAAAGTGACCATCAGGTAGTCTTCCCGGCTTTCCCCGTTTTGCGGCCCGGTCAGAATATCCTTTATAAAACCCTCCAAACAGCGCACGTCGCGGCGGGGTGTGAGGCAGATTTCCTTCAGGGCGGTTTTCCCGGTGCCGTCCATTTCCGCCAGGGTCACAGACTTGGTATGTGCCGACTCAGAGAAGGAGTATTTCATCAAAGAACCGGCGTAGCGAATGTTGTCACCGTTATTTTGGGACTGGTGCAGGTGCCCCAGCGCCGTGTAGTGGAAGGGCTGGAAGCAGGAGGCGTCGACCGTCCCCGTGCCGCCGACGGACAGTGGACGCTCCGACTCGCTGGCCTCGCCGCCGGCCACGAAGGCGTGGGCTATCGCCACCTTGCGGGCATCCGGGGGGAGGGTTTTAACTGTCCGGTTAACCAGAGAATACATAGCCCGCTCATGGTCGACCGCTTCAGGGTCGGCCAAGATTTCTCTCACCACAGCCGGTTCGGCATAGGGGAGGGGGCAGAAGTAGACCGGTCCGTGCGAGTCGTGGAGCACAACCGGCGTCAGCCCCTGTAGCTGTCCGATAAGGTGCAGGCCCTGGCGGGCCAGCAGGCGGGTGCCGAACCCCAGCCGCTCCGGGCTGTCGTGGTTGCCTGCGATCATAACGATGGGGACACCGAAGTCCAGGAGTATGCTTGAGAGTGTCTCATCCAACAGTTTCACTGCTTCCGCCGGGGGGACGGAGCGGTCGTAGATGTCCCCGGCGATCAGGATAACGTCTGGTCTGGTATCGCCAACCAGTTTGACGAATTGGTCAAGTATGTAGGACTGGTCATCAGTGAGGTGCACGCCGTGGAAGATGCGGCCGAGGTGCCAGTCTGAGGTGTGAAGGATTCGCATATTGTTGTTCTCCTGTAATAAAATGCGGATATTGAAAAACCATTTACTTAATTTGACTAAATAGGCGGGTATTCCTTTATTGTTATTTGTTTTTGTTTATCTGTCAGATATAAAAGGGGTTCTGATTTGCTGCAATGAAAGAAGGGTGTTCCCACTAGCTGGAATCACCCTTTTACTTACCCTAATAAACGTTGTATTTCAGCAGTTATTAAAGCGACAAGCCTCTTTCCCGCCTGCTGTAAAGCGCTTGTAGGCGTTACCCCCAAATCTATATCCGCAGGCTCAACTCCGTAAATGGTCAATGTTTCAGGTAAACCAGTTATATTTTGGGCCTGCCTGATCACCCCGGGAAGTGACATATCGTGCAAGTCCTGCTCTTTATGATCCAGAACATCATCAATACCCAGACAGTAGACACTGCCCGGGCTATCCCCCGCGCGTATCGCGTCTATGGCAATAACGTGCCGGGAGCGGCTGATTTCCGCCAGATAATAAAATACAGATGTCCCCACCTCAAGTAGCTGTACTTCCGGGGGCCACTCTAACTTCTGAAGCTCTTCCAGCACGAAGATGCCTATCCCGTCATCCGTCATTAGCAGATTGCCTAATCCAAGTATTAATATTTGCAGCCTTGGGTCATCTTGCCCTATATTCATAATACATTTATATTAATGGATAAAAATTTTAGGAGTATTCTGCATGCAAAAAGAGGAATTTAATTACCGCTGCCGGGAGTTATCTGCCGGACTGGATTTTCAGTTGACTAAATATGTACTTGATACGGTACAGGAGCACAGAAAAAGCAAATCAGCCGGGAAACTCCCTGTGATCTGGATTGAGACCAGCGACAGCGGGGATAACAACATCGCCTTTATGAATACAACCTATCCCTATCTGGGTCAGGTCCTCTCCGGTTTGATAGACTTGTTGTACAGCAATACCTTTATGGCGGCTCAGGGAAAAGATGCGCTAAATATTCTGGAGCAGGCTGCCACAGAACTGCGGGGTAAATTCACCCTGGTGGTGGAAGGCGCTGTACCGTTAAAAGATAACGGCCTCTATACAGTAATTGCCCGTACTGAAAACTACAGCCTTACCGCCCGGGATGTCTTAACATGGCTTGGTCCGCTGGCTAAATACGTTGTGGCGCTTGGTACCTGCGCCAGTTTTGGCGGGGTTTCGGCTGCCAGACCAAATGTTGCCGGAAGTGTAGGTGTCCGGGACGTATTGAAACGGGAGGTCATAAATGTAAGCGGGTGCCCCGTAAATCCCGACTGGTTCGTGGGTACGTTGGCCCACCTTCTGCTTTTTGGAGCGCCGGAGTTAGACAGCTTGAACCGTCCAGCCCTTTTTTACGGTTTTACCGTACACCGCCATTGCCAGCGGCGTTCCTATTTTGACCAGGGGCATTTTGCAGAAAAGCTGGGTGACCTGGAGTGCATGTTTTCTCTGGGATGTGTAGGGCCTAGGACCGGCGCCGACTGCCCTTACCGGCAGTGGATTAACCACGTGAACTGGCCTGTCAGGGCCAATACCCCGTGCATTGGCTGTACCAATGAAGATTTTCCCGACGGTTCCTCGCCCTTTTTTACTCCCTTGCCGGAAAAAAATCCACCCCCGCATGAAGAACAACCGGCTGCTTCTAAAGGAGGGGCAAAAGGTGAGTAAAAAGAGAGTTATGTTTAGCCCGGTCACACGCTTAAGCGGCCTCTTATCGGTAGAAGTGGTAGAGGAGCGGGGGGGTATTATAGAAGCAAAGGCCGGCGGCACCCTGTTCAGGGGCATTGAAGCGATCATGAAGGGACGTCACATAACCGACGCGGTTTATTTAACCCAGCGGGTTTGCGGCATCTGTTCGCTGGCTCACGGCACTGTTGCCGGTTACCTGTTGGATGGGCTTTATGACCATGAATTACCGGAAAATGCCCAGTATTTAAGGAATATCATGCTGGCGGCAGATACTTTGCAGAACCATATCAGGCATTTTTATTTTTTCAGCCTGCCTGATTATGTTAAGATGCCGGAACAGCCGCCTTTTTTAAACCAAAACTTACACGATCACAGGCTGTCCCAACAGGATAACGCACGTTTGGTAAACCACTATTTTCGCTCTGTTGCCGTCTCTCAGGAATGTCACCAGTTGTTAACGGTATTTGGCGGCAAAATACCGCACCAGCATAGTTTTGTCCACGGCGGTGTGGCAGTGGCTCCCACCGCTGATAAAATAAGCCAGTGCCTGGCTTTAATTCATAGTGTGCATAGTTTTGTTAAGGAGTGCCTCGTTCCGGACACCGAGCTGATAGCAAGCGCTTACAGGGATTATTTTAGAATAGGGGGGACACCCGGAAGATTTTTATCCTTTGGCATGTTTCGTTTCGGGTCTAAAAACCAGTCCCCCCTCTGGCGCAGCGGTGTATTGGCAGGAGCTCAACTGAGTGTACCTGATGTCCGGTTAATCAGTGAGGATATAACCAGCTCCTGGTTTGTCAATGCCGATGGCCAGGAAATTCCCAGCCCAAGTAAACCCGCAGCCTATTCCTATATTAAATCCGTCCAGTATGCCGGACAGACCTTTGAAATGGGCCCATTGGCACGGATGTTGATCAATGGTTTCTACCGTGGGGGCAATTCCGCCATGGACCGGATTTATGCCCGCTCCATGGAAACCCTGCTGATAACTGAACTGGTAATAGATTGGCTGAATAAACTTGTTCCCGGCCCACCTCCAATCCAACAAAAGAAAGTACCGGTAAAGGAATACGCTGTGGCAGCAACGGACGTGATGCGCGGCGCTTTGCTGCACAGTGCCCGGATTAAGGGGGAGCAGGTGGAGGAATACAGGATTATTACGCCGACCGCCTGGAACTTTTCGCCTAAGAACAACAAGGTTCAGACGGGACCCGTAGAGAGCGCCCTGACAGGGACAGTCATTCCCGGGCCGGACATGTTATATACAGTTTTGGGGCGGATCATCCGTTCCTTTGACCCCTGTATAAGCTGCGGCACTCATGTGTTAAATGCTAAAGGAGATTTAACGGGTAAGATGGTTTTTTGAGGAAACGATATCTTATAACATCTGTTTAAATGTTTCGTTTTCTGGGAGAATAGAAAAACAAGTGTCTTTTTTTAAGTAGCTAAAAAATTAACATTGCTTCAAGTATAAAAATTGTATTGCTGAGATACTGGGCAAAATAAAGTCCTTGGTGTATATTGGTAATAGCAGTTGTTCTGATGGTGTATAAGACAGATATGAGTTGACTGGGGGTCTAAAAAATGTTTGGCTTTGACCGTGTAACGTTTGATAGGCGCATAATGGGAGGGCAAGCATGTATTCGTGGAATGCGCTTACCGGTTTCACTCATTGTTAATCTCGTAGCGCATGGTAAGAGTTTTGATGAAATTCTTGACGAGTATCCGGATTTGGAAATAGAAGATATCCAGCAGGCATTAAAGTATGCGGCATTTTTGACTCGTGACAATATATATGCTCAGTGACGGGGAAAAAGTTATGAGATTTTTGGCGGATATGGGTATCTCAAATCGAACTGTCAAATGGTTGCGTCAGAAAGGTTATGACGCTATTCATTTAAGTGAGGAAGGCTTGCAAAGGTTATCTGATCAGGATGTTCTTTTAAAAGCGCAGCGAGAAAATCGCACTATTTTAACGGTGGATTTAGATTTTGGCTATCTTGTTGCAACAAGTGAAAGTAATTTGCCAAGTGTTATTATATTCCGGTTGAACGACGAACGTTCTGAAGTAGTTAATAGACGTCTTGAAAAAGTACTAACAGTATGCAAGCATGATATCGAAGCAGGTGTAATTATTTCTGTTAATGAGAAGTCTATACGTACGCGAAGATTACCGTTTTAGAAAGAGCTCCCGGTTCGATATTTTTATTGCCTTATAATACCAGATCAATTGAAACAGGGGGGGCTCAGCACTCCCTGTAGTAATCTCGAGCCATATGCCCATTTTAATACCTTTTGTGCATGTGCTAAAGAAGAAGTAATTATTAGTAAAAATGGCAAAGAAGATCTTGTGAGAGAACTCAAGAGATTTAGATTAATAAAATCAAGGGAAGAAAGCATTGCAGTTTATTTGATCTTTAATAAAGAGGAAATGGATGCATTAATTACTGCTTATCCAACTAGCGAAGATGAGTTGCTTAAAGAAAAGGGGTTTGGTAAAATAAAGGTTGGTAAATATGGTAAAGATATATTAGAAATTTTCAAGGAGTAATTTATAGCTGTTAGTCTTGTAATCTATTATTTAGCGGTTAATCAATATCTTTATTCAGAAGGCCGTGAGATTTTTCTGCTAAGCTGGTTTATAGTGTTATTAAGTAGATAGGACGGTATATATATAGAGAGATATCCCAGGCCGTCCTTAAATAGGGAGTTAATGTAAAATACAAACAGACTTGTTTAATCTAAAACTTTGTTAATCTAAAACGTGGAGAACATAATGATATTCAGAATAACAACCTTTTTGCTGTTGCTTTCCCTTATATTCACACTCCCAGCTCAAGCCCAACCGGCTTCCCCTGCTTTTCAAGATATCACCGGTTCATTTGCCGAAAAGGCGATCCTGGAGCTGGCGCAGCAGGGCATCATCAGCGGTATCAACCCGGTAGAGTTCGGCCCTGAGCAGAGCCTAACCCGCAGGGATTTTGCCGTCCTCCTGGCCAAGGTGCTGGGGATACAGCCGTTTGCTCCCTTGAAGCCCACTTTTTCTGACGTGCCCTTCGATGCGCCAGGCGCCGGTTATGTGGAGGCGCTGGCCAAACTGGGTGTTTGGCATGGTGAGGGGGACGGCAGACTGGGTGCGGATGAGCCGGTCCTGCGGCAGGATGCTGCCGTAATGCTTTACCGCGCGCTGGAGGAGCAGTCATTGTCATCGTCCCTGGATGGACGCTATCTTGACTGGGGCCAGATATCTCCCTATGCGGAAGCAGGCGTGGTCTACGTGACCGGCCGGGGCTGGATGAGAGGCAGTGACGGCTGTTTCTTTCCCCTGCGGGAGTTGACCCGCGCTGAAGCGGCGATGATAGCCAACCAACTAGTGATTATGAGAAAGGGACAGGCCCTGACGGCTATTCCGGTAGTCTCATCGAGAAAGCTGGAACTAAAGGCAGGGGAAGCCATGCATATTGCTCCGGAGACGGCGCTTATACCTCTAGCCTTTACCACCGCCTACGGGGTGGACGACCCGTCCCTTGGAGCATTGTCAAATGACGGGATTATTACCGCCGGCAAACAGGCCGCTTCTGCCACCATCACAGTTAACGCCGGTTTGAACTCCTATGAGGTAATAACAAGCGTAAGGGCTTCACAGGCGGAAAACAAAAATGAGGGCGTGTTTGCAGAAAACAGCCAGCCTGAGAAGGAACTGACAACCGGCGCTTCCTACCAGGTGGAACAGCTGGCGCCCGATTTGGGGTTTCAAGAGAAAGAATACAAGAGCTACTCCGGCCCTGTCGAAGGGCTTACATCCCAAGGCCAAGCCTGGACTGGGTTTCTACGCCAGCAGGGACGGGAGATTACTGTCGATCTGAAAACAGCCCAAGTCGTCAGCAGTATTTCACTTGAGTTTTTACAAGATGCAGCGTCGGGAATAAGTCTTCCCGGTTTCCTAAAAGCTGTGGTTTCTCCGGACGGGAAATCGTGGTACCACTTAGGGCAGGTCAGCCATAATGTTGACCCTGCCGATACGGTGGTGCAGACTAAAAATTTGACTCTTTCCTTTGCGCCCGTCATCACGCGCTATATAAAGCTCAGCTTTCCCGTGAACAGCTGGGTCTTTGCGAGGCATCTTTCAGTCAGGGGAGGCAGACGTGTGGATAGTCCTGCGGTTCTGGCTCCTGCCGGTTACGCAGTCCCATCCGGTGAAGGCTTCTTGAATGTTCCGGACATGAACAACATTCTATTGGTCTATACCGGCGGCAACGGTGATGATGGAACCTGGAAAAGTAATGACTTTCAGCCGATGGTAGCCTACCAGGACAGCAAGTGGGTTATCAGGGGCAGGCTCTTTGATACGATGCTCTTTTTGCCCTATGCGGATGTACCCTGCACCAGGGATGGCTGGAATGCCTATCTGGACGACCTGTTTAAGGAGGGGGCGCAGCTTTCCGCCCTGGACGAGGTGGTGGGGCGTTTGAATGAAAACACTGCAATAACAGGAAAAGAAAAGGTCATCCTGACTATCCCCTACCCTGATCCAAAACAGCAAGATTTCGGAGCGCTGGAAGAAGGTGGGGCGACCCTGGATTTTTCCGGATCCGTTGATAGCGGAGAGCAGGCTGCTGTGAGCAGGCTAAAAGCCGTACGGTGGTTTTATGACAGCCTGATCAGCAGGTGGAAGATGGCCGGGCTAAACAACCTGGAATTATCAGGGATATACTGGTACAGTGAAACGATAGACCAAACTGTTAACGGAGAGAAAGAACTGGTGCAGGGTACGGCGCGTCTGGTACGTGGTGACGGGCTTGAGTTTTTCTGGATTCCCTACCACGGGTCGCGCGGTTATGAGGACTGGAGGTCATACGGCTTCACCCGCGTATTCCTGCAGCCGAATTTTTACTCGGTGGACAGCCCGCCGGAGGAACGCATGGATCGTACGGCGGACCTGGCCAGGCGCTATAACCTGGGAATGGAGCTGGAGTGTGACGGTAATATCCTCTACAACCGCTATTACTACGACCTGTTCTACAGACAGTTGAACAGGGCCAAGCGGCTGGGGCTGGACCAGGACATCACCTTGGCCTGGTATGCGGGTTCCAAGGCGCTGGTCAAGGCGGCCGCAAGCAGCAGCCTCAAAGTACGGGCCGTATACGACGACATTTACAGCTGGATCAACGGGACCTATGCGGCTCCGGCCGGCACAGTGCCTGAGGAGTCTGTGGGCGCCGCTGGTGGGCAGGTTGAAACGGAGAGCGACGGTCTGTCCAGGAAATAGTATCAGTAAACTAGCGTTTGTTAATGTTGGCGCAGTATGCATGGACGATTTCTTCAGCCACTTTTTGCTGGTACAGGATACGCATGTGCCCGAACAAGTCCAGCGGCAACATGGAGAAGCAGCTAACGGACAAAACATACCCTTTAGTTATCGGAGCTCCATACTCGTCTGTGAGGCAGGCCATGAACGGATTAACAACTACGTCCTGCCGGGTTCCAAATGTGGCCACGTGGATGCCTGCCTGAATCATCCTTCGGGCGGCTTCATTTTTTTGCCTTTCTATTCCCAGTTTGTCTTTCAACTGGTTTTCTGCGGCCAACTGTCTTACCGCCGGTGATCCCCATATTTTTCGGACTGACCCAAGTAAATCAATCCTGTTGTAGGATAAGCCGGTAAGGGGGGAATTAAGGGTAATAACTCCTTTGATGGGCCCCGCGTTTCCAAGGCGATACTTGGTGACATAGTCAAATACAATCCTGCCTCCGAGACTGTGTCCTACCAGGAGGTAATGGGCCTGCGGATGGCTCCGGGTGAATTCATCAATCATGTTTTTCAAATGGTTGACGCTGAACTGGATCGGCTGTCCTGTGTCTGCAGGCCGGTAAGGCTTTGGATACCACCGCCCTTCCTGCACCAGGCCGCCAGTATAGCTGTACATCAGAAAATGCTTGTCATTGTAGCTGAAGCCCAATCGTTCAAATGACGTGCGAAAATATTCAAAACCCATGGTATTGTAGGGGGTTCCATCACAACTGGTATCAAGCCCGGGCACGAAGATAACATAAGTTTCTTCCTGAGGGGGTGGGAGGTTTTGCATCTGTTGAATAGGGGTTACTGGTTGGGGGGTTGAAGACGAAAATATTAATATTTTAATGATGAGAATGGCCAACGCTGCCATGCTGGCCATTAGGCGTATGTTCATTACCACGGTCCGGGACTCCCATCTTTCGGCTCTATCACAATAGCGGCATTATTCTTTGTCATTTCCGGGCTAAACATACTGCCATTTTAAATAATAGAAAAGATCTGAATGCCTTCATTAAGATCTATAGAGTGTATATGAATTCACGATCATATTGTTTAAGAACAAGCTGATCACTGATACCGGTAAATATAAAACAGGGAGCGCCGTCACTCCCTGTAATCATTTCAAACGGTATGCGATTTGTTTCATATTTAACCAATAACTCTTCGGGCGCCTAAATACCTCGCTTTGTAATATGAATCAGATAGAGAAGTTATAGTAACAACACCCGCGCCGGAGCTGGAGTGGATAAATTGATTGTCGCCTATGTATATGCCTACATGTGACGGTCCTGCTTCATAGGTGCTGAAGAACACCAAATCCCCTGGCTGAAGCTTGCTGACCTTGCTGACCTTGCTGCCGGCACTATACTGCCCGTCGGCTGTACGCGGCAAATTAATATTGAAGTAATCGAATACATAGTAAGTGAACCCTGAACAGTCAAAACCTGACGGTCCTTGACCGGCCCAGGCATACGGCACTCCAAGGTATTGCCTGGCAAACGCTACAATCGCCTGAGTGTCCCGGTCTATAGCTTGTCCGCGATTGGCAAGCGCTACTTGAGGATTTGCGCTTTGCAGCGCCAGCAATGTTTTCTCGCCGGCGACGCCGTCTACAGTAAGCTTGTTGTCATATTGAAAGTTGGCGACAGCGCTGCGCGTGCCGGAACCGAAAGCGCCGTCAGGCACGCCCTGATAGTAGCCTAACTCGCTCAGCTTTGTTTGCAGTTTAAGTACGTTGTCCCCGGACATGCCTTGCTTTAGCGCTGCCGGCTCGCCGCCTGCCGCAGTATTCCCTGCAGAGGCCATCGTGCCTCCTTGGCGCAACGCTGCCAGTGTGCCCGCCCCAGCGATACCGTCCACTGTAAGGTTGTTGGCGGATTGAAAGCTGGCTACGGCGCTGCGGGTGCCGGGCCCGAAGGAACCGTCCGGCGTGCCCTGATAGTAGCCTAAATCACGCAGTTTTTGTTGGAGCTTTAACACGCTGTCTCCGGACATGCCTTCTTTTAACGCTGATTGTTCTCCATTATTTGAACTCAGAACGCGCAAGGCTTCCAATGTGCCCGCCCCAGCGATACCGTCCACCGTAAGGTTGTTGGCGGATTGAAAGCTGGCTACGGCGCTGCGGGTACCGGGCCCGAAGGAACCGTCAGGCGTGCCCTGATAGTAGCCCAGATCGCGCAGTTTTTGTTGGAGCTTTAACACACTGTCTCCGGTCATGCCTTCCTTGAGGACTCCGCCATTTGAGCCGGAAAGGCGCAACGCCTCCAATGTACCCACACCGGCGATGCCGTCCGCAGTCAGGTTATTGGCCGACTGAAAGCTGGCGACAGCACTGCGGGTGCCCGGACCAAAGACTCCGTCCGGCGTACCTTGATAGTAACCCAAATCGCGCAATTTTTGTTGAAGTTTTAGCACACCGTCCCCGGACATGCCTTCTTTTAACACGGATTGGTCAGCAAAACCGGCAGTGTTTTGGAGGAATAAAATCAACAGCGTTGCCAGGCAGATTGTAAAAAGCTTCAAACTCCTTTTCAATAATTCGCCCTCACTTTGTTGACCAAAATAGATGTTATTGACTTAATCTCCTTTCTTTAGCATGGCTCTTTAATTTCATTTCGTCTTGCATCGCGATTATTCCTCCATCAAAAACAAATTTCTTTAATTTCAGATAAATTGTTAAAAAATTCAGTCGTTTTTTTAATAATAAAGGAACCCAGGGACTATTTTGCTCTTCATCTGTCGATATTGTTAGTGTAATTTTTACCTGTGGCTCCGGGATGATTTTTACGCCGCATTGTAAGGCCAACCTGCGATGCTATTTTTCGTGCTGATTTACTGTAATTTATATT
Organism: Pelotomaculum schinkii; assembly: GCF_004369205.1. Taxonomy (NCBI): domain Bacteria; kingdom Bacillati; phylum Bacillota; class Clostridia; order Eubacteriales; family Desulfotomaculaceae; genus Pelotomaculum; species Pelotomaculum schinkii. The sequence continues at coordinate 170,325 of NZ_QFGA01000002.1, read as the reverse complement.
GCCGGTAAAAACAGGGAGTGCTTTTCAGCACTCCCTGTAGTCATATACTCTTTTGCTTTTCTTTTCGCTCCGTGGCAGAGAACCGTGTGGGACGGCTTCCACGTCCGTGAGGATCCCAATGCGGGTTTTTATATTTTTCTTCAGCTCGCCGGCCACCTTGTCAAGTGGTTGGCCCTCCAGCGCTTCAGCCTTAATCAGGATGGAGTCCTTGCCCTCAGAGCGTTTTACTATGATCTGGTATTCGCTGCCGGCTCCTTCGGTTATTTTCAGCACGTGGTCAATCTGGCCGGGGTAGATGTTGACCCCTTTGATTTTAACCATATCGTCGGTGCGGCCAAGGACCCGGGCGTGCATTGGGTAGGGGCTGCCGCAGGCGCATTGTTCAGTCAGAAGGCGGGTGATGTCGTGGGTACGGTAGCGCAAGAGGGGCATGCCCTCCTTGGTCAAGGTTGTAACGACGAGCTCGCCTTCCTTACCTGGAGGCAGCTGCGCGCCTGTGACCGGGTCGATGATTTCAAAAAGCAGGTGGTCGCTCCAGTAGTGCAGACCGGCGTGTTCAGGGCAGTCGATGGAGATACTGGGCCCGTAAATTTCGGTAAGGCCGTAGATATCAAAGGAATCGATGCCTAAAAGTTCTTCGATCCTGGCCCGCATTTTGTCGCCCCAGCGCTCCGAACCGATGATACCGATGCGCAGCTTGATCTTGTCTTTAAGTCCCCGCCTGTTGATTTCTTCTCCCAGGAGCAGGGCGTAAGAGGAAGTCGCGGTCAGGACGGTGCTTTGCAGATCGATCATAAACTCAATTTGTTTTTCCGTGTTGCCGGGGCCCATGGGAATGGCCATGGCGCCCAGCCGTTCCACCCCGGCCTGAAAGCCGATCCCCGCCGTCCACAACCCGTAGCCGGGGGTGACCTGGACGCGGTCCCGGTTGGTTACCCCGGCCATGGCCATGCAGCGGGCCATCATCTCGGCCCAAATTGAAACGTCGTTGGCGGTGTAGGGTACGATGATCGGCTTGCCGGTGGTGCCTGATGAGGAGTGGATACGTACCACTTTTTCTTCCGGAACGGCTTGCAGCCCCAGCGGGTAGCCCTGGCGCAGCTCCTCCTTGGAGGTGAATGGTAACCGGGCCAGATCGGCCATGGTTTTCACACCCAGCGGGTCTATTCCGGCCTCATCCAGCTTTTTGCGGTAAAACGGCGAATTCTTGTAGATGCGCGGTAAGAACTCACGCAGTTTGGCTTCCTGGCCGCCAATGATTTCCTCCAGGTCGAAACGCTTCTTGGTTTTAATTGATACCACTGACATTACGCCACCTCCATGGCCCGGCGCCCGACTTCAAAAGCGCGCTTGTTGGTATTCTGAAGCTTCTCCGGAATTAAGTTTAAGACTGCCTGCTGCAGTTGCTCCGGTTCAAAAGGAAGTCCCGGCAGGGTGGACAGGGCTCCCAGGATAATGACGTTGCCGGTCTTAATGTTGCCGGCGCTTTTGGCCAGTTCATCCAGGTCGAGCAAAACTACCTTTCCGGGTTGTTCCCGCAGGTACCGTCGCATTGCCTCCCGGTCGTAGCTGGAGATGCCCAGCTGCACCGAAACCGGGACGATGGCGGAGGAGCTGGCGATAATGACGCCGCCCGGTTTCAACTTGGGCAGGGCTCTTATGGTTTCCGCCAGTTCAAAACCGAGCAGGATATCGGCCTCGTGGTCCGGTATGGTGGCGCCGAAGAGCTGTTCACCTATCCGCACCTGGCTGGTGACAGAGCCTTCCCTTTGGGCCATCCCGATTATTTCCGAGGTGCGCACATCCAGTCCCAGGCCCATACCTGCGCCGGCCAGCGCCCGGGAGGCCAGCACGGACCCCTGACCGCCGACGCCGCTGATAACTATATCGAGCTTCATTGCTATACTAAACCTCCTCGATGGCCCCGACGGGGCAGACCTGGTCGCAAAAGCCGCAACCAAAGCAGTTATCCAGAATTTCCGGACTGCCGGCCGGTTTACCGATGGCGGGGCAGCCCAATTCGTCAACGCAGGCGCCGCATCCTGTACAGAGATCGGGGTTAATCCTGCGGCGCCGCCCTTTTTTCATTTGCGCAACACACGCACGCTGCATAACCACTACGGATGGCCCGTCAAAAGCAAGGGCCTCTTTAGCCACCTGCATGGCTGTTTTCAGATCAAAGGGATCAGCCACCCGCACAAACTCTACGCCACAGGCTTCAGCCATCCGGGCTATGTCAATCGACCTGTCAGTCGGCCCCATTGCTGTACGGTTAAGCCCGGGGTGGGACTGGTGGCCGGTCATAGCCGTGGTACTGTTGTCAAGAATAATCAGAGTGATGTTGGCGCCGTTGTGTACCGCGTTAATCAGGCCCGGTATGCCGGAGTGAAAGAAGGTGGAGTCTCCCAGAAAGGCTACCTGTTTGCGGTGCGGCTCCACCCGGCTTAAGCCTGCGGCGATGCTGACACTGGCGCCCATGCAAAGGCAGGTGTCCGTTGTGTATAAAGGCGCCATGGCGCCTAAAGTATAGCAGCCGATATCCCCGGCAAATAACGTGTCTTTGCCACGCGCGGCTTCTTTAAGAATATAGAAGGAGGCACGGTGCGAACAACCGGCGCATAGGACGGGCGTGCGCAAAGGCAGCTCCGGCGCAGTAAAGGTTGCAGCCTGCTCAGGCTGCCGGCCGTAAAAACTTTCCAGGATACTCCTTACTTTATTCACATTGAACTCGCCTTCACGTGGCGAATGATTGTCGTTTTTACCGGATATCTGCGTCGTATACCGGTTTTTCCAGGCCAGGGCGATAACCTGGTCTTCCACCACCGGCTCCTGTTCCTCAATTACCAGGATTTTTTTGGCATGCTGCAAAAGCTTTAGGACCGGACCGGCAGGCAAGGGGTAGGGAGTGCCGATTTTCAAGACGGAGGCTGCAAGGCCGGTCAGCTGCAGCGCCTCCATCACGTAGTTGTAGCTGACACCGCAGGCTATAATCCCCACGTCAGATTGTTTATTAATTGTTAGCTGGTTAAATGGTGAACTCTCGAAGCTATCCCGCGCGACTTCCTGCTGGCCGTTGAGCCAGACATGTTTACGGGCGGATAGGTTGGGAAAGATCACCCAGTTGGGACTTCTTTGAAAACCGGAAATAGGCTGGAGCGATGCGTTGCCATCCTGTATCTCCACGTCCTGGCAGGCGTGGCAGGTCCGCGTGGTTGGCCTTAAGATTACCGGCAGGAGCAGTTTCTCTGATAAATCAAAGGCGTACTTGGTCATTTCCAGCGCTTCACGTGGCGTGGCCGGGTCGAGGACCGGGAGTTTGGCAAACCGGGCAAACAGGCGGGTGTCCTGTTCGGTCTGGGAGCTGTGCGGTCCGGGGTCGTCCGCCACCACTAATACCAGCCCGCCCTTGACACCGATGTAGGCCAGGCTCATCAGTGGGTCGGAGGCCACATTCAGCCCGACTTGCTTCATGGCCGCCAGCGACCGCGCTCCGGCGTAGGCGGCGCCTGCCGCGACTTCCAGGGCTACTTTCTCGTTGACCGACCACTCAGCGTAAAAGCCCTTTTCCCGGGCCAATCCGGCCAGGGTGGACAGAACTTCCGAGGAGGGTGTGCCCGGATAGGCGGCAGCTACCTGAACGCCGGCCTCTATCGCGCCGTAGGCAATTGCTTCATTTCCCATGAGGAGTTTTAATGTCAAGTTTGTTTTCCCCCTATGTGGGACGTGGGACGTGGGTATATCCTGCATTTCTTCAGGGTCTCTTGTAATTCCGGAGAATCTCCTGAAATTTGCATGTCCCATGTGCCGCGTCTAAAGTACTGTCTGATTTCCTTTATCCGACCGTTTAGATTTGCATGGATTCAGACGGCAAATATAAGCTTAAAAGACGCAAATTTTTATATAATTCGACACCTGACGCTGGATTCCTTTGTTACGGCGCACATCGTCAGGGAAATACTCTATCTGAAAACAACTGTACAACTGTTCAGCCCACAGAGCGAATCTGAAAAATGCAGGTGCGAATTCATTCGCACAGAAGTTACATTAGCCACACAAGTCCGGCGCTAGTGCGCCCTTGTGCGATTGAAATGGCGCCTACATCGCCTGGTGTTTTATGTGTACGAAGCAGTTTAAGTATTCTTAAAGCATTTTTGGTGTGCGAAAGAATTCGTACCCCACATCGGAAAAATCCATACCTGCGGTCACAGGTTTTCAGCTTCAGAGAAATGCAAGCATACCCAAGACTCACTCTCACGACCCACGTCCCACGTCCCACGTCTCAAACGACACCGTAGCCTTTAACCCGTGCGTACACGCTGATGGCCAATAGCAGCGCCATCAGGCCTGTCAAACAGTAATCCGCGACTCCCAGGCGGGGATCACGCAGGTAGGTGCGGCGCCCGCCGCCGTAGCCCCTGGTTTCCATGGCCATGGCCAGGTTTTCGGCCTTGTTAAGAGAGAGCAATACCAAAGGTACACCTACCGGCGCGTAGGACATGATTTTTTTAAACGGGTTGAGCCCTTCTAAAGCGTGTCCTCTGGCCTGCTGAGCCTCACTGACCTGCCTGACCTCTCCGAAGAAAGTGGGGATAAAGCGCAGCGCCGTCAAAAAGGTAAAAGCATAGTCGTAAGGGATTTTAAGTTTCTCAACCAGGGTCAAGACGATATCCTGGGTGCGTGTTGTGGCCAGAAAAACCATGAAGCTCAATACCAGTGCCAGCATGCGGGCGGCCATTGCCAGTCCCGTGAGCAAGCCCTGGTCGGTTACTGGCAGGTAGTTGGCGCCGGGGACCAGATGGAAAAGGGCCTGCCCCTGGTCGTAGAAAAGGGCTTGAATGATTAATAAAATAAGGGCAAATATTGACAGTCCGGCGCAGGCCGGGAGGAAATTTTTCAGCACTCCGCCCAGGGCGGCTACAAACAGCACGGATAACAAGAGGGTCAGGAGGTAGCGGTAATCATTGAAGAGGAGCCCCGCCGCCAGGACAAAAAGAGACCAGAAAATCTTGGACATGGCATTTAACCGGTGTACCGGGGAGTTGCCATGGATATATTCAACGGCAGCAGCCAAGCTGCTCACCTCCCATCATTGTCAGCAATTGGTACATCTCCTCGACACTTAAAACTCCGGGGGGGATCGCGTGCCTTCCCAGGCTTTGAGCCAGGGCCGTTATCTGGGGCGGGCTGAGGTAGGTTTCTTTCAATAACTCAGGCCGGGCGAATACTGAGCGCACCTCCCCGTCAACCAGGACCTCACCCCGGCAAAGTACAATGACGCGTTTGGCGTAACGCGCCACCAGCGACATGTCATGGGTAATAAAGAGTATGGTATGCCCGGCTTCATTCAGCTTTCTGACCATCTCCATGATCTGCTTCGATTCGCGGTAATCCTGGCCGGTGGTGGGCTCATCCAGTACTATTGCTTCAGTCCGCATGGCCAGCACCGAGGCCAGGGCCACCCGCTGCCGTTGCCCCTTGCTCAGATTGAAGGGGTAGGTCTGGTAATGCCCGGTTAATCCCACTTCTGCCAGCGCTTCGTCGACCCTTTCTTTGATCTGCCCGGCAGGCAGTCCCAGGTTCTTTAAGCCGAAAGCGACCTCCCGGCCGACGGTATCATGGAAGATCTGGTGGTCGGGGTTCTGAAAGACGTAACCCACCGTACGGGCCAGTTCGGAAACTTTAAGGGGATTGGAGTCCCTGCCTCCGACGTAAACCTTGCCCGAGGAAGGCTTGTGCAGTCCGTTAAAGTGCTTGGCCAAAGTAGTTTTACCGGCTCCGTTTTGACCGATGATGGCCACACATTCTCCCTTGCCTATTTCCATGGAAATATTTTTCAGGACCGGGCGCCCTCCGTTATAGGCGTAGGAAAGGTTTTCTATTTTGATCAAAGCCGGTCTGGTCATTATATTTGCCTCCGCAGCATTCTTTCTACAAAAATGCGGCACTGCTCCACCGTCAGGGGCAGTGAATACTTGTCATGACCGCCGAGCATGCTTGCCAGCCGGGTCACCTGGGGTATCCTGACACCTATTTCCTCCAGTTCATTCTGCCTGGCAAAAACCTGCCAGGGTTCCCCTTCCAACGCGACCGTTCCGCCGTTGAGTACCAGGATCCGGTTGGCATAGGCGGCCAATTGCTCTGTCTTCTGCTCAATCATCAGGATGGTGATGCCGTGCGCACGGTTCAGGTGGCTCAAGACCTGAAATATTTCCTCTGTACCCACTGGATCCAACTCGGAAGTGGGCTCATCCAATAGCAGAATTTCCGGCAGCATGGCCAGGGCGGCGGCGATAGCCACACGCTGTTTCTCGCCGCCGGAAAGGTTGATGGTTGGCCGGTTGCGCAGTTCTGTGATGCCGACGAGTTCCAGCGCCTCGCTGATGCGCCGCTCAATTTCCCTGGGTGGAAAGCCGAGGTTTTCCGGTCCGAAGGCCAGTTCCTGTTCAACCTCGGTGGAGATAATCTGCGCCTCAGAGTCCTGAAAAACGCTCCCCACCAGGCGGGAAATCTGGGCGGTGCTGTGCTCGAATATTGATGTTCTTTGAAGGTCGATACGGCCCTGCAGTCTCCCACCCTGGAAATGAGGGATGATGCCGTTTAAGCAGCAGGCCAGGGTGGTCTTGCCCGCTCCGGTAGGCCCGGTGATACCGATAAATTCACCTTTTGCCACGCTGAAGTTGATGTCTTTCAGTGCCGGCTGCGGCGACTGGGGGTAGCTGAAGGTGAAATTTTTGATTTCCAGCAGTGGCATCACTCGTTCATCCTTCCATTGGGACGTGAGATGTGAGACGTGAGACGTGGGTATATACTGCATTCCTCTTGGGTCTTTGTGCGAATGAATTAATTTTGCTTAGCCGCAGCCTTAGAGCTTGAGGAACTTTTTGGCCGGCAGGTACAGGATCTGGGCCAGCACGGCATTGATCACGGTAACAGGAATTACCACTCCGATGCAGGCCGCTTTCCAGGCGATCATCATTTTATCAGGCGGCAGGTCCAGGGCAAACTTGAAGTTTAAAGTGATGTATAACAGGCCGCTGACCAGCGTACCGATGGTTGTTGCAAGGATTGGCTTGAAGGAGTAGTTGCTGAGGTTGAATTCCGGTAGGTACCTGACGATAAAAGCGCAGGCCAGCGCTCCGGCCGGCTCGGAGAATAAATTCAGGTAGGGGATGGGTGACTTGGAGAACATCATGGCCACCGCGCCGCCTACCAGGCCGATGCCTATAGCGCCGCCGAGGTTGGGACGAACCAACAGGATGGCAATACAGTACATGGCAATGACGAAGTTGGGAGTGATACCCGCGATGGGCGGCGTGAACATGCGCAGGACGGCTCCGATGGCAATCAGGACTGCTACAACAGCCAGCTGCTTGGAGCGCGCCATCCTGTTTTCGTTTATATTAATCTCGTAAGCTTGGGGTTCAGACATTATAAATAACCTCCTCAATAATAAATAAACCGGGCAGCGCGGCCCGGTCTTTGGACAAATAAAAAAAATCCTCGTCTCCACTCGCCCAGGCTCAGCTCATGCTCAACTCACCTCACTTATGCAATTGTCGATTCCAACTCTGCTACATGTGGAAGGCTACCCTTCCAACTTACTAAATATTATCACAGGACCGTCATAATGTCACTACAAAAATCTCATAGGGCCACAAAAATATTCATAATCCCGGCAACTGCCAAGGGATGATTTTTGTGTCAGATGGAACAAATATCTTTATATAGCATAATATGGCTATGTAAGTGTTGAAAGGGTGATCCCATTATGCCGGATAATGTATCTCCGAATGAAATGAATATTTCTGCAAACTGCGGAGAGGCTTTGGAGTCTATGTTACCCGGATATTTATCATTGTGTGTATCCGATGGTAAGAAGCATGTGCGAGATGTACGATGTTCCTGCAAATACTTGTATGTATCCTTCCCCAAGTAGAGCCGTTGTGAACAGATGGCTGACCAAATATATAATACCGTAGCAATTAACTTCGGGATTAGAGATGATGTGCAACCCATGCCGCGCCAGTTTGTAGGGCCGGGGTTTGTAGGACCTGGGTTTGTCGGGCCCGGATTTGGGGGACCTTTTGTTGGAAGAAGATTTTTAAGAGACTTGATTGCCATATTGTTAATCAGGGAATTATTATTCAGGAGAGGGAGGTTTTTTTAATACAGAATCATGATATCCGGTACCTACCTATAGAAAAACAATACAAAACAAAACAATTACCCAACGATGTGGGTGTGAATTCATTTGCGCATGACCCCGGAGGAATGCCCGCACCCACATGGCTAAGTTTTAGTAAGGAGCATGAGTGTCCAGGTTGTTAAAATATGGGTACCGGGTACTTATTATATAATAGTGGCTGATTCGGTTATGGTCAGAATGCATTCGGCTGCATCGATTTCCGCCTTTACTCCCAGCGGCAGGGTGGCCTTGTTGACTCCATGCCCGGTAGCGAGACCGTAATAACAGGGGACGGCTGTATCCTTCATTGCGTCCTTGAGTACTTCCAGAAGTGAAAAGGAACTCGTGTTTTCCTCCGCCTCACAACCGGCGAATTCTCCAAAAACAACACCCGCGACAAATCTGAATTTGCCGGCCAACCGCAATTGCTGCAGCATCCTGTCAACGCGGTAGGGCTGTTCATCTACGTCTTCCAGGAAAAGGATCGCCCCCCGGGTATCAATCTCGTAAGGAGTACCCAGGGTGGCTGCAATGAGAGTAAGATTGCCGCCCAGTAGGCGGCCGCTGGCCCGGCCCGGCCTGATTACCTCGCACCTGGTGTCCGGGGCAGGTGGGATGACCCCCAGCGTAAAGGGGCTGGTAAGGGCTTTATAAAAATGGTTGATTGTGTATGCCCCTGCTCCCCGGCCAAAATCGGATACCAGCATGGGACCGGAGAAAGTCACCAGTCCGGCATGCTTCCAGATAGCGAGCTGGAGAGCGGTAATATCGCTATAACCCACCAGTATCTTGGGATTGTTCCTGACGACGCGGTAATCTATTTGGGAGAGCAGTCTCATACACCCATACCCCCCCCGCAGGCAGAGCAGACCGTCTATGGCGGGTTCAAGGAACATATGTCTCAGGTCGGATAATCTTTCTGTGTCTGTTCCGGCCAGGTAACGGTTTTTCTTTAATGCGTTCGGAGCCACAGCAACCTGGAAGCCTAGCTCTTCCAGCAAATATTTTCCAAGCTCTACTTCCAGGGGATCGTATGAGGGACTTGCCGGCGCGATGATACCCAGGGTAGAGCCATAAGCCAGAGCATGTGGTTTTATCAGTTGCGTTTTTCATCACCACTGGTTTTTTAACTGTTATACTTGTTCTAATATATGTTCCGGCAGCAGAAACGATCATTGTGGTTTGCTTATAACTATAAATTACCAGAAGTTATTACTTTGCAATAACTCGATAACGCATATTGGTACGCATTTCAACTTTACTGTTATTGCCACCGTGGAGGTGTGGTAGTATAATAATCTCAATGGGATCAAGAAGATTCCTCTTTCAATGATTACAGCCTTAATTTATGAATTGAATATAAGGAACTCAGGCCATGAAGGTTTTGCCGGGAAAACGGCAGGATTTTTATGGCATTTTTTATGGGGGTTTAAATTGTTGGAGACATCAATAATACATAATCTTGACGCCCGGGTAAAGGTGGTTGCCATCTGCAGTTTTGTCGCGCTCACCTCTACCATGAACTCCATCCCTCTCTTGGCTACTGCGGTGTTATTCCTGCTGTTCCTGGTGGGCATCGCCCGTATTCCGGCAGGTAGCTTCTTCAAGAGGCTGCTTTGGATTATCCCTTTCGGTGGCATGCTTGTAGTGTTGTTCCCTTTCATCACACCGGGCGTGCCGGCTTTTGAAATTAAAACGGGCCTGTTCACCCTGACGGCTTCCGAAGATGGGATTAACCGTGCCGCCGTGCTCTTCTGCAGGGTTTTGGCCGCAGTATCCGCTCTTTCCTTACTGACGTCCACTACCGGGTTCAGCGCTCTGACGGCCGCTTTCAAAGAGCTCCGGGCGCCGTCTCTGCTGGTGAGCCTGATTGAGTTTACCTTCCGCTACATGTTTGTACTGTCCGATGAGATGCAGCGCATGCGCACCGCCCGTCGCGCCCGCTGCTTCGAGGGAGGAGGCAGCCTGTTTAACCGTCATGTTTTCAAAACCACCGGCCAGTTGGTGGGAGTCCTTTTCATCCGTTCCTGGGAACGGGGAGAGCGTGTTTACAACGCCATGCTGGCCCGGGGGTATTCCGGCCAGGCCGGGCCGGTCGCCGGGCGCAGCTTTAGCATCAAGGATTTGTGCCTGGGAGCCGGCATTCTCGTTTTTGCCCTCAGTCTCCGCCTGATAGAAATCGGGGGTCAATTATGGCAAATGTCATTGAAATAGAGAATTTGCACTACACCTACCGGGACGGGACCAAAGCTTTGGACGGTCTGAATCTTACCATTGAGGATGGCGCCAGGGTGGCCTTGCTGGGGCCTAACGGGGCCGGCAAGTCAACACTCCTGCTGCACCTGAACGGTATCTACCAGGCCCAACAGGGCAAAGTGAAGGTACAGGGCCAGGAGCTTACCTCCAGGAATCAGCAATGGGTGCGCGGTGTAGTAGGCCTGGTTTTTCAAGATCCTGACGACCAGGTTTTTTCAGCAACGGTCTGGGAAGACGTGGCTTTTGGTCCCACCAACCTGCGACTGTCCAAAGATGAAATCGCGAGCAGGGTGGAAGGGGCTTTGGCCGCGGTCAGGATGGCGAAGTACCGTGACAAGGCTCCCTATCACCTGAGTTACGGGCAGAAAAAAAGGGTGGCCATTGCCGGAGTGCTGGCTATGAACCCGCGGGTAATTATCCTGGACGAGCCGGCCGCCTACCTTGATCCATGCGGTAAAGACATCTTGATGGATATTTTGAGCCGGTTGAACCAAAATGGCGCCACCGTGGTCATCGCCACTCACGATGTCGACCTGGCGGCAGAGTGGGCTGAACAAGTGCTGGTGATCAAGGATGGCCGGACTCTGGCTCAGGGAGGTACCTCCCTTTTAGCCGACGAACACCTGGTAAGGGAGGCTGAGTTGCGCTTTCCGGTCGTTGCCCAGATTTTTCGCAACCTGCCGGAGTTGCAGCCCGACCCCCTGCCCATAAAAATTACAGACGCGGTTTCCCAGATAAGGAACTCACTCAGAATAAAAGATACGGCAGGCCGGTGATTTTAAAATCACCGGCCTTTTTGGTATAATAATATATAAATTGGATCAAGTTGCAATTAAATGGGAATGAAGTAATTATTACCCATTATGCTTGGGGGGATAGCAATGCCACAGGCTGTTAGAGCGCACCTAATTGTAACCGGCCTGGTTCAGGGGGTATATTACAGGGCCACGGCGAGGCAAGAAGCCCGTACTCTCAATATAACCGGCTGGGTTAAAAACAGAACGGACGGAGCCGTGGAAGCTGTGATTGAAGGGGATAGGGTAAAGGTCTTAAAATTTATTGACTGGTGCCGGCAAGGTCCCCCAGCGTCACAAGTCCGTGGCGTACAAGTTGAGTGGGGGGATTTTAGAGGTGAATATCAAGATTTCAGCATCGTTAGTTAGGAGAGTTACCAGTTAGCTTACAGTAAAAGGATAATTGACCCATCACATAAGTTATATTCGGGTGCGTTTCGCACCCATGCATATAGTTTTATAAAGGAGATAAACATGCTTGATATTCGCAAGATTCATGTTCCAACACCTTACCAGGTTGGTCCGGTCAACTGCTACCTGATCAGGAACCGGCCTTATACCTTGATTGATCCGGGGCCTGAATCGGCAGAGGGACGCAAAGGCCTGCTGGCCGGTCTTACAGCCGCAGATGTAAGACCTGACGAAATCGAACAGGTGATAATTTCCCACTGGCACGCCGACCATAGCGGCTTGGCCCGCTGGCTTAGCGAGCAGTGGGGGGCGCAAATTTACGTGCACAGGCTGGAAAAGCCAAAGCTCACGCCTGGTTATGACAAGCATGCGGAAAGACTGCCCTTCCTGCGTGAAGCCGGCGTGCCTGCAGGTGACCTGGAGGAAGTGCTCAACGACCGGGACCCGCTGCCCGGGCCGTTGCTGCCCGCAACCAGGGTCAATCTGTTGGAAGGTGGAGAGGCATTTGCCTTTACCGGTGGCGAAATTCAGGTTATACATATGCCCGGCCATACTACGGGACATATCTGCCTCTATGACACTGAAAGTAGAATATTTCTGGCCGGGGACTTCATCCTCGCACACATTACCCCAAATCCCTTTATGACGGCCAGACCGGAAGACCCCGTTAAAAGAGTCCCGGTACTGGCTCAATATTTGACGGGGTTAAATAGAATGAAATATATGGATATAGGTGTAATTTTAACCGGACATGGGGAGAATATTGACGATTGCGCCACGTCGGTTGAAAAGGTTTTAGAACACCGGTATAAGCGGCTGGATGTTATTGCAGACATCCTTGATGGAGCGGTTTTAAATCCCTACCAGGTAATGAGGACCATGTACCCCGCAGTCAGGGGGTTTGAAATTCTGCTGGGAGTTTCCGAAGTTTTCGCTTGTCTGGATTACCTTGAGACCCGGGGTAAGGTGAGACACGAAGTGCAGAATGGGGTTTCCTTGTACCGCCATTCCTCCTAAAAAAAATTTAAAGGGGGTATACGCATGAACCTGAGGGTATCCGCTGCCATTGCGGCCGGGAAGATCGCCTTCTGGCTTAGCAAAAAAAAAGGCAACAAAGGGTCTTCCTTGCCGGGTATGGTTGCTCTCAAAATATATTCCGGCACGCTGCGTTATTTGGCCGCCCAGGTCCGCAAGCAGATTGTCGTTGTCAGCGGGACCAACGGGAAAACTACCACCTCCAATATGATTTTCGGGATATTGAGCGCTGCCGGCTACAAGAACATCGCCAACTTGGAGGGGGCGAACCTGGTCTCGGGTGTTACTGCAAGCTTTATCAAGAGCGCCGGGCTTAGTGGGACCATCGACTGCGACTATGCGGTGTTGGAAGTGGATGAAGCCACCATGCCCATAGTTTTGAAAGAACTAAGTCCAGGGGGTGTGGTCCTGACCAACTTTTTCCGGGACCAGTTGGATCGCTACTGGGAACTTGACAAAGTCACCGGTGTCATACGTAAATCCCTAAAAAATAGCGGTAAAAATATCACTCTGATCCTGAACGCAGACGACCCGCTGGTGGCCCAGTTTGAGAGGACCACCGGCTTACCTGTGGTGTTTTACGGCCTATCCGGCAGCGAGCGCTCGGTCAGTACCAGCACGCAGACCAGGGAGGCGCAGTACTGTCCTTTCTGTGGTTCGCCACTGGGATATGATTTTTACCATTATGGGCAGTTGGGCCGTTACCGCTGTAACGGCTGTGGGTTTGCCCGTCCACTCGCCAGGGTTGAGGCCGGGGAGCCGGATATAAAGGACGGTGTTGTCAACTGCCGCCTGTATTTTGACCGGCAGGAAGCTGCGCTGACCATGCAGGTACAGGGCCTTTATAACCTTTATAATGCTATGGCTGCCTTTGCCGTGGGATTGCACCTTGGGGTTGAAGTGCCGCTTATGCTGGAGAGCCTGCGCAAATACCGTCCGGTCCTTGGCCGGTTGGAGCGGTTTCACTATCAAGGCAGGAGCGCTTTCTTAAGTCTGGTCAAAAACCCCACCGGTTTTAACGAGGGCCTTGCAGATTTGCGCAATATCAAGGGAACAAAAAGCGTCTTCTTTGCCATTAACGACAATGATGCGGACGGGAGAGACATTTCGTGGCTGTGGGACGTTGATTTTGAGGTTTTGGATACAGACCACAATGATTTGGCGGTCTTTATCTGTTCCGGCAGCAGGGGAGAAGAAATCGCCCTGCGCTTGAAATACGCCGGCATACCTGTGAACAAAATCGTTGTCTACAAGGATATGGGGAGAGGCATCAGAAGTGTACTGGACAGTCGCACGGATATGGCCTACCTCTTTTCGACTTACACCGCTTTGTGGCCTGTCCACAAAATACTGAACAGCATGGCCGACAAGGAGGGTCCTTATGCTTCAGGTGTGTCATCTGTATCCTGACCTGTTAAACCTATACGGGGACCGGGGCAATATCATCGCCTTTGTGCAACGCTGCCGCTGGCGCAATATACCCGTTTCGGTGAGGGCTATCAACCTCGGAGAACCGGTTCATTTCAAAGATTACGATTTTGTCTTCCTGGGCGGCGGGTCGGACCGGGAACAAAACCTCATCGCGGCTGATTTAATTAAACGCAGGGACGAATTTGCGGCGGCCATCGAGGATGGGCTGGTGGTACTGGCTATATGCGGCGGCTACCAACTGCTTGGAAAGTATTATCTTACACTTGATCACCAAACTATACCCGGACTGGACATCCTGGATTTTTATACCCGCGCCGGAAACAAACGTATGGTCGGCAATGTAGCGGTCGAGGTGAATTTGGGCGGAAAGAAGTTCAACATAGCTGGCTTTGAAAACCACTCCGGCGAGACCTACCTGGGGAATATCCGGCCACTTGGCAGGGTCCTGGCCGGGCGGGGCAACAACGGTGTGGACGGGCTTGAGGGCGCCCGCCACAAAAATGTATTTTGTTCTTACCTGCATGGCCCGCTGTTGCCCAAGAACGCCGGACTGGCCGATCAATTGATTGCTCTGGCCCTGGCCAGGCGAGGCATGGAACCAGAACTGATACCCCTGGATGACCGGATCGAAAACAGCGCCTGCCAGGTTATGCTGGATAGGCTTAGAGTGGTGAAAGGATAGATATTTTGCTTTTATTTTTTCCTTTTAGGTCTTTTATTTCCGTTTCCATTACAGTCCCTGTTGTTTAAAATAAATATAGTATAGTGAATAAAGAATCCTGTATACAATGACAGGGGGTAGTGGACAGTGCAATACATCGTAACCTGGTCGGAGGGTGACGAGGTCTGTTACCGTTTTGTAGATGAAGATGAGATCGGCAGTTTGTTCGAGGAAGATAAAAAATATATAGTGGCCGTGCTGCCCAATTAACCGCCAAGAAGTACAAACAAGAAGTATAAATATTGTGATTAGATTTTTTCACAAGACTTGTCGTTAAACCTCAGATCCTAACATAATCTAAGGCTGGATTAATCCGGCCTTTTTGTATATATTAAAAGAACATAATGTCCATATTCAAGGAGGGAGAAACATGAACTGGTCCACCCTGAAAACAATCAGGGCTGCCGCCACCCTGGCGGCGTTACTCTTAGTATTATTATTGCTAAGCGGTTGTACACTTTTTGGCGGCAAGGGTTCCGGGCAGGTTGCGCCGGGTGGCGCGCCTCAAGGGCAGGAAGAAGATTTACCTGCTCAGCAATCATTGAATCTGGCCTTGTACTACGTCAAAATTACCGATAAAGACGCCTACCTGGTCCGCGAAGTGCACCAGGTCCCTTATACCAGCGAAGTGGCCAAAGCCGCCCTGGAAGAGCTTATCAAGGGCAGCCCGAAGACCCCGGGCGCAGCGGGGGTGCTCCCGCCTGAAACGAAAATCAGGGGCATCTCTCTTAAGGACGGGAATGCCAGTGTCGACTTTTCAAGTGAGGTACTGAAGGCCAACGTGGGGGCTGCGGGGGAAGCTCTGGGTATCCAGAGCATCGTAAATACTCTGACCGAGTTCCCGGAGATTAAGCAGGTCTCTTTTTTGGTAGAGGGTAAGCTGGATGAAAGAACAAAGGATTGGTGGGGTCATGTCGGTCTCTATACCCAGCCCTTTAAAAGAGATGTATCCTCAGTTTATGAGCCGGTCATTTGGGTGACCTCTCCTGAACCCGGTCAGAAAATAGCGTCCCCCGTGCAAATCCGGGGCAGCGCGAGGGTTTTTGAGGCTACGGTGAATGCCAGGATTATAGATGATTCAGGCAAAGAACTGGCCCGGGGGTATGCTACTGCCAGCGAGGGCGCGCCGGGCCGCGGAGACTTCGTGTTTTCGCTGCCGTTTACGCCCCCCACAACGGGCAGCGGCAAGGTGGAGGTGTTTTGGATCAGCCCGAAAGATGGAGAGGAGCTTGATAAGGTGGTCGTACCGGTTATCTGGTAGTGAAATCGGATAATACCAATGAAAATTTGTTAACTGAGTTCTCGAAAAGGCTTGACTTGCGGGCTTGGGGTTTTCCGGAGCGAACGGAGCACCTGGGTGCGTTCCTTAGCGCGTGTGTAGCTTGCAGAAAAGCTTAAATAGCGCGTAGCTACCGGATGGCAGTCTGCAGATGCGGTCGGTACGACGATCTTGATGCGCAAATGGAGAATTGCGAAGAGAGCGGAGGATAACCCCAAGCCCACTACCCCAGAGACTTTTCGAGAACGGCAGAACGGAGAACACCTCTGTTTCACTTACAAACATTGTTCTCGAAAAGGCTTGACATGCGGGCTTGGGGTTATCTGGAGCGAACGGAGCACCTGGGTGCGTTCCTTAGCGCGTGTGTTGCTTGCAGAAAAGCTTAAATAGCGCGTAGCTACCGGATGGCTGTCTGCAGATGCGGTCGGTATGACGCTCTTGATGCACAAATGGAGAATTGCGAAGAGAGCGAAGGATAACCCCAAGCCCACTACCCCAAAGGCTTTTCGTGACCCAGTTAACAATAACCTTTGCCATTGAGATACACTCACATTTTATATTGGGCTGCAAAACTATTTGAATATTAATTCGCATCCACAATTATCGAGATTGCATGTAGGATTATAGAGTAAGCTTTATGTCATGACGGAAGGCCGCAAAATTATTGTGGCCTTTTTTGTGTGCTCTTAATAGTTTGTAATGTGTAACTGGCGTGGCGGATGGCGATTGCTTTGCTGGTCTGTAAACCCTATGCAAATAAAAAGACAAAAAATGTCTCCTGGTGGCGCTAATACTTGTACCAACATTCTTCTTTTTAACCGCTTTGCATATAATGTAGCATTATTAACCCGTCTGACAGTATCGAGAAAGTCTAAATACAAAGGGAAGGAGTGAAGACGATGGACTTCCTGCGGCGTTTGGAAGAATACCGCTCCTTAGAAAAACAGATTACCTGGGAGGGAACGTTCCAGGATTATATTGCCATCTTAAAAGAAAGGCCGTATGTGTCACAGCTTGCCCATGCCAGGCTTTATTCAATGATCAAGGATGCCGGGGTGGAGGAAAAAGAAGGCGTAAAACACTATACTTTCTTTTCCTCGGAACTATTTGGTCTTGACAAGACACTGGAAAAACTGGTGGAAGAATATTTTCACCCGGCCGCGCGGCGTCTGGATGTACGCAAACGGATCCTGCTGTTAATGGGGCCTGTCAGCGGCGGAAAATCAACCCTGGTGGCCATGTTGAAGCGAGGTCTGGAGAAATACAGCCGTGAAGAACGCGGGAGCCTTTACGCGATTAAAGGCTGTCCCATGCACGAGGAGCCGTTGCACTTGATCCCCAAAGAACTCAGGGGAGATTTTCAAAAGACCTACGGAGTTTATATTGAAGGGGAACTATGTCCTTCCTGCCGGATGATGGTCGATCAGGAGTACAATGGTAAAATTGAGAAAATACCGGTGGAGAGAATATTTTTGTCCGAGGACAACCGGGTGGGTATCGGGACCTTTACACCTTCGGATCCCAAATCCCAGGATATCGCCGACCTTACCGGAAGCGTGGATTTTTCCACTATTGCCGAGTACGGCTCGGAATCGGATCCTCGCGCCTACCGCTTTGACGGTGAACTGAACATTGCCAACCGGGGCTTGATGGAATTCCAGGAGATGCTCAAATGCGATGAGAAATTCCTTTGGAACCTTTTAAGCCTGTCTCAGGAAGGCAACTTCAAAGCCGGCCGTTTCGCGCTTATTTACGCGGATGAACTGGTTGTGGCTCACACCAACGAAAACGAGTATAAGGCTTTCATCAGCAACAAAAAGAACGAAGCCCTTCAGTCCCGCATTATCGTCCTGAAAATTCCGTACAACTTGCGGGTTAGCGATGAAATAAAAATTTACGAGAAGCTGATCGGGCAAAGTGACCTGCGCAGCATCCATATCGCCCCCCACGCTTTGCGGGTGGCTAGCATCTTCTCGGTTATGACCCGGCTCAAGGAGTCCAAGAAGCAGGGTATGGATCTGGTCAAAAAGATGAAACTGTACGACGGTGAGGATGTCGAAGGTTTCAAACAAAAAGATCTTCATGAACTCCAGGTTGAGGCAATCGACGAGGGTATGAGCGGTGTCGATCCCCGTTATGTGATCAACCGGCTCTCATCGGCTCTGATTCGCACCTCCACTCAGTGCATCAACCCGCTTGACGTGTTGCGGGCGCTGAAGGAAGGGCTTGATCAGCATCCATCCATTACCAAAGAAGAGAAGGACCGGTTGCTCAATTTCATTTCTGTGGCGCGCAAAGAATATGATGAAATGGCCAAGAAGGAAGTCCAGAGAGCTTTTGTCTACGCTTACGAGGAATCGGCCAAAGTGTTGTTCGATAACTACCTCGACAATGTTGAAGCATTCTGCAACGGTGTAAAGATCAAGGATCCCCTGACCGACGAGGAAATGGATCCGGATGAAAAGTTGATGCGATCCATTGAGGAGCAAATCGGTATCTCTGAAAGCGCCAAGAAGTCTTTCCGGGAGGAAATTTTGATCAGGCTCTCCAGCTACGCCCGTAAAAACAGGCGTTTTAATTACAGCTCGCATGAACGCCTGCGGGAAGCTATTGAGAAAAAACTGTTTGCCGACCTCAAGGACGTGGTCAAAATAACGACTTCTACAAAGACGCCGGATGCCGGACAGTTGAAGCGGATCAATGAGGTTAGCGCCAGATTGATAGCTGAGCACGGGTACTGCCCGACCTGTGCCAATGAATTATTGAGATATGTCGGCAGCCTGCTGAACCGATAGGGAGGAAGCGCCATGGCCAAAACCAACTTCGTCATCTCCCGGGAGGACTGGTCGCTTCACCGCAAGGGGGAGATTGACCGGCAGCGGCACCAGGAAAAGGTACGGGACGCTATAAAAAAGAACCTTGCCGATATTGTCAGTGAAGAAAGTATTATTATGCACGACGGGCGCAAGGTAGTCAAAGTGCCGATACGCTCCCTGGATGAATTTCACTTCCGCTATGATTTCGGCAAGCAGCAGCATGGCGGTCAGGGTGACGGCAACAGCAAGCAAGGGGACGTAATTTATTCCGATCCGCAGCATGGTCAGGGTAAAGGAAAGGGCGCCGGCGAAGAGCCGGGTGTGGATTACTACGAGGCCGATATTACCGTTGATGAGCTGGCTGAGATGATTTTCGAGGACTTGGGCCTGCCAAACCTGGAGCAGAAGAAAAAACCGGAAATTGCCTCGGAATCGGTCGAATTTAAGGATGTCCGCAAAAAAGGCATTGCCAGCAACATCGACCGTAAACGGACGATTATGGAGGTCATCAAGCGCAACGCCCTGCAAGGGAACCCCGGTCTGCACGGCATTACGCCCGAGGACCTGCGCTATAAGACCTGGGAAACAACCTACAAATTTGAATCCAACGCCGTGGTCCTGGCCATGATGGATACCTCGGGGTCGATGGGGCCCTTTGAGAAGTACATCGCCCGCAGTTTTTTCTTCTGGATGGTCCGTTTCCTGCGTACCAAGTACAACAACGTCCAGATTGTTTTCCTGGCCCACCATACCGAAGCCAAGGAAACAACCGAAGAAGAGTTCTTCACCAAGGGGGCCAGCGGTGGTACCCGCTGCTCTTCAGTGTATAAACTGGCTCTGGAGATTATTGAAAAGCGCTATAGCCCTCAAGACTACAATATCTACGGCTTTCATTTTTCCGATGGTGATAACCTGTCCTCAGATAATGAGAACTGCGTCAAAAACATCAATGCGCTGCTGGAGGTCTGCAATATGGTGGGCTACGGTGAGATTGAGGGGCCCTACTACTACACCAGTACTTTGCGCAACACGTTCAAAAAAATCCAGAACCCCAAGTTTACCTGCGTCACCATCCGCGACAAAAGTGGGGTCTACCCCGCCCTGAAAAAATTCTTCAGCCAGACACAAGAGCAAAAGTAAGCTCTTGCACGGAACCTACCCTAACGCTAATGAAACAGCTAATGCGTCCCGAGGTGCGAATACATTCGTACAATGACCCCAAAGGATTACAGCATATACCCACGACCCACGACTCACGACCCACGACCAAATCAGCCTCGGTCTCCCTAAACGGGGGACTTTTTTATAATCCTTGCATCACTACCGTTTCCCGGACAGTGGCAATAAAAAGATTTCTTAGCATATTGTAAAACCAAGGAGTGATGACTGTTGAACCCACAGAAAGAAATGAGCTGCCTGGAAGTGGCCATGGAAAAGATTTCGGCAAAGGCCAGGGAATTTGGTCTTGATTTTTATGATATTTTTTTTGAAATTTGCCCGGCTGATATTATCTATACTTTTGGCGCTTACGGCATGCCCACCCGCTTTTCTCACTGGACCTTCGGCAAGGCCTACCACAAAATGAAGACACAGTACGATTATAATCTGGGCCGTATTTATGAGATGGTAATTAATTCCGATCCTTGTTACGCTTTTTTGCTGGAGGGGAACAGCCTGATCCAGAACAAGTTGATCATGGCGCACGTCATTGCCCACTGTGATTTTTTTAAGAACAATATTTATTTCAAAAATACTTCCACGGCTATGGTTGAATCCATGGCTGCGGCCGCCAACCGCTTCCGGGAATACGAGTTCAAGTATGGCAAAGCCAAAGTAGAGTCTTTTATCGACGCGGCGATTGCAATTCAGGAACATGTGGAGCCAAGACGGATGATCAGAAAAAACTCAAAAAAGGACGAGGCTTCAAAGCATGACTGCCGGCATAAAAAGCCTGAAACGCCTTACGACGATCTCTGGTCCCTGGATGATAAAGATACATTTAAATGCGATACTTGCGATCATCCCAGGAAGTTTCCAACTGAACCGGAAAAGGACCTGATGCTTTTCATAACTCAAAACAGTAAGGAACTGGAGGACTGGCAGAGGGATATCATGTCGGTAATCCGTCAGGAAATGCTCTACTTTTGGCCTCAGATGGAGACAAAAATAATGAATGAAGGTTGGGCGTCCTACTGGCACCTCAGGATTATGCGGGAAATTGAACTGGACGAGGCGGAAACAATCGAGTTAGCCAAGATGCACTCAGGCATCGTACAGACCTCCCGCACCCACCTCAACCCTTACACACTGGGCTTAAAAATTTTCGAGGACATTGAAAAACGGTGGGAAAACCCTACGGAGGAAGAAAAGGAAAAATATGGCCGTCCGGGTGGGGAAGGGAAACAGAAAATTTTTGAGGTGAGGGCAATGGAAAATGATATTTCCTTTCTCCGGAATTACCTCACCAAAGAATTGGTCGACGATCTGGACCTGTATTTATTTAAAAAAATGGGTTACGACTGGAAAATCAGCCAGAAGGAGTGGGAAAAGGTCAGGGACGGCCTGGTAATCAATCTTACCAATTGCAGTTTTCCACATATCGTGGTACAGGACGGTGACTTTAACAAGAAGGGTGAGCTCTACCTCAAGCACTACTTTGAGGGGGTTGAACTTGATGTTTTCTACCTGGAAAAGACCCTCCCTCACGTGTATACCCTGTGGGGTAAGACCGTTCACCTGGAAACACGCCTGGACAACAAGCCGGTGCTTTTTTCCTACAATGGTGAAAAGGGATCCAAAAAGTTTTTGTAGAGAAAAATAAAGTGCATATAGATAACAGCATTTATATTTTCAGCCTTAATCTGGTAAAGGCAGAAGCTTTTAGCGCTCCCATTGAATATACTGTTTTTTGGGGAGGGCTTTTTTATGACTGTTGTTATTGTCGGGGGCGGTTGGGCCGGGTGTTCTGCCGCTTATGCCGCAGCTGTGGCCGGAGCTGAAACGGTAATTATTGAAAAAACTGATATGCTCCTGGGCACCGGCCTGGTAGGCGGTATTATGCGCAACAACGGCCGCCTCACGGCTATGGAAGAAATGCGGGAACTCGGCGCCGGGGATTTCCTTAAGCTCATTGAGCAGTCTGCCACCCATCTGAACGTTGATTTCCCGGGGCATCGCCATGCCATGCTGTACGACGTAACCAGAATAGAGCCATCGATCAGAATGGCGCTTCGAACAGCAGGGGTTCGCTTAAAGCTGCAGAAAAGGATGTCCGGTGTTACAAATAACAATGGTTTTATTACCGGGATTGATACGGCCGACGGTGATCACATCGAGGGGGCTGTCTTTATTGACTGTACCGGTACGGCCGGACCGGCACAATACTGCACCCGGTATGGTTCTGGTTGCGCCATGTGCATACTGCGCTGTCCCACCTTCGGACCACGTATTAGCCTTACAGCCAAAGCCGGTATTAGCGAAATAACGGCCGGGGAGGGTTTCCCCCAGTTTGAGGCCATGAGCGGGTCCTGCAAGCTTGAAAAAAAGTCCATATCACCTGTCCTGGTGGCAAAGCTGGAGCAAACTGGGGTGCTGATCATTCCCCTTCCTGAAACCCTCCGCGCCAAAGCCAGGCTGGACCGCAAGGCCTGTCAGCAGTACTCCCTGCCTGAGTTTGCGGATAACCTGGTGTTCCTTGACACCGGCCACGCCAAGTTAATGGCCTCTTATTTTCCGCTGGAAATACTCCGCACCCTGGAAGGCTTAGAGGATGCCCGCTATGCCGATCCCTATTCAGGCGGGATGGGAAATTCAGTCCGTTTTATGGCGATGGCGCCATGCGATGACAGCCTTGCTGTTTCAGGCTCGCTAAACCTGTTTTGCGCCGGGGAGAAGACAGGCCTATTGGTTGGTCATACTGAGGCTATCGTAACCGGCTTTCTGGCCGGCCACAATGCGGTAAGGATGCTGGCCGGGCGCGAACTGCTCGTGCTGCCGTCCGAACTGGCCTGCGGCGATATTATTTCCTTTATGCACAGGGAAATGAAAACCTCTAAAGGGATGAGCAAGAAATATACTTTTTCCGGTTCAGTATACTTCCAGAGGATGCAGGAGCGGGGACTCTATACTACCGACATGGCGCAAATCCGTGAACGGGTCGGCAAAACCGGGCTGGCAGGGAGCTTCAATCGCAGGATCATGTGATTATTTTTAAAGACACCCTTAGCGTTATTTCCGTGATAGTAAAAATTACCATTATTTGTACTATTTGTCCGCTCCGACTCATAAAGTATCAGAGGACAAGCTTTAGTGGGGGTGTGGAAGTGGTCAACTTTGTCTGGCTGGCGATGGTTGTGTTCGGCATTGTTGTGGCCGGGATCAACGGAAATATCGAGGTTGTAACGAAGGCTGCCTTTGACGGCGCTAATAATGCGGTAAAAATATCCATCAGCCTGATTGCTATTATCACCTTCTGGCTCGGTATCATGAAGCTGGCCGAAGAGGCTGGACTGGTACGCGCGCTGGCGTGGCTGGTGCGCCCGGTAATGCGTTTTCTTTTCCCCAGTGTGCCCAGGGAACACCCGGCCATGGGCGCTATTGTTATGAACCTCAGCGCCAATATCCTGGGACTGGGGAACGCTGCAACACCCATGGGACTGATTGCCATGCGGGAACTACAGACACTGAACCACTCCAAAGACACTGCTTCGGACTCCATGTGTACCTTTCTTGCTCTTAATACCTCCTGTGTCACCCTGATCCCGACCACTATTATCGGTATCCGCCTGCTATACGGTTCCAGCGACCCCACTGATATCGTAGGGCCAACCATCATAGCGACCGCCTTCAGCATGTTGGTAGCTATATTGGTGGACCGGCTGCTAAGGTTGTTTTATTCGGGCAAAAGGAGGTAAGGTGTTGTTTGAGTTTATTTCGGAGCTGTCCCGCTGGGCCATACCGGTTATTCTACTGGTGGTTCCCCTGGTGGCGGTGCTTCGTGGGGTCAAGGTCTACGAAACATTTGTGGAAGGGGCCGAGGCTGGTTTTGCAACCGCTGTTAAAACCATTCCCTACCTGGTGGCTATGATGGTCGCCATCAGTATTTTCCGGGCTTCTGGAGCAATGGAAGTGCTGGTCGCGTCTCTCTCGCCCTTGCTTGGCTTTGTCGGTCTGCCGGCGGAGGTCTTGCCCCACGCGATCATGCGTCCTCTCTCCGGTGGAGCCGCCCTTGGCATTGCCTCGGATATTGTCAAAACCTACGGCCCGGACAGCTTCCTGGGGCGGCTGGTCTCCACCATGCAGGGCAGCTGCGATACTACCTTCTACGTCCTCACATTATATTTTGGATCGGTTGGTATCAGAAAATATCGTTACTCGGTGCTCCTGGGACTGGTAGCGGACTTTACCACCCTGGTTGCCTCGGTTTTTATCGTCAGTACCTTGTTTTGAGGATATAAAATTGATTACAGTACTGTTTAATCCGGAGACTCACAGCTCCGGTATTTTTTTGCGGCAAAGTTTACTTGGTTCCCTCCCCGATGGTCTCAATTTTCGTAACCTCTACGTATAAGAGAGTGTTTCTCGAAAAAGCGGCCCATTGTTTTTATTTGACAACAGAGTTTGGTTCTGATTAAATTTTCTTAGGGTCGGTTTTGTCCGCAGTGTGCAGCAAAAGGCTTCAGTATAAAACAGCGAGACTTTAAAAGATATTTTTATGATCCGTGGCGCCGCTGGCGGCATGGGCAACTATCCCCGAAAATGCGGCTGCGAATTCATTTACACATGCCCAGGAGAAATGCAGTCCACAGATTACCCATAATGATATTATTGGGTATAATTAAGTAAAGGGGCACAATCGTTAAAATACATGGAATACGGTCAGGTGGTATATGGAACGCATACAAAAAGTGATGGCGCGTGCCGGGGTTGCCTCCAGGCGGCACTGCGAGGCTATGATTGCAGCCGGGATGGTAAAAATCAATGGCCGGGTCGTAACCGAACCGGGTACCAAGGTTGACCCGGACAAGGATAAAATCCAGGTAGGCGGCGAGACCCTGCGTCTGTCGTCACAAAAATATTATCTCTTGATGTACAAGCCTCGCGGGTATATCACAACCATGAGCGATGAGAAAGGCCGCAAACAGGTAACCGACTTGCTTAAAGGAATCACTGCCAGGGTTTATCCCGTCGGCAGGCTGGACTACGATAGTGAAGGCCTGCTCTTGATGACCAATGATGGAGAACTTACTTTCGCGCTGACTCATCCCAGTCACCTCGTCCCGAAGACCTACCTGGTGCGGGTAGAAGGCGTTCCTGCCAAGGAACAGTTGGAACAGATGTCCGCAGGACTCAACCTGGAGGACGGCCTGACCGCGCCCGCCAAAGTCAGGCTGGTTGGCCAGCATGACGGTAACGCGCTGGTGGAGGTGACCATCCGGGAAGGCCGCAATCGCCAGATCAGGCGCATGTTTGATCATATTGGGTACCGGGTGTTACGGTTAAAACGGAGCAAGCTTGGAAACCTCGGCCTGGAGACAATGCGACCGGGGGAGTACCGGCACCTGAGTGAGCTGGAAGTGAAGCAGTTGAAAGCGCTGGCCGGGTTGAAGCCTGGCACAGGCAAGCAGTAAATTAACCTGTTGAAGTACTTGTCCTTGTGTAGAGAATGGCACAATCTGGCAATAGCGCGCAGGAATTTTTAATTTAGGGTTGAATTACCTTTAGCAGGGTAATCCCCTTTGACGGGAGGGTTTTTTTTGCCTAAACCATTAAGTGAGGACAACAACCTTCTTGATAGGAATGGCGTACTGTTTAAGGTCCGTCTTGATTTCAAGTCAAATGGCAAGCCGGGACGGCTGCTTTTTGGAGGAAAGCCTTCTGAAAAAGCAGCGGAGGAGGTCAGGGAGCAACAGGTTGCTGTTTTCCGGAACATTCCCCTGCAGGGTATTCAGATTATCGATATAGACGTAAGCACTGATGTTTACTCTGTTTATGACGAAATAGCCAATACATATGCTGCCTACGCCCCCCTGGTAATGACGATTAAGGCTGATAACCTGGAGAATATTGTCCGGTTCATAACCAGAGAGGATTTTAGAAAAATTGAAATACTGGATCCTGCGTCTATCAATCTCAGTCATTCCGACCTGGAGAGGCTTTTGTTCAGAGTGCATGAGGAAATGAGAGAATACAGGTTGCGCCTGGAAAAAAAGTATAACTTAAAATAAGTTTTTATGCTGGTTGAAACGCCTGTCAGTGTATTTTCTTCCAGGTGAGTTCATAGACTTTACTGGGTGAAAATTGGGCGGGGGTGTATTGATGAAAACAGGGATGCGCAGGCCGGGCCGGGATAGGCTGGAACGGGCTCTAATCCGGTTGGTGGTAGTTATAGCCGCGATAATAATGTTGGTACAGTCGCTTAGAGCGGGTGATCCCCTGCCGGAGGACGCTGTGCCGGTTGCCTCGCTTGAACGGACCCACCCCCCTCTTACAGCCGGCTTGTTGCAGGAACCTGTGGTTACCTTTCAGCTAAAAAATTATTCCACACTGCCATTGGCCAGGATACTGGTTAACGGTGAATCCCGTGGGGAATTCCGTGATCGGTACGTTACAGTTTTTGTCCAGGAAGGTGACCTGATTGAAGTGGATGGTTCCCGTTACAGCAGGCCTCTCGATATAGAGGTCTTGGACGTGTCAAAGGAAGTGCTGGTTCCATCCGCAGGCGACCATTTACGTGTTGAAGGTGGTATATCCTGCCTGGCCCGGGTGCGGCTGGGGAACAGATAGAGCCTTGTTGCTTTTTAAAAATCCCTCCAGTATAATGTTGCCAGGGGTATAATAATATTGGCTGTAACACTCCCTTTAAGGAGTGTATTTTAATGTATGCGGGAGGAGATGCCGTTTATGGCCCTTTACGGAAGCAGGAAAGTAGCGCGAGTGGCAATTGAAATGGCGTTAACCGAGAGCAGGGAAGAAGAAAAGACATTAAAGCAGCGCTTTGCCATGGAAGGGATTAAGACGGCCGCCGTTGATTATGGTGGAGATTTTATTGCTTCGGTAAACAAAATGATTGAGCGCGCTGTAGTTGCGGCAAAGCGGGAAGGCGTGATCAAGGAAGTGCACGCCGACGAAGGCGCCATTGCCGGGGCTGCCCACGAAGCTATCACGCAAATTATGACAAAGTCCATTGGTTTTAACGTTGGGGGAAAAATCGGGATAGCCAGGCAGGGTGACCATATCAGTGTAGCCGTATTCTTTGGTGTTGGCCTCCTGCATATGGATGATGTAGCTATCGGTTTGGGCCACAGGGCAGTACAATCTTAATGGTGGTAGACTATGGCTAACCTGGAATGTTATTTCCAGGGTGGTCTGTTGAAAATGATGCTTGACGTTCCCTTGTCCATCATGTTAATATTTGCATTAAGTTTAAGTAGGTAGTTAGAGCAGTAAGTTTAGAGCAGAGTAAAGTTGAGAAGTTTTGAGCTTAGCTGAGATGAGAGTTCGGTTGCTGGAATTGGAATTCCGCCGGCACTCGTTTGAGTGCCGGTTTTTGCTTTTTTGGGGTAATTACCCATACGATTATAGTCCCGAACCATAGGCCGCTTGTTAGCACACAGGTCAGCAGAGGTAATGTGTTCTTTTAAGGAGGTAAAGCCCTTGAGTTCACCGGGCAAAGGAGAATACCTGTCATTAAGTAAGCGCTACGATCTGATTCCGGTCAGTCAAGTAATCAACGCCGATTTGGACACACCTATCAGTGTCTACAAAAAAGTATCACCACAAGGCCCGGCCTACCTCCTGGAAAGCGTCGAAGGTGGAGAGAACCTGGCCCGGCACTCCTTTATCGGCTGTGACCCTTTTTTACTCTTTTCCTCCCGTGGAGAAACATCGTTTATTACCGCAGCAGGGCAGCAGGAAGCCTTACAGGGCTCCCCGCTGGAAAATTTGGCCCGGATTATTTCCAAGTACCGGGTTTACCCGGCGCCCGGACTGCCCCGTTTTTCCGGAGGCGCGGTGGGTTATCTCAGCTATGACGCAGTCCGTTTTATGGAAAGAGTCAATTTGCCTCGCTGTGGGGCGCCGGATCTGCCGGACTGCAGCTTTATCTTCGCTGGTACGGTGTTGATTTTTGACCACGTCAGCAGGTCCTTGACCATCGTTATTAACAGCCGGCCCGGCAATTGCCCTGATCATGCCTACGACGAGGCTGAACGGCGGATTGCGGAAGTGGCCAGGGCAATTTGTGGCAGACTGGCCGCAAAGGATGGGGCTGGCAAACCTTCCGCCGGTTTTGGTCCGGTCGAGTCCAATATTACAGCTGCAGAGTTTAAGGCTGGTGTGGCGCGGGCCAAAGAGTACATAAAGGCGGGGGATGTTCTGCAGGTGGTACTGTCGCGAAGACTTAGCATGCCTTTTCATGGTGATTCATTTAAAGTCTACCGTAGATTGCGGTCTCTGAATCCCTCTCCGTACCTGTATTATCTGGATTTTGGCGACGCCAAGATAATCGGGTCTTCACCTGAGATGCTGGTACGGCTGGATGGCGGTACGGTGGAGACCTGTCCAATTGCCGGCACCCGTCCGCGCGGGGATGGGCCTGAGGCCGACCAGCGCCTGGCCAAAGACCTTCTGGAAGACGCCAAAGAAAGGGCCGAGCACCTGATGCTGGTAGACCTGGGCCGCAATGACCTGGGCAAAGTGTCTGAAACAGGCAGTGTAAGAGTGTCCCGTTTGATGGAAGTAGAAAAATTTTCGCATGTGATGCACCTGGTATCCCATGTCACGGGCCGTATAGCTCCAGGCTTAAATGTCTTTGACGCACTCAAAGCATGTTTCCCCGCCGGCACGGTCACTGGAGCCCCCAAGGTGCGGGCTATGGAAATAATTTCCGAGCTGGAGCCGGAGGCGCGGGGAATATATGCCGGAGCAATCGGCTATTTCGGTTTTTCAGGCAACCTGGATACGGCCATTGCCATAAGGACGGTAGTTATCCATAATGGCTGCGCCTATGTTCAGGCCGGAGCCGGGATTGTCGCCGATTCCGACCCCGAAATGGAATACCGGGAAACCCAAAACAAAGCTATGGCGCTGATTAAAACACTGGAGGAGGTCGGACAGTGTGGTGCTGATGATTGACAATTATGATTCATTTACTTACAACCTGGTCCAGTATCTGGGTGAGCTGGGCCAGGAGGTCCGGGTGTACCGCAATGACACGATTACCTGCGAAGAAATTGAGGAACTCAAACCGCAGCACCTGGTAATATCCCCCGGTCCCTGCACTCCAAACGAGGCGGGTGTATCCATGGAGGTAATCAGGCGCTTTGCAGGCGTAGTACCCATCCTGGGTGTTTGTCTCGGGCACCAGGCCATTGGGCAGTGCTTCGGCGGCAGGGTAGTGCGGTCGGAGAGATTGATGCACGGTAAGACCTCCCCGATTCACCACGACGGCCGGAC
Organism: Pelotomaculum schinkii; assembly: GCF_004369205.1. Taxonomy (NCBI): domain Bacteria; kingdom Bacillati; phylum Bacillota; class Clostridia; order Eubacteriales; family Desulfotomaculaceae; genus Pelotomaculum; species Pelotomaculum schinkii. Next base: position 140,942 of record NZ_QFGA01000002.1, on the reverse strand, counting down.
AATTTTCCGCCAGATTCCAAAGCCGTTTACCGCCACCCGCTATCATTCGCTCCTGGTCGAGCGGGAAAGCATCCCCGATTGCCTGGAGATAACAGCTTATACCATGGAAGGCGAGGTGATGGGTCTCCGGCACCGCAGCTGTACGGTGGAGGGAGTGCAGTTCCACCCGGAATCTATACTTAGCGAGCACGGCCACCGCCTGCTGCAGAACTTCCTGGCACTAGCCTATTAACGGATTTTGTTTAGCTCAGGAAGCAGGGGGACGGTTCTTTTGCTTCCTACGACCCCATAGGAATGCAGGATATACCCACGTCCCACGACCATTAGCATAGCTGAGAGGAGGTAAGCTGAGTGATTAAAGAAGCAATTAGAAAGGTCGTTTGCGGTCAGCACCTTACAGAAGGAGAGGCTGCCGCAGTTATGGAGAAAATTATGGCGGGGGAAACGAGCTCCGCGCAGATCGCCTCATTGCTGACGGCGATGAGCCTGAAGGGTGAGACTGTGGAGGAAATTACCGGTTTTGCACGGGTGATGAGGCAGAAAGCAGAGCCGGTCAAATCGGACTACCCGGTCCTGGTTGACACCTGCGGAACCGGGGGAGACGGTTCAGGGACCTTCAATATTTCCACCACTGCTGCCTTTGTGGTGGCGGGAGCCGGCTTACCCGTCGCCAAGCATGGAAACCGGTCTGTTTCAAGCCGCAGTGGCAGCGCTGACGCACTGGAGGAACTTGGGGTAAGGGTTGACCTCGCACGGGAAGCTGTGGAGGCCTGCCTGCGTGAGGTTGGCATAGCCTTTCTGTTTGCGCCGTCCCTGCACCACTCTATGAAATACGCCGCAGGCCCGCGCCGTGAGATCGGTATCCGCACCGTCTTTAATATTCTGGGGCCCCTCACCAACCCGGCCGGGGCCGGGGCGCAGGTTTTGGGTGTCTACAACCCGCCGCTTGCGGAGACGCTGGCCAGAGTGCTGGCCAGGCTCGGCTCGGTCCGGGCCTTCGTGGTGCACGGGGCAGGAGGTCTTGACGAGGTTTCCCTGGCCGGTCCTTCCGTCCTCTGTGAAGTTAAAGAAGGTTCTGTCCGTAAGGGCACCCTGGACCCGGCACGCTTTGGTTTTAAATACGCGCCTGTTTCCGCCCTGGCGGGGGGGACACCAAGTGAGAACGCCATGGTTACCCTGTCCATCCTGGAAGGGGAGAAAGGGCCGCGTCGTGATGTAGTCCTCATTAATGCCGCCCTGGGGTTAGTTGCCGGGGGAGCTGCCGGTGGTATTGCAGAAGCCCTGAAAATGGCTGCCTGCAGCATCGATAGCGGCGCTGCCCTGGGTAAACTCCAGAAACTGGTCGATTTTACCCGGCGCTGTGCGCCTTCCCAGGCGGTGGTTCAATGATCCTTGAGCAGATTGTAGCTCATAAGAAAAAGGAACTGGTTGAACGCAAACAGGTCATGCCCCTCGCCTTCTTGGAGACCCGGCTGCCGGATAGTCCACCTGCTCGTAATTTTACCGCCGCACTGCGCCGGCCTGGCCGGGTGGCCATTATCGCTGAGGCCAAAAAAGCCTCACCATCCAAAGGGATTTTACGTCAATCCTATAATCCTGTGGAGCTTGCGGTTCAATACCAGGGAGCCGGCGCAGCCGCGGTATCGATACTGACCGAGGAAAAATTCTTCCTCGGTCACCCTTCCCACCTGGCCATGGTACGAGAGGCGGTCCACCTGCCGCTCCTGCGCAAGGACTTTATCATCGACCCCTACCAGATTTATGAATCCTTAATTTTAGGGGCCGATGCAGTGCTTCTGATTGCTTCTATCCTTACGGATGAAGAACTGGCTCAATTAAAAGCACTTGCCGAAGGAATGGGCATGTCCTGCCTGGTGGAAGTTCACACGGAAGAGGAACTGGACCGCGCTCTTGCCGCGGGAGCTGAAATGATTGGTATCAATAACCGTGACTTGAAAATTTTTAAAACCGACCTGACCCATACCTTCAGGCTGGCGGAGTTGATTGACAGGGAAAATATCACGGTTGTGTCGGAGAGCGGGATAAAGGACCATAACGATATCCTGCGGCTTTTGGAGTCGGGCATACACGCAGCCCTGGTGGGTGAAGCCCTGTCGGCTAACCCTTTCCCAGGCCGCGCTTTATTAAAACTGGCCGGACCCGGCTTAAGGAAAAATACAGGTGAGCAAGATTATGAAAACAATTAACCCGGTTAGAATTAAAATATGCGGCATTAAAGATTTGGCTGGAGCAATGGCAGCGGTAGACGCCGGGGCTGACGCTTTAGGCTTTGTCTTTGCACCGGGACCACGTCAGGTGCCAAGGGAAGTAGTCCGGGATATCTGTACCCAGCTGCCGCCCTTTATAGCCAGGGTGGGGGTTTTTGTCAACGCCCCAGTTGCCCTGGCCGAAGAAACAGCGGCTTACTGTGGACTGGATACCCTGCAGTTGCACGGGGAAGAGACGCCGAAGTATTGCCGTTCTCTTAAATACAAGATTATTAAGGCCTTCCGGGTACGGAACACCAATACCCTGGATCTGGTCAAGGACTATGACGTTGAGGCTATCCTTCTCGACACCTACGTCCCGGGCGCAGCAGGGGGGACGGGCCGCTGCTTCGATTGGAATATAGCCAGGGAACTGGCGGCGGCAAGACGGGTCATCCTGGCCGGGGGCTTGAGGCCGGATAATGTGAGGATGGCCGTGGAAACCACCAGACCTTACGCCGTGGACGTTTCAAGCGGGGTGGAAAGCGGCGGGCAAAAAGATCCCGAAAAAATCAGGCTGTTTATTCAGGCAGCCAAGGGGGGTGTTGGATTTGAGCAATAAAAAAGCAGCTCTGCCGGACAATAGAGGTTACTTTGGGCTATATGGCGGGCGCTTTGTGCCGGAAACACTGATGCCTGCCCTGGAGGAACTGGAGCAGGCTTATCGGAGGGCACAGGAAGATCCGGATTTTCACCGTGAACTGGAATTGTACCTAAAAAATTATGTAGGCAGGCCTTCTCCCCTTTACCAGGCCGCCGGGCTGACAAAGCACTGCAGGGGAGCTGCTATTTACCTTAAAAGAGAGGATCTAAACCATACCGGCGCCCACAAAATAAATAATACCATCGGGCAAATACTCCTGGCGCGCCGCATGGGAAAAAGGAGGGTTATCGCCGAGACGGGGGCAGGCCAGCATGGTGTGGCCACTGCAACCGCAGCAGCTCTGTTCGGATTGGACTGTGCTGTTTACATGGGCGAGGAGGACATCAGGCGGCAGAGCCCCAACGTTTACCGTATGCAGCTTTTGGGCGCCAAGGTGATCCCTGTCGCAAGCGGCAGCAGGACCCTGAAGGACGCTATGAATGAAGCCATCCGGGACTGGGTGACCAACGTGGAAGATACCTACTATCTGATTGGGTCGGTGGCCGGTCCGCATCCTTACCCGGCCATGGTCCGGGATTTCCAGTCGGTAATCGGCGACGAGGCCGGCAAGCAAGCCATGGAACAGGCCGGCCGGCTGCCCGATTACGTGGTGGCCTGTGTAGGTGGAGGGAGCAACGCTATGGGAATTTTCCATGCCTTTCTAGATCAACCGCAGGTCAAGCTGGTTGGGGTTGAGGCGGCAGGGAGAGGACTGGCAACCGGAGAACATGCCGCTACCTTAAGCTGTGGCAGCCCCGGCGTGCTGCACGGGACACTGAGTTATGTTTTGCAGGATGATAACGGCCAGATTAAGTGCGCCCATTCGATATCGGCCGGGCTGGACTATCCCGGGGTGGGACCGGAACACGCCTATTTAAAAGACAGCGGCCGGGTAAGGTATACTTCCGTGACGGATGCTGAAGCGCTGTCTGCTTTTCATCTGCTCTGTCACACCGAAGGTATTATACCGGCTTTGGAAAGCGCGCATGCCCTGGCCGAGGCAGTGCGGCTGGCGCCTTCTCTCTCTCCGGAAAAAATAATCATGGTAAACCTGTCAGGGCGAGGCGACAAGGATATCCCAGCCGTGGCGGGCGCCCAGGGGGTGACGGTGTGAGTGCGCAAGGTCTAATTACGGACTGCCTTGAAAAGCTCCGGTCTAAGGGGAGAAAAGGATTAATCGCCTATATCACCGCGGGCGACCTAAACCTAGCAGCTACAGTTGAGATAGCACGGCAAATGTTTGCGAATGGTGCCGATGTTATTGAGCTCGGGATACCTTTCTCCGATCCCCTGGCTGATGGCCCGGTCATCCAGCAGGCTTCCTGCCGGGCCCTGGCTGCAGGTGTAGACTTAAGCGGCATCCTGCATGCTGTAGAGAATATAAGGAGGGATTGCCCCCAACCAATCATCCTGATGGGGTACTACAACCCTCTCTACCAGTACGGGATCCGGCAGTTTGCCGGGGATGCCGCTGCGGCAGGAGTCAACGGGTTAATCGTACCCGACCTGCCTTTTGAGGAATCAGCTCCACTGCGGGAAGCTGCCCTGGAGGCCGGCCTGGACCTGATTCCCCTGGTGGCGCCTACCACCACCGACGGCCGTTTGCATAAAATCACAAAAGCTGCGACAGGTTTTATCTACTGTGTTTCAGTAGCAGGTGTTACCGGCGCCAGAGCAGAAATAAAAACCGACCTGGCCGCCTTTACTGCAAGGGTCAGGTGTCATACCAACCTGCCTCTGGCCGTAGGTTTCGGGATCGCCGGCCCGGAACAGGCGGCCAGAGCGGCGGTTCACTGCGATGCTGTGGTTATTGGAAGCGCTATTGTGAAGGCTATTGCGGAGAGCGGAATGGTATCACCTGCTGTATGTGCTGCCGGCCTGGTTGAGAGGCTCAGGTTCGCATTGGATACGATTTAAGAACATTGCCATTTATTGCCCGGTATGCTAATATTATTTAAATTTGTAGAACTATTTATCGTGGAATCAGAGTAATATGTTATACTGACAGAGGATGGTAAAGTTGTCCATACTTTATGTGGATGTGATTCCAATCGCAGAAAACTGCGATGCAGTTTTATATATATTGAATTTCTTCTCCCACATTTATCGGGCATGGGTGTTTGCTGGACTCTCATTTTCAGTGTGGGCGATAAGGTGGCCTTATGGCCGGGCACAGCACTCCATGTGGAGTGCTCTTGACGTAAATGGGAATTATAATTATTTAATCTGTCTTTACGGGAGGTAAGGGGGTTAAAAAATGATTGTGGTCATGAGACATAAAGCTACGGATGATGAGATAGAAGCCGTTGTGCTCCGTCTGGAAAAGATTGGCTTCCAGATTCACCTTTCCCGTGGAGTTGAGCGTACCATCATCGGCGCTATTGGGGATAAAATAAGCCTGGGTGACGTTAGCCTGGAAGCGATGCCTTCTGTTGAGAGGGTTGTCCCTATTCTTCAACCCTACAAGCTTGCCAGCCGGACCTTTCAGGAGGAAGATACCGTAATCAGGGTCGGCGGCCTGGAAATCGGAGGGGACACCATTCATATGATAGCCGGTCCCTGTGCTGTGGAAAGCAGGGAACAGCTCATGGAGGCGGCAAGCATCGCACGCAGTTGCGGCGTCACAATGTTGCGGGGTGGGGCTTTCAAGCCCAGGACTTCCCCGTATTCCTTTCAGGGTTTGGAGGAAGAGGGCTTAAGGTTATTGGCCGAGGCCAGGGAGGCCACCGGCCTCCTGATCGTAACCGAGGTCATGGACGCCAAGACGCTCCCTTTGGTCGCTGAATATGCCGATATATTACAGATAGGCGCCCGCAATATGCAGAATTTTTTCCTGCTGCGGGAAGTAGCCAAGGTAGATAAACCCGTAGTGCTGAAGAGGGGGCCCTCCGCTACCATCGAAGAATGGTTGATGGCGGCTGAGTATATCATGGTCGGCGGCAACTACAACGTGATTTTATGCGAGCGCGGTATCCGCAGCTTTGAGAGTTATACCAGGAATACGCTTGACCTCACCGCTGTCCCGGTGGTCAAGCACCTTTCCCATCTCCCGGTAATAGTTGATCCCAGTCATGCTATCGGCAAATGGCGCTATATCCCTGCCATGTCTATGGCTGCAATAGCCGCGGGCGCCGATGGGCTGATGATAGAAATGCACCCCAACCCGGCCGAAGCTCTATGTGACGGGCAGCAGTCACTGACCCCCAATAATTTTATTAACGTAATGTCCGACTTGAAGAAAATCGCCGGGGTCATGGGAAGGAAAATGCCTTGATCTTATTGTGAAGCATTGGGGTATTGATTCCCCGCCTCATTTACGAGGTGCCGGTCCAGGCTGGAGCCGCCGCGCTGGCTGCAGGAACAACAGAAATCCGGGTTGCTGCGGAACTGAAAGTTAAAGAAAGCAACCGTATCTCAACTGTTGCCGGATTGCTGCCCGGCTTTGGAGCTAAGGTGGAGGAACTGCCGGACGGCCTGCTGGCTGAGGGAACAACATTGGTACGTGACGCTGAATGCATTAAAGTATCCTTTCCTGAATTTGAGGATGTACTTAAAAAATTGCTGGTCGAGCAGGAAGGTGGTCCCTCGTTACTTCGTCTGGGCAAGTGAACCTCCCCCGCTTGTAGAAGTGGGGGCTTCAGGGAGCTTACCGGTAAGAATTTCTGGCAGCAACCTGTTCAGGTAGCCTCATCCACAAAGGATGCTTTCCTTCCTGCCGATTCTCCCGACAACAATGGTACCAACGGCTTTTGCCTCCCATCGGGCCCGGTTCCAGGCTTCTACTACTTTCTACTTCTCACGAAGCAGGCCGTAGATACTTGATGTTTTCGACACTCCAATCCAGTGTTCGAATCTCGCCATATTTGTGCTTGGCGTAGATATTCCTTGCGCCATGCACATCCCGATGGCATATGTACCCGCAATGACACTGATACGTCCTGCCGGAAGGCTTTTTCTTCCGACCACAGACAGGGCATGTCTGCGTAGTATAACTCTCATCAATCTTGATCAGGTCGATACCAAGAGCAGCCAGCTTGTATGTAAGATAAGCCAGCAACAACCCGAATGGCCATTGGCTCATCTTTTGGTTTAATCCGCGGGAATGACGTTTCTGCTTAAGGTTTTTCTTATTGCGCCTGGACGTGTTCCTTTGCACGCCCTCTACGTTGCCGACTACGGCCGTTTTGACCCCCTGGTCGTTGGCCCAGGCGACAAACTTGTGGCTCATCTTGTGCAAAATGTCCCGCTGCTGGTTGTCCGTCTTGCTGCCTATGCGAGCAATGGCACAGGTGTATTTCTTCCACTTCCGGCTGCCTTTTTTGCACCGGCTGCGCTTTTGGTATATTTCCTTGAATTTCTTGTTGCGCAGCCGTTTGACACTGCGCAGTTTCCGGGATGTGACAACCAACGCCTCACCCGTGTCGGCTACAGCGGCAATCCCATGAATTTCGCCCATATCGATGGCGGCGATGCCTCGATTGAGGTTTTCCCGGGGCTGGGTACCATCATCGTAGCTTATCGCCAGTGTCAGCTTGCGGTCCCAGACAAGTTCAATCTCTTTGACTTTTCGTGGAGGGATGCGGTGGACGTGAACAATGATAGGTTTCTCCCGTTTACCGTTGTGGATGCCCATGGATAGCTCGATCTTGCCGTTAGGCTGGATGGTGAAACCGTCTTTTTTCCACCTGGTCGGGTAATTCTTTTTCTGCCGCCATGGGTAGCGGACATGTCCATGCCCTGCTTGTTTGGCTCTGTTGGCGTTGGTCCTGGCATCCAGGTAGCGTTCCTGCACAGCTTGGATACTCTGGCTATGCAGATAATACCGACCCTTAGTAAGTTTTGCAAGTCACTCTTGCCGATCCACTTACCGTTGGTTTTGTGGTATTCCCTGGCATAGTTGAGGCAGTCGTTCCATGCTTTTGCCGATTCCCGGTTGCAGGCAAACAATCTGTCCATTTCGTGTTTTGATGTTCGGAAAGTGGTCTTAAGAACGCGTATCATAGCTTTTCACCTCTTTTTATCGCGTATTGACCACTTTCATTGTACCACAAAATGCCAGCGATTGAAACATATGTTCTGGGACAGTAACCGGCATTCATCCCCCACTTTGGAAGTGGGGATCTTCTGCCGAGAGATGATAAATTGTTTCTGAAATAATTAGGTGAAAAAATGAATGGTGATTCAGTTATTTGAAGGAAAAGCCCTTGTCCTTATCGAAATATATGGTTGGTTACGATACCTGGAGGAGGCCTTTGATCATGCATTACTAAAATGTTATGCACTGATGCCTCAGGTTTAACACCTACAGACAGGAAGGACAGGCTATTAAGTTTCTGAACTTCGAAACCGGCTGGATATATGGGTCGCTTTCCTAATTAATACCTCTACCATTCCCGCCGGTGGCCAGTACGCCGGTTTTTTTGATCTAAGTAGCAACAGCTATTTTTCAATACATTCGGAGATGTATACTTTGAAATATCAGAAAACAGAAGTTAAGTTAGATAACTCACTTTCGTTCTGGAAGCATTTTGACAAAGAAGAGCGTGTTTTATTTTATAATCCGTTAAATAATGAGCTTATTATTGGAGCTAAACGCTTAAAAACCTTTGGGCAAGAAGAAAACTACAACAACTATTTATATGTATTTTCTTCAAGGACTTTCTTTGACTCAGTTAAAGATCAAAAGTGGGCAGAGTTTGGGAATGAAACGGTTGCTTTTGAATATTATCTTGTTGAAAAAAAAGGCAAGCAGACTCTTTATTACTTTGAAGATTTAGTGGAGATAGAAAATCTGAAAATAAAATCCAATGAACATTTTTACAATATTTCAGCAGATGATTATGAAGAATGGAAGGAACTATTTGCAAATGTATATTATGAAATTTCATCTCGAAAGGTAAATAAAGTTGTTATTTCGAGAGAAGTTAAGATTGTGTGCGAAACTTTGGTGAATACAGAGAGTGTATTAAAAAATCTTTTAGAAAAAAACCAAAACAGTTTTATTTTTGCGTATTTCAAGAACGGTAAAACTTTTCTGGGTGCGACCCCGGAGATCTTGGTTCAAAAGGAAAAGGATAATATTATAAGTTATGCTTTGGCAGGGACAATTTTACGAAATGATGAAGATGATGAGTTGCAAAAGATGATGCTGCTCAATGATAGAAAGAATCGTTATGAGCATCAAATAGTGATTGATAAAATAGCGGATGTGATGAAACAATATATCAGAGACGTTATAATTGATGAAATAAAAATTTTGACACTTAAAAATTTACACCATCTCCAAACACGTATTTATGGTAAGGATAATAGTACATTATCTGAATGGGTAACTCGATTACATCCTACTCCTGCTTTAGGAGGAAATCCTGCGTATAAAGCGTTGGAAATAATAAAAAAGTATGAAAAACATGAGAGAGGATTGTATGCCGCTCCAATTGGCATTATGGATGAAAATGGGGATGGAATTTTTGTGGCGGGAATACGCTCGGCACTCATTTGTAAAAATATGGTTTTTGCCTACACAGGTGGTGGTATAGTAGATAAATCAGAGTGTGAAGCTGAATATATCGAGACAAATAATAAATTAAAAACGATCATTGAAAGTTTATAATAAATGGGGATAGAAATGACGAACTATATTGCGGCGTTGGTAGATGAATTATATAAATTGGGTGTGCGTGAAGTTGTAATTAGTCCTGGTTCACGATCGACTCCATTATCCATATTGTTTTGTGAGCACCAATTTAAAATATTTTTAAATATCGATGAACGTTCCGCGGGTTTTTTCGCACTGGGTATTGCTAAAGAACATGAAAGACCTGTTGTGTTAGTTTGTACTTCAGGTTCTGCTGTAGCGCATTATTTGCCTGCTATTGTTGAAGCAAAGTATTCAAGAGTCCCTTTAATTGTTTTAACTGCTGATCGGCCTCATGAATTACGCCATGTCGGTGCGCCTCAGGTAATTGATCAGAATAAGATCTTTAACGATTATACAAAATGCTATGAAGAATTAGCTCTGCCTGAAGAAACAGAAAGCATGTACCGGTATGTCCGTGTGGTGATGCGAAAGGCATATGCTAGTGCTATGTCAAAAGAATATGGCGTGGCTCATATCAATGTACCGCTGCGTGAACCTTTAATCCCGGATTTAAGTAAGCTGGATTTTACCGCAGGCCAGACAAAAGATAAGTTTGAATTGATACAAAAAGAAGGGACTATTTCTTTTAATGATTTGGTTTTCCAAAATAAGAACGGGATCATCATTTGTGGCGGAGACGCTTACGCAGATTATCACAATGATGTGTTGGAATTAGGAGAACGGTTAAAAGCGCCGGTATTGGCTGATCCTATTTCAAATTTTCGAAATTATTCAAATGCTATTATCATTGATAGTTATGATGCCTTTTTAAAAAGTTATTTAATTAATAAAGAACTAAAGCCTGAATTCATCATTCATTTCGGGCAAGCTCCGGTATCCAAGCGTTTGCACCGATTTTTGTCTATGCACCAGGATGTATTATATTGTCAAGTGGATCAAACATTTCAATATCGAAATCCATCTCTTTCTACGGATAAATTCATTATCTCATCGCCAGGATTGTTTGCCAGGTCGATTCAAATTAAAAATAGAAACACGGAATATTTATCCAAGTGGCAAAACTATCAAAAACAAATGCGTAAACAGATAAGATATGCCAGAGATGAAAGCGGCATCTTCGAAGGTAAATTGATTCAAATGCTGCAGGCTATACTGCCGGAGGAAAGCAGGTTAGTTGTTGCCAATAGCATGGCAATTCGTGACGTAGATTACTTCTTTGAAGCTTGCGATCAAAATATTAAAATATTAGGCAACAGAGGAGCAAATGGAATCGATGGCGTTGTTTCAACTGCCTTGGGTATATCTATATCTAATAAACCAACGGTTCTGTTAACAGGTGATTTATCGTTCTACCATGATTTGAATGGATTATTAATTGGCATAACACATAAATTGAATTTAGTGATTGTTTTGTTGAATAATGATGGCGGAGGAATTTTTAAATATTTGCCGCAAAGTAACGAGAAGCATTTTGATTATTTATTCCTAACTCCTCATGAAATGAATTTTGCTGGGCTAAAAACCTTATACGGTGTAACCTATTTTAAACCACAGAGTTATGATGAGTTTGAACATGACTTAAAGGAAGCACTAACTTTAAAAGGAATTAAGCTAATCGAGGTAAAAATTGATTTAGATTTAAGTAAAGCATTACATGATAAATATACAATGTTACAGGAGTGGTGAACGGGTTTAAGGAGTATTGGAGTATGTTCATTACAATTAATAAAATAAGATATCACCTTGAAATAAGAGGTACAGGAAAGCCAATAATCTGTTTGCATGGTTTTTCGGAAAACTTAAGCACCTGGGAATCGATACAATTAGCGGACCATCAAATGATTTTGATAGATTTGATCGGACATGGAGAAAGTAAAAAACCTTATTCCAGGCAAGCTTATTACTGGAAAGTAATAATCAGGGATTTAAATAAGCTCGCTCTCAAATTAGGCCTCAAAAAATACTCGCTATTAGGCTATTCTATGGGTGGACGAATTGCCCTGGCCTACGCCCTGGCTTATCCTCAAGAGATAGACAAACTTATTTTGGAAAGTGCATCTTATGGGGAATGCGGCTTAATCAAGCGGTTAAAACGACGCAGAAATGATTTGAATCTGGCAAAAAATATCCGGCGAAATGGAATAGAATGGTTTAACCGTTACTGGTCCGGATTGGACATTTTTACCACTCAAGCCCTGTTACCCAAAGCTATTATCGATCAAATAAGTGCAAGACGTTTATTGAATATCCCTCATGCCCTGTCAAATACTTTGCTGGGCAGTGGACAAGGGAAATTCCCATGTTTTAAAAATCAAATCTGTAAGCTGTCAATGCCTGCTCTATACATCAACGGGGAATACGACTTAAAATACGAGCACGTCGGTCTTGAGTTTAAAAAATTAAATTCAAATATAAAGCATGAAATAATCAAGGGCGTAGGGCACAATACGCATATTGAAAATCCTCATGCTTTTATTGCAGTTATAAAACAATTCTTATAAACAAATTTTACAGGGGGTTCTTGCGAATGAATAAGTTTCCTTGGGAAAAATTAAACCGAAAGTATGAGGATGTTATTTACGAAACATACAGCGGAATTGCCAAAATCACAATTAATCGTCCGGAAGTCCGCAATGCCTTCCGCCCCAAAACCGTGATGGAACTTATTGATGCTTTTACCATAGCCCGTGAAGATGACAAAATAGGGGTCATCATTTTAACAGGCGCCAACCATGGACAAGGTCCGGATAAAGAAGCTTTTTGTTCGGGTGGCGACCAGAGGGTACGCGGACATGGGGGTTATGTGGGAGATGACCAGATTCCCAGGTTAAATGTTTTGGATCTGCAGCATTTAATACGCATTACACCAAAACCTGTTATTGCCATGGTCAATGGATATGCCATTGGCGGGGGACATGTACTGCATATCGTTTGTGATTTAACCATAGCATCTGAAAATGCTAAATTCGGCCAGACAGGACCTAAGGTGGGTTCTTTTGATGCAGGATATGGCGCTGGTTATTTAGCGCGCATCATCGGTCATAAAAAAGCACGCGAGATTTGGTATCTTTGCCGTCAATATACCGCCAGGGAAGCTCTTGAAATGGGATTGGTCAACACGGTTGTTCCCTTTAGCCAATTGGAAGAAGAGACGGTAAAATGGGCGAAAGAAATTTTAAAGCATTCACCTACCGCCCTGCGTTTCCTTAAAGCATCCTTTAATGCCGATACGGACGGTTTAGCCGGTTTGCAGCAGCTGGGCGGAGATGCGACTTTGTTATTTTACACAACAGAGGAAGCCAAAGAAGGACGGGATGCTTTTAAAGAAAAACGCAATCCTGATTTTCAACAGTTTCCTAAATTTCCGTAAATCCGGGTGGTAAAATGAACTGGCTTGAAAAACAATCCATTGAAAAACCAGATAAAAAATTCTTTAATAGTCTAACCTTTAAAGAAGTATATGAGCGTGTAACAGATTTGGCGAAAAGACTATATCTTTATGTAAAAAATCAGAGAAGAGTTGCTCTTTACTCCAATAACTCCGTGGACGTGGCTTTATTTTTTCTGGCATTACAAGTTATGCAAATTGAAGTATTGATGCTTAATACGCGTTTAACAGATGAGGAGATAACGGAGCAATTAAAGACTTTAAACATAAAAGTTGTCTTTTCTCAAAATAAAAAATTTATATCTTTTCAGGAAGTTTATCAAAGTGATCAAAAACAAGATATAAAATTAGCCGGAGAATTTAATCCGGAACAAATAGCTGTCATAATGAATACAAGTGCTACAACCGGTAAATTTAAATCAGTACCTTTGCGTTGGAAGCAGTTTTATGCCCATGTCGAAGCGTCGCAGAAGAGTGTGGGAATAAATGAAGAAGATAATTGGCTTATGGTATTACCCATGTATCATATTAGCGGTTTAACCATCTTACTGCGAAGTTTGTACAATGGGACAGCGGTTACTATTGTTGATAAATTTAATGAAGAACAAGTACTAAAATTGATTGGGGACGCTGCAATCAATATGCTGTCGATTGTCCCGACCATGTTAAATAGAATCATTGATCGAATAGAAAGACATAATTTGCGTGTAGTCCTGGTAGGCGGTGAATTTATTCCTGAACCACTGGTTGAAAAGTGTCTACGCAAAAATATTCCCATCTATAAAACCTATGGGATGACGGAGACCACAAGTCAGTCTGTAACTTTCTGTGTATTTAACTACCCTGAAAAAATTGATTCGGTCGGCGTACCGCTTGAGGAAGTAAGGATTTCTATTAAAAATCCTGATGAAGATGGAGCTGGTGAAGTCTTAATTAAAAGTCCGATGTTAATGGATGGATATCTTGGAATGGAAACCATCTCCGGTTTTTTCAATACGGAAGATATCGGGTATTTAGATGAGGACGGTTTTTTATATATCCTTGACCGCCGTGAAAATATAATTATTTCTGGCGGTGAAAATATTTACCCTCAAGAAATTGAAAATATTTTGTATGCGCATTCTGAGATATTCGAATGCGCAGTTATCGGTATGGAGGACAAAAAATGGGGACAAGTTCCTGTATTATTCGTTGTATCCTCATTGAATGAAGATGCAATATACAAATATCTTGTAAAGAAAATAGCTAAATATAAACTTCCGCAAAAAATAGTTTATTTGGACGAACTACCTAAAAATCCATCAGGCAAAATATTAAAAAAGGATTTATTAAAGAGATACTATGTGGATTAAAAGTATAGAACTATTTCAAATTAAAATGCCTTTGAATTTCACATTTAAAACATCACAAACCAGCTTAAACCACCGGGAGACAATTGTCATCAGAGCGGTAGATGAGCTGGGGAATACAGGATATGGGGAAGTTGTCGCCTTTAATGAACCATTTTATAGCAATGAATTACTAATGGATTCGAAAAGCGTACTAATCAATAGTTATATCCCTTGGGTTGTTAATCGAGAAATAAAGCATCCATTTGAACTCCATAAATGGATTGACTTAACCTATCCAATGGCAATTGCCGGTTTGGAAAACGCGCTGTTAGATCTGTTCGCCAGGCGTCAACAGCAGCCTATTATGGATGTTGTTTTTGCTGAAGCAACCCATGATAGGATCGCTGCAGGCATTGTCCTGGGAGATTTGGATATTTCAAGCCTCATGCAACAAATAGATTATTTTCAGAAAGAAGGGTATATCCGCTTTAAAATTAAAATCAAACCGGAAGATGGATTTTTCAAATTAAAGTTAATTAAAGAAAAATACCCTGATCTTAAACTGCTGGCAGATGCCAACAGGAGCTATGAATTGCAGCAAATGCATGAATTAAAAAAATTAGATCAACTGGACTTGCTTTGTATCGAAGAACCACTGGCCTCAATGGATTTATTAGCCTATCAAAAACTACAGAAAGAGATAAAAGTCCCCATATGCCTGGATGAAAGCATTCAAACAGTGGATGATTTAAAGAAAGCCATTCAGTTAAAAGCCTGCAAAGTCGTGAATTTAAAAATAGGCCGTATCGGTGGAATGTATTATGCAAAGCAAATGATTGAAATTTGCAGGGAGAATAATATTCTCTATTGGATAGGGAGTATGGTTGAGAGCGGTATTTCTAAAATATTACACGTTCATTTGGCAAGCTTAAAAGATACTTATATTCCCGGAGATTTAGCACCGTCCCGGCGTTACTTTCAAAAAGATATCATTGAACCTGAAATTATAGTTGAAAATGGCATGATTCAAGTACCTAAAGGCTCTGGTTTAGGAGTAGAAATTGATGAAAATTCTTTAAATGATTATACAATTGACCACATCAGAATAGTTGGTGAATAGAATGAACTTAATCGAGGGGTTAAATATTGAATATATTGGTGCGGGTACCGATACACTCGAGGCTAAAATGAATTTAACCCAGTTTCATAGTCAGGCCTTCGGGATTTTGCACGGTGGTGCGATCATTTCATTAGGAGAGACTGTGGCAGGCTATGCATCAAATCAAATAATAGACAAAGATCAAGCAGCAATCGGCCAGACCATTACTGCCAATCATATGAAATCGAAAAAGATAGAAGGTTATATCATAGCCAAAGGAAAACTCATGCATAAGGGAAAGACATCCCATGTTTGGGGTATTGAAATGTATGATGAAAATAATGTATTAATATCATATATGACAGTTGTGAATGCTATCATTAAGTTAAATAAAAGCCAAACGGAGGGCTTGCTGTCAAGTACTTTAAACACCCGGCAATTTGATGTTTTAGAATGAGTCAACGAAGAAAAAATATCCTTTCATGTGATCAAGACATGCGGATAGAAAATATAAAAAACGAGAAACACTAAAAGCCGCTTATTTCGCGGCTTTTAGTGTTCTCGTCTATATAGAAAACCACCTATATGCAGGTGGTTCCAAAGAGCTTTAGCCATGGTGTCATGGTTAGAGATTATGTTTTAAGAGATTCACATTATTCCTTGACTTTTATTTCAATGGAAGGTTTTAGCATAAACTGGACCTTTCTTGCAGAGAATATCATAGCTGTGGAAATAAATGCAACAAGCGGCGGCAATAGACAGTTACACCAATATGGTGCAGAAGGAGCATGGTTATGTTCCGCAAACCACGCAGACCGCAAACACTGGAAGAACGGAAACGGCAGCAAATAGATGCAAAGCTGGCGGCTCTCCAACCCGGTTCTGAGGAACTGAACAATTCTTTCAGTTCCAGCCTTGATGAGAATGTGTCCCTGTTCAAAAAACTGTTTGGCAA
Organism: Pelotomaculum schinkii; assembly: GCF_004369205.1. Lineage (NCBI taxonomy): Bacteria > Bacillati > Bacillota > Clostridia > Eubacteriales > Desulfotomaculaceae > Pelotomaculum > Pelotomaculum schinkii. Next base: position 124,658 of record NZ_QFGA01000002.1, on the reverse strand, counting down.
CACCAGCGACCTGTTGGTACGGGAGTTTAATTTCGGTGTGCGCCAGGAGATCAGAGTGGCCCTGGTCTTCATAGATGGGTTGAGCGACTCGAACTCAATCAGCGAGGCAATTCTTAAACCTTTCCTCTATCGCTCGCTGAGTGACGATCAGGCTCCTCTTCTGCCCGGGAATGCCTATCCGATGATCCGTGACTGGCTGATCACCTTTGGCAGCATCAAAGAAGCGACCAGGATCAACGAGGTGCTCGACTACGTGCTGACAGGCTGCGCGGCCCTCTTCATCGACGGAACTTCCCAGGTCCTTGTCATGGTGGTCAAGGGCTGGAAGGCAAGGGCTGTGGAAGAAGCAAAGTCTGAGGCCTTTGTACGTGGCCCCCGGGATGCTTTCAACGAAACCCTCCGTACCAGTACTGCCCTGGTCAGACGGCGGCTCAAGACACCTCTACTTCGTTTCGATACACTCCAATTGGGACGTCTGACTAAAACCGATATCTCCGTAGCCTATATCCACGGCCTCACCGACCCGGCCCTCAAGGATGAAGTAATCAGCCGTCTCAAAAGGATTGATACCGACGGGATTCTGGAATCCGGTTATCTTGAGGATTTTATCAAGGACAACCCCTGGACGCCTTTTTCACTCCTCGACCGTACTGAACGCCCTGACAGGGTAGCGGCGGCGCTAATGGAAGGCCGCGTGGCCATTCTAGTTGACACCACACCTTTCGCCTTGCTTGTCCCGGCTGTTTTCAGTGAGTTTCTGCAGGCGCCGGAGGATTATTATGAGAGTTTTGACTTCATCCGCCCGTTCAGGTGGCTGGGGCTAATTGCCGCCACATTCCTGCCTTCAATTTATGTTGCTTTAAGTACCTATCACCAGGAGATGATCCCGACCGGTCTGGTTTTAAGCATGGCTGCCGGGCGGGAAGGAGTCCCCTTCCCGGCGGTGGTGGAAGCTCTCGCGATGGAAATATCCTTTGATTTTCTCCGGGAGGCAGGGGCCAGGATGCCCCGTTCGGTGGGGCAGGCGGTCGGTATCGTCGGGGCGCTCATATTGGGTCAGGCAGCTGTGGCAGCGGGGATCGTCAGCCCGATCATGGTGGTCATCGTTTCCGTGGCAGCGGTAGCCTCATTCATGATCCCCAATTACTCAGCCTCGTTTGCCATCAGGTTCATCCGCTACCCGTTTCTCCTGTTGGCGGGAGCCTTCGGCCTGCCGGGCATCTTCTGGGGTATACTGGTGCTTCTCTTACATCTGGCGTCGCTCAGGTCATTTGGTATTCCCTACCTTTACCCGGTTGCTCCCGGCGCGCCAGGAGAGTGGAAAGATGTTTTCTTCAATGCCCCCCGGTGGATGATGGACTTCAGGCCGAGCCTCTTACGCGCCCGCAAGCTCAGGCGGCAGGCGCCCGGCCAGATGCCCAAAGCGCCGCAAGAGTCCAGCGGGGAAGGGGACGATCCGCAGAGCGTTATGCCGGATAAAAAGAAGCGGGGTTAAGTGACGCTGTTAACTTATACGGGGGCTGCAAGCCAGTGTAATTAAAGAGGTGATGGGCTGATGGTGTACTTTAATTTGCTATTAATCATTGTGATAGGGGGTGTAATAACCCTCTTGGAACTTCCCGGATTATTGCAACAGGAAAAGAGAGGCGAGCTGATCGCCTTTTGCGGTTTTCTCCTGATCGGTATAGCCCTGTCCGTGGCCATGACCCTGAAATTGCCGGTTCCTAACCCTACCAACGGCATCGAATTCGTCTTTCGCCCTATCACAAGGTTGTTTTATCCCCAATAGCAAACAGTATTGAGGTGAAAGAATGAGTTTGGAAAAAGGGAGGCTCTCCTCCCGCCAGGTCATGTTTTTGGTTGCAAACATGGTCTTCGCCACCGAGGTCCAGTTTGTCCCGGCTCTTTTAACCAAGTACGCCGGGCAGGACGCCTGGGTGGTGGTTCTGATTGTGACTGTTTTAGGGATACTCTTCGGTATCCCGATCATTTCCCTGGGCTTGCGTTTCCCTGGTAAGAACCCGGTCGAATACGGCATGGATCTCCTGGGCAAATGGGGGGGGCGGGTACTGGGCATGATCCTGAGCCTTTTCTTTTTCTTTGTAGCAGCTGCCGCAGTCCGTGAATTGGCTGACCATCTGGTTATCGCTGTCATGCCAAGAACCCCGCTGGTCGTCTTCATAGCTTTATATGTATTTGCGATAGCCTATGGAGTTCACCTGGGTCTGGAAGTATTCGCCAGGGCCTGTGAGATTCTCTATCCGCTTTTTTTGATAGCGCTAATGGGCGGGTCATTGTTTCTGTTCCCGGTGGCGAATTGGGAGCTGCTCAAGCCTTTCCTGGAACACTCGCCGCTGGAACTGATGCGGGGCGCTGTTAATATGCTGTCTTTCTACGGTGAAGGCTTGGCCATCCTTTTTCTCATTCCGTACATGCGCCACCCTGAACAGGCGCCGGGCCTCAACTTGAAAATTACTTTATTATTAAACGTTCCGATACTAATAATGGTGATGCTGCAGATCGCCACGTTTGGAGCTTTAGAGAACAGCCGGATCCTTTTCCCCTCCTTTGAACTGGTCAAGATGATCAGTGTCGCCGGTTTTTTTGAGCGGGTAGAGGCGTTCCTCCTGGCTTTTTGGGTGACGACGGTATGCCTGAAAGTGTCGCTTCTCTTTTACACCGCACTGATCGCCTTTGCCCAGTCGGTCAACTTAAGTGAACACCGCCCGCTGGTATGGCCCGGTGCAGTAATCCTGGCGGCGTTTGCTACCCTAATATTTACCGATATTGTCCAGGCCAGGGGGTTCCTTGCGACAACCTGGAATATCTTTGCCCTATCCGTTGAAATGTCAGTGTTTATCCTTCTCTATATCCTGGCGCTGCTCAGGAAAAAAGGCGTACCTAAGACTGGGGAGACAAAAGAATGAAGAGACAGCTTGTGTCAAGGCGTATGGCAAAGCGGATCTATCTCTTTTTAATCATTATTTTGCTCGCAGGTATGTGCTCCGGCTGCTGGGATCGTGTTGAAATTGAACAATTGTCCTATGTCACTGCTGTGGGTATTGACAGTGCTGATTCTGACGGTGTGCTCGTCACCTTTCAGACTGTTATTCCCCGTATGCTCGGGAAATCGCAGGGTGGAGGCGGTGGGGGCGGTGGCGGCGGCGTGCCGGTCAAGCCTTATGCCAACTACAGTGTCCGGGCGCGCAATGTCAGCGACGCTGTGCGCATGTTTGAACTGAAGAACCCTCGTTCCGCGATGTTCAAGACGACTACAGTTATCATTATGGGGGAAGACGAAGCCCGTAAAAATATGCTGCCGCCTCTGGATTTCTTTACCAGAAAACCCATGATGCGTCGCTCCGTCTGGGTCCTGGTGGCCAAGGGAAGAGCGGAGGATATCTTGCTTAAAGGGGAGCCCGATCCGGGAAATTTTCCGGCTCAAACATTCAGATCCATGTTCCAGCGCAGGCAGGAAGTGTCCGTGATTCTCCCTGTCAATTTCGGACAATTCTTAAGCAAGGTGGAGAGGGCGGGCATTGACCCGTTCATAACTGCTATTAAACTGGTACCAGAGGTCAGCAGGGCGGCTGACGGTACCCAGGAAGAAAAACAGACCTTTGAGATTAGTAGCATGGGAGTCCTAAAGCTGGGCAGTCTGGTGTCTTTCCTTGAGCTGTCTGAATCCCGCGGTGTGGTCTGGGTGGAAGGGAGGGCTGCAGGGGGCACCGTCACTGTTCCTGTAAACGCAGAGAAACCGTGGGCCTCACTGTTGGTTTCTTCAGAAAGAAGCAAAATCACACCAATCATTACCGAGGATGGGTTTATCTTCAATATCGAGATCAAGGTGGAAGGGTATGTATCCAGTGTGGAGAAGGAGGATATCGACATCAACAAGCCCGAGGATATGCGGCTGCTGGAACAGGAGGAGGAAAAAGCGATCTATCAGGAGGTCATGGCTGCTGTCAACAAGTCCCGGGAACTGCACAGCGATTTTCTGGGTTTAGGGGAAAAAATTTACGAAACGAACCCGAAGCTTTGGAAAGAGATCAATCAAACCTGGCGCGACGAATGGCTTCCCAACGTACAGGCTGAAATCACTGTGAGCTGTAAGCTTACACGCACCGGTCTAACTGCAGAGCCGGTAAAACCCATTCCGTAGAGAAGCGCGAGCTTTAAATAAGCCTGGACCTACCAATAAAAAGGTAAAATACTAATTGGGAATTCATAGTCTCGAGCACCAGTTCCGTGAAGGGGCTTACCTGATGGGCGGAAAGGGCGCCTACGTGCGCTGCTCCGCTATGGATAACAGCAGGTCGAGCGGTTACAGTGCGCAGTAAAAGGTCACCAGGGCAATATAAAAATTGAGTGAGAACTTCCCCCGTGTATTAATAAATATTCAGGTAGAATAATACAACCTGGAAGGGTATTCCTTTCAGGCTTTTTGTTTAAGATTTACAAAGGAGAAAAATTATATGCTGTCGAATAATCAAAGTTGCATTGTTATTTATAAATGATAGCTGCTTCTTGGAGGGGCGCCATGAATTGCAAACCCAACATAGCCATTGACGGGCCGGCCGGGGCCGGCAAAAGTACAGTTGCAAAGCTGGTTGCTAAAAGTCTTGGCTATTTGTATATAGATACGGGAGCCATGTATCGCGCCGTTACGTTAAAGGCGCTGCGTGACGGGGCAGACTTAAACGACCACCAAAAACTCGGCAGGCTGGCGTCGAATGTATTAATAAGCCTCAAGGCAGGCTCTGATGGAAATCTTACCGTGTTGATGGACGGAGAGGACGTAACTGAAGAAATTCGATTACCGGCTGTTTCGAACAGCGTCTCGCTGGTGGCCAAAGTCCCTGCTGTACGCCGGAAAATGATTGAATTACAGAAAGAAATGGCCGCGGGGGGCGGTGTTGTAATGGAGGGCCGGGATATCGGGCAGGTGGTATTACCCGACGCCCGGGTCAAGATTTACCTCACTGCCGCCACCGGGGAAAGGGCCAGGCGACGCTGGAAGGAACTGGCCGATAAGGGAATAAACGTTGACCGGCGTCAAATCGAAGAAGATATCTGCAACCGGGATTTTATTGACACTTCAAGGGAAATGGACCCTTTAGCGCCGGCTCCGGACGCCGTCATTATCGACAGCACTTCCTGTACGGTAGAGGGAGTAGTTGACCTGATTGTGGCAAGGATAACGGGTGAAAGGAAGGAACGATGATTTTCAGTTTACTTAAAGCCGGCGCCAGGCTTGTCCTATTAGTGCTGAGGCGCTGGGAAATCCGGGGGGCGGAGAACCTTCCCGCCACCGGCGGGGTGGTGCTGGTGGCCAACCACGTCAGTTACTGGGACCCGGTTGCGATTATTTGCGCCTTTAAACGCCAGGTTTTTTTCATGGCCAAGTCCGAGCTTTTTAAGATACCCCTGGTCGGCTACGCCGTACGTTCTTCCGGAGCCTTTCCGGTCCGCCGGGATGTGACCGACCGGAATGCTGTGAGGACGGCCTTACGTCTGCTCCAAGCAGGCGAAGTCGTGGGACTTTTCCCCGAGGGGACCAGGAGCCATACCGGGGATATGTTAAAGCCGCACCTTGGCGCCGCCATGATTGCTCTTAAGGCGGGAACCCCGATCGTGCCGATTGCCGTAAGTGGGACTAGAGGTGTGTTTAGCAAGATAACGGTCCATGTAGGCAGTCCTATCCGCTTTCAGTCCATGACAAAGGCAACCAGGGAAGATCTTGAAATTATCAGCGACCGGATTATGGACGAGATTGCCCTGCTGCTCGGGAGCTAAACGGATTTTTCTGAAAATATATGGCGATAGGAAGGAAATTCGCGTACCTTATCGAATATTTCCACGATGGATAAAAGGTGATTTTATGGAAGTGAGGGTAGCCTCAAAAGCCGGTTTTTGCTACGGTGTCAAAAGAGCCATTGAGATGTCCAAGGACACCGTCCGCAACAGGCCTGGCCCGGTCTTCTCCTTGGGGCCACTAATTCACAACCCTCAGGTAGTTGCCTACCTCGGAAAATTGGGAGTTAGGGAAATTAATAATTTAGGGGAGATAAAAGAAGGCACGCTTATCATTAGGTCTCATGGGGTAGGTCCAGCCTTGTTAAACGCCGCCCAGGAGCTCGGGTTGGACATTGTTGACGCAACCTGTCCCTTTGTCCGCAGGACCCAAGTCGTTGCCCGTGACCTGATGACCAAAGACTACCAGGTGGTGATTGTGGGTGATAAAAACCACCCGGAAGTACAGGGAATCATGGGTTGGGCCAATGGCAAGGCGGAGGTCGTGGAAAATCCCTGGGAAGCAGGTCTCGTAAAGGCACGGGGAAAAAAGATCGGGGTGTTGGCCCAGACGACCCAACACATGGAAAACTTTAACGCTGTTGTGGAGACCCTGGAAAAAACCGGGTCGGTTGTCCAGGCATGTAAGACCATCTGCAGCGCAACATCTGAGCGCCAGAAAGCTGCCCTTGAGCTAGCCTGTCAGGTTGATGTGATGATCGTGGTAGGAGGCGCTGACAGCGCCAACACGAGAAAACTGGCCAGCCTCTGCCGTGCCTGTGGTACGACAACTTACCATATCGAGGAGGCGGGTGAACTTGATCCGGCGTGGTTCCGGGGTGTGAAGGCAGCAGGGTTAACAGCGGGTGCGTCTACACCTGACTGGATAATAGAGGAGGTTAAGAAGCGAATGAGTGAGATTGAAGAACTGAACGGCTCTGAGGAAGGTATGAAGGACGCGGTTGAAGTCAAAGCTGTTCGGCACGGTGAAATTGTTACTGGTACGGTTGTCCACGTTGGCCAGGACGAGGTGATGGTGGATGTTGGAGCTAAGTCGGAAGGCGTTATTCCAATCAGGGAACTGTCCTGCTGTGAAGTTACCTCCATCCAGGATATCGTCCAGGTGGGGGATCAAATAGAAGTATATGTGTTAAAAGCAGAGGACAACGAAGGCAAGCTGATCCTTTCCAAAGAAAAAGCCGATGCCGAAAAAGCCTGGGCCGGACTTGAGGAAGCCCTTGAATCAGGGCAGCCTGTTGAGGGCACGGTGCGGGAAGTAGTAAAGGGTGGTCTTTTGGTGGATATAGGGGTGCGAGCTTTTCTACCTGCTTCCCTGGTCGACCGCGGTTATGTGGAAGATCTCTCCAAATACCTGGGACAGGTCATATCCTCGCGTGTGATCGAGATGAACCGGGCCAGGAAAAAGGTGATTCTGTCCCGCAAGGCGGTGCTGGAAGAGGATTTCGCCAAGCTGCGCCAGGAACTGCTGACCAACCTTGAGGAAGGTCAGGTTGTTAAAGGAGTGGTGCGGCGGCTGACTCAGTTCGGGGCTTTCGTAGATATCGGCGGGGTAGACGGCCTGCTGCACATATCTGAGATGTCCTGGTACCGCATCAACCATCCATCTGAAGTGGTCAAGGTGGGTGATGAGATTGAGGTTATGGTACTTAAAATAGACCGGGATAATGAAAAAATATCCCTGGGTTTAAAACAAGTCCTGCCCAATCCTTGGGACACAGTTGACCAAAAATACCCGGTGGGCAGCGTTGTTCCGGCAAAAGTAGTCCGCCTGGCTCCTTTTGGCGCCTTTGTGCAGTTGGAACCCGGTGTGGAAGGTCTGGTCCATATCTCACACCTGGCGGAAAGACATGTGGCCAAGCCGGACGAGGTGGTGTCCGAAGGAGAAGAGGTCAACGTCAAGGTGCTTAGCGTAGATCCTGCCGAGAAGAGAATTCGTTTATCTATAAGAGAGGTGTCCAGGGAAAAACAGGAGCGGGAATACCGTGACTATAACCATAAGAAAACTGAGGATACCGGAGATGTGGTTACCATAGGTGACATGGTGGGAGACTTGTTCGATAAGAAGTAAAAGGAATAATAAGTGAATAATTATAACTAAGTAACAACAATATGCAAAAGCGGCGGAAGCCGCTTTTGCATATTTTTTGGCCAAATGGGAAGTCTAACTTTGATATTTCCAGAACAAGGAGGCTGATACATTTGGAGGGTTTTCCCATAGGTATTATTATCTTAATCGCTGTTTCGGTGCTCATATATCTGGGTCTGGCCCAACGCGCCCTGGACCGGATGAGGCTTTCCGACCGGGGAGCCCTGGTTGTAATCGGAGCCATTATTTTGGGCAGCTTTATCAACATCCCCCTCCCTTTTCTACCTTTTAGGACCTCAATAAACGTTGGGGGGGCATTGGTACCCGTGGGGTTGGCGATTTACCTTCTGGTAAGAGCCGGCACCAGCAGGGAGTGGACCAGGTCTCTGGTGGGGGCGGTCATAACAGCTGTCGTTGTCTATATCATCGGATCCCTGATTAACGCCGGAACAACCATAGAACCTGCGGGACGCTACGCTATAATCGACGCCATCTACCTTTACCCCCTGGCCGGAGGTATCGTGGCCTACCTGCTCGGCAGATCCAGGAGAGCGGCCTTTATTGCCGCTACCATCGGTGTCCTGCTGGTCGATGTATTTCATTACATCTGGCTACTGAGTCAGAATGCCCCTGCCAACTATGCTGTCAGCATAGGCGGCGCCGGGGCTTTTGATACTATAGTCCTGGCTGGTTTTGTGGCCATCCTGCTGGCTGAAATCATTGGTGAATCTTTTGAAAGGCTTTCAGGTGGACCCAGCGCCAAGGGACGTCCTTCGGAACTGGTTAAAGGTTTGAAAAAGCCGGAGCTAAACGCGACGGGTACGCAAGGCGACAAGAACGTGGAACAAGATAGACTGGCGCAAGACGAAAGAAAGGTGGCTGACCTTGATGAACGGGAGTAAACTCAGAATCCTGTTTGGTACTCTGGGGGTTTTAGCTTTATTGTTGCTTGTAGCTTTTTATTCAACAGGGAGCCTCAGCCTGCGTCACGCCCTGGCTATGCCGAAGCTTTTTGATCGGGGCACGCCGGACCACCTGGTCGATAGGTTCACGACAATTGTTGATGAGCAAGGCGAAATGCTCAGCATGATGTCCCGCACGGTTTTTATAGGAGACCAGTTGTATACAGCCGAGGGCCGCAGTTACCGCATCGGCAGAGTCGAAGGAGATCAGGCCGAGGCGCAGTTTCTGGGGATGGATCCACAGATTGTCGCCTATAACGAATTGTATGGGAATCAGGTAGCGCCTGTCACGACCAACCTGGCGGAACAGAAGAATAGCGCAATCGCAATCTATCATTCACATACTGACGAGTCCTATGTGCCTTCGGACGGAACAGAGTCTATACCCTTTAAAGGGGGTATTTACCAGGTCGGCAAGGCCCTGGTCGATAAGCTGCAAGGCAGGGGGGTTACTGTAAACTACGACGAGACGCCCCATGACCCGCACGATAACAACGCTTATGTCCGCTCCCGCAGGACGGCCGCCAATTTAATGAAAAGCAACCCTGCCGCAATTTTCGACATCCACCGAGACGGAGTTCCTGACCCCTCTTATTACCGGGCTACGGTGGACGGCAAACAAATTGCCAAGCTGCGCCTGGTTGTAGGGCGGGAAAACCCCCGTATGGACGCCAATATGGACTTTGCCAAGCGTATGATGGCAGCGGCCAATAACATGCACAACCAGGTAGTAAAAGAAATTTTTGTCGGTAAGGGTGATTACAATCAGGATCTGACTCCAACGGCCCTCCTCATCGAGGCCGGCACACATACAAACACCAAGGAAGAGGCTGCCATGGGTATAGCTTTGTTTTCTGAGGCTGTACCCAATGTGTTGGGACTTGCCGCCGGTACGACCGGTAATCCTGCGGCGCAGGCGCCTGGCGCCGGCGGGAGGCCGGCGGGCGCTGCCGGGGGCGCCGGGAGAGCGCTTGCCTGGATCCTTGGGATCACTATAGTGGGTGGCGTTGGCTTCCTGCTGATCAGTTCCGGTAGTTGGGAAAATGCCAAGAAGCGTATTTCAGGTTTCGGACGGGAATTCACCAGCTTCTTTGGCCCGCGTCCCGCTGCCCGTAAAAATGTAAAACTGGACGAAGCGCCTGGACACCGGAAAGTGCCGGAAGAACAGGACCCTCTTGCCAACAAGGCGCTTAAGGAAACTAAGGACGACATAACCAAAGACTAGGTTTGGGGGATAGCATGTCTAACTTAATACCCGAATACCTGCTGGTGATCCTGGCCGGTGTAGTAGCGGGGACCGTTACCAGGGTTATCCTGCTGCGCATTGACTACCGGCAGTACCCGGGTTACCCGCACGGCTACCTGGGCCACCTTTTCCTGGGGTTTATCGCTTCAGTTCTGGGGGCTGTGGCGATTCCGGCAATAATGAAACCGGATTTCGCCGCGGCCACCTTCTTGGCCCTGGCGGCGCAGCAGTTCCGGGAAATCCGTAATATCGAGCGACGCACCCTGGAAAGCCTGGAAAGAAGTGAACTGGTCAGAAGAGGTCTAGATTATATTGAGGGGATTGCCCGTACTTTTGAGGCCAGGAATTACCTGGTGATGGGAACTGCCTTTGTTACCAGCCTAGCGGCCCAGTTTGGCGGGCAGGCAATGGCTTTTGTGGTCGCCATCCTGGCGGTACTGTTTAGCAGATATTTCATGTCCGGCCAGGTAGTCGGCAGCATCTGTGAAGTGGTACCGGCCCGGATCAGCTTTAAGGGCGCTATTTTGATGGTAGACGAGATTGGCATCATGAATGTAGGTCTCAAATCAATGCGCGATAAAATTTTAAAAGATGGTCTGGCGGTTAAGCTTATCCCCAGGGACGGCAACGCCAGGTCCACTTTACATGATATCGGACAGCGCAATGCCATTGCCTTTACCGCGTCGGTCATCCTGGGTACCAAAAAAGACGTGGACATCCCGGAATTTACCCCGCTGGCCAGAAAAAACCCCGATACAGGCGAAGTTGGGTTATATATCATGCCGGTTGAGCGGGACCTGGAGCAGCTTATCGCGGCGGTCAAGCTGACCCCTGTGCTGGAAAGCGCAAGGAGCAAACCGTTGAAGGCGGGAGCTTCAATAAAAGCAGCCAAAGAGCAGGTGAAATCCACATGAGTGAAGAGTCGGTTGGTACCATCCTGGCCATTGTAACACTGCAGATGAGTATGGTTGGCGAGGGCACACCTGTTTTCCTGGCTAGAGACGAGGAAGAGCAGCAAAAGGTTGCCAATTACCTGTCCAGAATACTTGACGCCAATGTCCACGACCTGGAAAACGGTTCATTAATTCTGGTAAAGCACTGATGAAGGTTATTTACCATTGTTATGGGGGTACTCATTCCTCGGTTACCGCCGCTGCTATACACCTGGGGATGTTGCCGGAAGACCGCGTTCCAGGACCGGAAGAGTTTTTGCAATTACCGCTCTATGACCGGCAGGATGCATGCGAGCACGGCCATATTTTTTCCATAGGGATCGATGAGTACGGGCATGAAGTTTACCTGACCGCCCGCCGCAGCCGGCCGGCAGTTCTGGAAAATGTCTTTGCCGGACTGGCGGGGATTTTTGGTGTCCCCGCTTCAAGCTACTGCCTGGTCAACGCTATGAGCCAGGTCAATTGGATCATGATGTTTGGAGGATATCTTTCGAGGCGCTGGGGGTTAGTCGGGGTGGGGCGGCCTATCGTGACCATGGGTACGCGGGTGGCTTACTTTAAATTGGTTGGTTTGGTTAAAAAAACCAAAGAAAAGTTGAGGGCGGATGGCGAAAAAAGTTCTTTATTTCAGCAACAGCCGCTTTCCCGTGGCGATTGTTGCCGGTGCTATTCATACAGGCCGGCTCCCGGCGGGGAAAGACCCGGGCGCCGTCAGTTTTCGGGAGCTGCCGTTTTTGAATATGCAAGACGGCGGAGAGGGTGAGATCTTTGTTATAGGCAAAGATGACCGTGGCAATGATATTTATGCTCTTTCCATAAAAGGGGAGCGTGGTATGCCCCATCGTTTGGTTGAAAGCTTTCTCAGGATCTATAAAATTCCCCGCGGCAACTTGCTTATGGTCGACAGCGGGGTTGGCGACAACTTTTTTTTATTGGCAGGACGCCTTCTCAACAGAGCGGGCTTGCTCGCCGCTTTAGGGCGTTTTTTTACCTATACCGGTATCAAAAAAATGTATGGAGAACTGACCCGGCTGAGTGCTGGTGTTAGAGACGGCCTCGGAAAATCCCTTGACTAGATTCTGGAATTTTTAGATAATGGTTGTTAGAGCTAGGGGGGAGGTCGTCCCGTATGGAGGATCGGGGTTTGCTTATTGCGCAGGTCTTACCCGGGAGTATTGCCGCTGAAATGGATCTTGCGCCAGGGGACCGTTTAATCTCCATTAACGGGTCAGAGGTGCGGGATCTTATCGACTTCCGTTTTTTTGAGACTGAAGAAAACCTCACCATTGAGGTGATCACTGCAGCCGGTGAGGAGTGGGTCCTTGATGTTGAAAAGGACTACGACCAGGATCTGGGTTTGGAATTTGCAGACGGGGGGTTCGGGCGCACTACCAGGTGCTCCAACCGGTGCATTTTTTGTTTTGTCGACCAGATGCCGCCCGCCTTGCGCAAGTCCCTCTATATCAAGGACGATGATTACAGGCTCTCCTTCTGGAGCGGTAATTTTATCACTCTTTCCAACGTTGGAGATGAAGAACTGGAGAGAATCGCCCGGCTCCGCCTGAGCCCCCTCTATATATCCGTCCATACCACCAACCCTGAGCTGCGTAGGGTTATGCTCGGTAATAAACGGGCCGGACTTATTCTGGAACAGCTGAAGTTTCTGGCTTCTGCCGGGATCGAGATGCACACTCAGATTGTGCTGTGTCCAGGCATTAATGACGGCCGGGAACTGGAAAACACAGTAAGAGATCTGGCCGGTTTGTGGCCGTCGGTCAGTTCCCTGGCGGTGGTGCCGGTCGGGTTGACGCAATTCAGGGAGTCCTGCTACCCGTTAAGAAATGTTACACCTGCCGAAGCGCATCAGGTTGTCGAGTGGGTGGGTTTAAGGCAGGATGAGTTCCTGGCTGGTCTGGGCAACCCCTTTGTCTTTGTTTCGGATGAGTTCTACCTGCTGGCTGGAGAGCAGGTTCCCCCCTTAGAGCTCTATGCCGGTTTTCCACAGCTTGAGAACGGGGTGGGTCTGGTACGCCTCTTTTTGGAAGAATGGGAGGAAGTCAGACAGGATCTGCCCCTGGAGATAGAGCCTCTAAAAGTAACCATTGCCACTGGAGTTTTGGGAGCTATCGTGCTGCGGCAGGTCGCGGCGGGACTAAATAACATAAAGGGACTACAGGTTACCGTAAAAACAATAGAGAACACCTTTTTTGGAGAGCGGGTTACTGTAACCGGATTGGTCACGGGGCAGGACTTAATGAACCAAATTGATCCGCGAAATATAGGCGACCTCCTGGTTCTCCCCGCGGTAATGCTGAAAGAGGAGGGGGAGCTCTTTTTAGATAGCCTCACTGTCGCTGACCTGGCTGAACGTTTAAAAACCAGAGTGGCCGTGGTCAAGGGGCCGCGCCAGTTGGTTGAGGTTCTGCTGGAAGGGCCGGAACACGCAGAGCTTTTTGTCGAAGACAGGGATTACTGAAATAATAATTTTAGGTTATCATGGGCCGCAGTGCAAGCGCGATTGGAATCGCACCCACATGAAAGCAGGCACAGTGAAGACAATGTGGGTGCGTTTTAATTGGGAGCATCTTAATAAAAAATCATGGTTGGCGCATCCGCACTTGCAACAGAATGGTTATAATAGTATTAGTATACTTAACATTGATTTTTATGCAGTAATGGCGCCGGGTTAAGGACGGTGTCCTATTTATTGAAGTTTTATTAGAGTTTTACTTAAATCAGAAAGGTGACAATAATATGTCCAAACCGATAGTGGCCATACTGGGGCGGCCAAATGTGGGCAAATCGACGCTTTTCAACCGCATCGTAGGTGGCCGCGTGGCTATTGTGGAGGATACACCCGGGGTAACCAGGGATCGCCTTTACATGGATGCTGAATGGTCAGGACGCCATTTTACCCTGGTAGATACGGGAGGACTTGACTTTCAGGAAGACAGCGAAATTACCGGCCATGTCCGGACTCAGGTAGAGCTGGCTATCCGCGAGGCGGACGTGGTGCTCTTTGTTGTGGACGCCCGGGCCGGTTTAAATCCGGACGACCTGGAAGTGGCTTCGGTCGTTCGCCGCGCTCATAAACCGGCCGTGCTTGTGGTTAACAAGGTTGAAAATTTTGACTCTCCCGAGAAGATATATGATTTTTTCCAGCTTGGTCTGGGGGATCCGGTACCCGTATCTGCGGCGGAGGGATTGAACACCGGCGATATGCTGGACAGGCTGGTGGAACTGCTTCCTCCGGATCAGGGAGTGGCAGACTCTCCGGATATAATCAAAATTGCCGTTATCGGCAGACCCAATGTGGGCAAGTCCTCACTGGTAAACAGCCTCCTGGGAGAGGAACGGGTCATTGTCAGCAATATTCCCGGTACCACGCGCGACGCCATTGATACAACCTTTGAGCGGGACGGCAAAAACTACATGCTCATCGATACTGCCGGTATACGCCGCAGAAGCCGGGTCGAGCGTACTACGGAGAAATACAGTGTTATCCGCTCTTTACGGGCGATTGACCGGTGTGACGTGGTATTAGTCGTTATTGACGCGGTTGAAGGGGTTACCGAACAGGACAAGCGCATTGCCGGTTACGCCCATGAAGCCGGTAAAGGCTCAATTCTAGTGGTGAACAAATGGGACCTGGTGGAAAAAGACGATAAAACTATGAAACGCTATAGTGATAAGGTACGTCAGGAACTGGCGTTTATGCCTTATGCCCCTCTTATCTTCACCTCTGCGCTAACTGGAAAGCGAGTTTTAAAAGTGCTGGAGTTGGTCGATTTTGTAGCCGAGAAGCATGCCACCCGTGTAAGTACCGCCAATTTAAATACCCTGATCAGGGAAGCGACTCAGCAGAACCCGCCACCGGCGGATAAGACCAGGCGCCTGAAGATCTTATATGCTACTCAGAGCGGGGTCAAGCCCCCACGCTTTGTGCTGTTTGTTAATGATCCGGAATTATTGCATTTTTCCTACCAGCGCTACCTTGAGAACCAAATCCGTTCGGCTTACGGGTTTGAAGGGACACCGCTCCGCTTTAGCCTGCGCAGACGGTCCAAGGAGGAGTAAGGAGACCTGACATCTGCTATGAAAATGTAGGTGCGAATTCATTCGCACAAATGCACCATTGGCTGCCACAAGTGCGGCGCTGGCCGCCGTGTGCGATACTCTTAAATTTTTGAAAATGATATTTGGTTCGTCCGGTGTCTGACGACCGGCGGCTGAATGCCGAAGGAGAAGCAGATATGTCGGTTTTTTTAGTTATAATAGCTAGCTACCTGATTGGTTCTATTCCGGTGAGTTACCTGGTTGCCCGCTTATGGAAAGGGATCGACATCCGCAACTATGGCAGCGGCAATGTTGGCATGACCAATGTTTGGCGTAATGCCGGTCCTGTGGCAGGGGTACTGGCCTGGGCCGGAGACTTGGGCAAGGGAGTCCTGACAATACTGTTGGCCAAACATTTTGGCGGGCCTGAAGTAGTAGCCGCAGCCGGTATAGCCGTACTGGTGGGACACAGCTGGCCGGTGTTCCTGCGCTTTAAGGGAGGAAAAATGGTTGCCACCTTTGTGGGCGTAATCGCCGCCATAGCCCTGCCGGTCGGCCTTATTGCCGCGGTTGTGTGGCTGGCCGTGGTCGGGCTTTCCGGGTACGTTTCTGTTGGATCCATTGCCGCGGTTCTTGCCATACCTTTGTTAATCTGGGCTTTTCATCTGGAGTGGCCCTACCTAGTCCTGGGTATATTGGTGGCGGCCCTGGTGATATACAAGCACAAACCTAATATTAAGAGGTTGGCCGGTGGCGCCGAACCAAAAATCAAACGGAAGTTCTGGTAGGCGGGAGGTGTGTAATTGGTGAGTAAAATTATTGGGGTAGCCGGCGCCGGCAGTTGGGCTACGGCTTTGTCGGTACTACTGGCGCACAAAGGGTACACGGTGCGGATGTGGTCGAGACACGCAGCTCTCGCGAAGGAGATTACAATAACAAGAGAAAATATACGATATCTTCCCGGGGTGATTGTGCCCCCGGCGGTCGAGGTCACGGTCCATATTGAAGAGGCGGTGCGCGAAGCTGACGCGGTCGTTTTTGCTGTGCCGTCCCACGCCTTTCGGGAGGTGCTCCAATCCGCTCTCCCCCATCTGTCCGGCACGGGGCTGATTATCAACGCCGCCAAAGGAATTGAGGAGGATAGCCTGCGTCGTTTATCCCAGGCATTTGCGGAAGTTGCCGGTCCGCAGGCACTCGAGCGGTATGTGGCGCTTTCCGGGCCCAGTCATGCCGAGGAGGTGGGCAGGCAGGTGCCCACTGCAGTGGTAGCGGCGTCATCCAGCATAAAAAGTGCTGAATACGCGCAGGACCTGTTTATGTGTGACAATTTCAGAGTCTATACCAATCCGGATGTCGCCGGAGTTGAACTGGGGGGCGCGCTAAAGAATGTCATTGCCCTTGGCACAGGTATTGCCGACGGGCTGGGCTTTGGTGACAACACCAAAGCAGCCCTGATGACCAGGGGCCTGGCTGAAATCACCCGCCTGGGCATCACGCTGGGCGCCAACCCGCTTACTTTTGGCGGCCTTGCCGGGGTTGGTGACCTGATCGTAACTTGCACCAGCATGCACAGTCGCAACCGGCGCGCCGGTATGGCTATAGGCCGGGGCAAATCACTGGAGGAGGCACTGGCTGAAGTGGGTATGGTGGTGGAAGGCGTCCGCACTACCCGGGCGGCTCGCAGGCTGTCCGAGCTTTACGGTGTTAATATGCCCATTACCGAACAGATGCACGAGGTTTTGTTCGAAGGTTTCTCGCCTGAAACAGCTGTTAACAAGCTCATGACCAGGGGCAAAAAACACGAAACGGAAGAAGTGGCCCTGGCTGCTGCCGCCCTGGGTAAAAGCCAGTTTTAGTTCCACAAGATCATCCGCTATAACTAAACATAGTTTGGTAGATAATATAACGGGGTGATCGAAATGTTGAATAGGATTATCTTATTTGGTATAGACGGTTGTTCCTATACGGTAGCCGCAAAGGAGGATCTGGCCAGGCGTAAGAGGCCTTACGAGTACCATAATGTTGTAAAAGAGCAGGAAGCTTTGCAAAGGATGCTTGAACTAACGGGAGGAGCCCGTTTGGTCCCGGTAATCGTCGAGCAGGGCTGCATAAAGATCGGTTTCGGTGGGACCTGCCGGGTGTGAAATGGGACGTGGGACGTGGGTCGTGGGTATGTGGCCGCATTCCTATGGGGTCAGTCAGTGCGAATGAACCAGCCATAATATTTCAATTACATAATACCAATGAAACGCACACTGGAGACATATGTCTCGTCATTCTACATCATCTGTCTCAAGAATATTGCCCGAAAAGGCTTGACTTGCGGGCTTGGGGTTATCCGGAGCGAACGGAGCACCTGGGTGCGTTCCTTAGCGCGTGCGTTGCAGAAAGTCAAAGCTTAAATAGCGCGTAGCTACCGGGTGGCTGTTTGTAGATGCGGTCGGTATGATGTTCTTGTTGCACAAATGGAGAATTGCGAAGAGAGCGGAGAATAACCCCAAGCCCACTACCCCAGAGGCTTTTCGAAAACCAGTTAACAGTGACCTTGTGATACACTTAAATTGATAATATGAATTAATAATGCTGAAGCTGCCAATGAAGGGCGGCTTTTCTTTTTATTTTCGGCAGGGAAATAATGGATATTTTTTTACCGGTTTTTATATTTCCAGGTCATATTCGTCCAACAGGCTCATATATATATATTGTTATTATATGCAACTGGAAAAAAATAGACGTGGACTAGGGTTCACGGCAGATTAATAACATAATCTTTTTTTCGCCTGAGCGGGGGAGGGATGCAACCTTTTTTTATATATAGTTTTTATAATTCTTTAAGGGAGGGAGTGTGTTCATTGGAAAGAACCGATATTTTCCGCGATATTGCGGAACGCACCGGGGGGGACTTATATCTCGGCGTGGTCGGCGGCGTTCGCACCGGGAAATCAACGTTTATCAAACGTTTTATGGAACAAATGGTGCTCCCGAATATGAAAGATGTGCATGATCGGGAGCGGGCCAAGGACGAATTGCCCCAGGGCGCAGCCGGACGGACGGTAATGACCACGGAACCGAAGTTTGTGCCGAATGAATCCGTGGAAATTCAGATAACCCCTAACTTGACTGTTAAGATGCGTATGGTTGATTGTGTTGGCTACCGGGTTGAGGGAGCCCTTGGCTATGAGGAGGAAGACGGTCCCAGGATGGTTTCCACTCCCTGGTTCGAGGAACCAATTCCCTTCCAGGATGCGGCAGAGGTGGGAACCAGAAAGGTAATATCCGAACATTCGACCATGGGGTTGGTTATGACCACCGATGGCTCGATTACGGAGATCCCCAGGGAAAATTATGTTGAGGCCGAGGAACGGGTTATCGAGGAGATGAAGGACATTAACCGTCCTTTCCTGGTCCTCCTCAACAGCACCAACTCATCCAGCGAGGAAGTCCTGCAGCTTGCTGCGGAACTAAGCGAAAAATATGATGTTCCAGTTATTCCGGTCGACTGTGTCCAGATGACTCAGGCCGACATCTTAAATATACTGGAAAAACTGCTTTATGAGTTTCCGGTCAATGAGGTAAATATCAGCCTGCCGCCCTGGGTGGAGGAACTGGAGATCAGGCACTGGCTGCGCCAAAAGTTTGAGGAGTCAGTTCGTGAGACTGTTAAAAATGTCCGCCGTCTCAGAGATGTAAACATAGCCGTGGAGTCTCTGGGTGATTACGACTTTGTGGACCAGGTCAGCCTGCGCAGCATGGATATGGGCTCGGGCTCGGCCTCCATCAGTATCACTTCCGATCCCTCCCTGTTCTACAAGGTGTTGAGTGAGGAATCCGGCTTTGTTATCGAGGGTGAAAGGGAGCTTTTCCGGCTGGTTAAAGAACTCAGCGTGGCCAAGCGGGAGTTTGATAAAGTGTCCCAGGCCCTGGACGAGGTCAGGGAGATCGGCTACGGGGTTGTAATTCCGTCCGTTGACGAACTGGTCCTGGAAGAGCCGGAACTAATTCGCCAGGGAAGCCGCTTCGGAGTGAAATTGAAGGCAACCGCTCCGTCCCTCCACTTGATTAAGGCCGATATCACCACCGAATTAACCCCGCTCATAGGGACCGAGAGCCAGTGCGAAGAACTGGTCCAATACATGCTCAAGGAATTCGAAGACAATCCGCAGAAGATATGGAACTCGGAGATCTTTGGCAAATCAGTTCACGACCTGGTTCGTGAGGGTATCCAGAATAAACTCCACCGCATGCCGGAAAACGCCCAGCTCAAACTACAGGAGACGCTACAGCGGATTGTCAACGAAGGCTCGGGTGGCCTCATCTGCATCATAATATAAAAAAAACCGGTCGCACGACCGGTTTTTTTAAAACCTTTTGCTTCCAAAATACTCACAACCCCAGCGGTAAAAAGCTATAAAAGCCCTGGAAGACAGGAATGTTACGGTTAAGGTGATGAAGGTAATATACCAGCTCCACTTATGGTACTTGATTAATTCCGTGTAGAGTTCCAGGGGATATTCTATCACGGTTATGCCTACGCTGAAGAGTATGGCGTAAACAAGGATATGACGGAAGCCACGCTCCCTGGTAACCTGGTTGTATAATATGCAAAGAATTGGGAAAACCCAGAAATCAAACAAAAGGCTCACCTTATATAAAAGAGGCAACTGCCGGAAAGGGTATTCCAAGAGGTGCAGGTTTACCACTGCAGCCCCCCAGAGACCGTCAAGAACGCTTTTGTAAAGGAATACCACCACCCAGTCCCTGAAATAGCGCCAGTCTACGGCGAAAACCAGCAGCAGCAAACCAATTAGAGCCGATATAACGCTTATGATGAATTCCGTGCTGATAACCATATTCCCCTCCTTGAGACAATCAACTTTTCAGTAGTTAATACGGGGCCGGTTCGTTCGCCCAAGATGCAGACAACCCGCTACTAACCCAAGTCGAGCAGAATCATAATTAGACTGCCCCGTCCCGGGATGGTTCATCTTTGGTCTTGGCCTGGTGTTGTTTTCCTACAATAATTAATAACAGCCACCTTAAAAAAACAGGTATGATAATATATAAAGGAAAAGAGTAGATATGTTTCCATTGGAATATCTTATATATTCCCAACCATATGAGAAAAGGTTCACCTATAAAAGCAAAAACCGCCGCCAGCACGGTATGCGCGATGATGAATTTTTTCCAGGTCGGGAACACCTGGTAAATCAGCATAAAAGGAACAGGCAGCGCCGTGTCGTTTAACGGTATCAAGCGCGGGAAATAAGGTTCGATATCGTAATAGTATTCCCAGAGGTTTAGCTGGCAGCCTACTTCGTCCAGAACGGTTGCCACAGTTAGCGCCATGAACCCGTACAGCAATATTTCAACCAGACGTTTTTTATCTGCATATTTCCACCAAAGCAGCCAGGGGACCACCAGGACAAAAATGAGTATCCAGAATTGAAATGTGCCCAACTCTTTGTGGAGCCAGTGTTGGTACTGCATTTCTATGGCTTTATTCTGCAGCTCGATAACCTCTTCAAAAGATGGTACTGCATTCATTGTTTTGTCTCTACTCTCCTTAACTACCGTATGGTTCAGGCATTATTGTTTTCGGAGCAGTTTCTGCCAACATGTTTCACCTGTCCAACCTGCCTACCCCTAACGCCTGGTTGTTCCACAAGATTTGTTCGGACTCCTTAACGTTATTGTCGCGGCAGTGGATAATTAGAACCACTTCTGCCGTCATACTATTGGGCTTTTTACTCCTATGCGGTATCCTGCTTCTTGCGAGGGCCAGGAGCGCTCCCGCCGCTACCCCCGCCAGCAGGCCGATTAAACCCCAGATAACCGGACCCCACCTCAAAACAAAACCGTATATGACGCCAAGGACCATCAGGGCTGTCCCGGCCATGGCTGCGCCATCAATAAGACTGTTGCCGTCGCTGCCCGCGTTCTGATGTTCAAGCGGGACGGCAAGGATATTTTCCCTGGCCAAGCCGTTATGCAGGAGGTCGGAAATCGCCTGTTCCAGGAATAAGGAATGTTCAAAAGCTGCTACGAGGTACATCTAACCACCCTGATTTATTTACTAGACAGGCATGTCGAAGGCCGGGTTCTGGTAATTCTCCGCCAGGTAAGACCTCTGTTCGGCCTGGTATAACTTATTAATCTCAACCGCGTCAACGTAAGAACCGTAAATGGCGAAGACAAAAATTGAAGGCAAAAAAAGGAGCCATTGGAGATTGAGGATATCCAAAGCCTCGCTGCAAGAACCTGTACAGGTAAGTTGGATGGCGTTATACATATGGGATAACCCGGCAATGGAGATCCATAAAACTAGAATCGTTAAACCAGTGATCGTTCGCTGCAGGTGAAGGTGCCCCAACCCCGGCATGAAAGCGGACCAAATTGCGGTAAGCCGGGGATTGGACAGTTTTAAAAAGTTATGCCCGTTGGAATTTATTTTCATAAACTGAAGAGAAGGCCTTTTTCTTTCGGCCATTTTTGAAACTTTATTTAATTTTTCCGTGAGGTGGTAGCTGTCCCAAATAATAAATATATAAACGACCGCATAAATTGTCAGCCAACTAATGTCTGCGACCTCCCTGGCCAGGTCAAAATTGCCTGTGAAGGAATAAAAAATTGCTGTGTTGAGACTGGATTTCATATTGGCCAAAACCTCCCATAACAAAAAAATAAGGCCTTTGACGGGTTTCCCCAAGAGCATATGCCCCAGTCCGGGAAAAGCCGCCGACCACCATGTGACCACCCAGGGGTTTCTGCGCTGTACCAGGTTGATGGCGTATGGTGTAATATGGGATCTCTTATAGCGGTTTTCTCCATATAAATAGCAGCTGTTCATTTGTTCGCACCTCTGCGGGCCGGGTATTAACTGTTCACAGAGACTTTGCTGCAAGGAGGGTGTTGTTACCGTGAACAAAGTTATTTTTTGCATTAATAGCTCGGATCATGTATTTATTGTCTTCGCAATTAGCTATAATACCGTTAAATAAGCGCAGTGGAGAATATTATCTGAACCGTGGTTCCTTGGTGTTGCCTGCCGCCGCGCCTGGTGCTATAATGTCGCCATACCCATGTACGGTTTAGACAAGTGTTGCCAGCTCCTACAGACCGTTGGACGGGAGAGCAGGTAATAGGGTGTCATGCGGCATAAATAACAACCCATAACAGGTGGTTGGCAAGCCGACTTTGCTGTTTTTTATATATTTTTAGTTCCAGGATAAAGGGGGAGAGCCAGTTGTCCAAGAATGTGATTGGTGTAGGGCTTTTGGGTATGGGTACTGTGGGCCGGGGAGTATACCGCATCCTCACCGAAAACCGGTCCGGCATCGAGCAAAAAGTAGGCGTGCCTGTCGAAATTAAAAAGATACTGGTTCGTGACACCGCCAAAAACAGGGGTGTTCAATTGGAAGAAGGAGTTCTAACGGCAGATGTCGACGAAGTCATCAACAACCCTGACATTGACATTGTTGTAGAGGTTATGGGAGGGATAAAACCTGCCCTGCCATATGCCCTAAAAGCTTTGAAAAATGGAAAGAGTCTGGTCACAGCCAACAAGGATATGGTTGCTGAGCACGGCAAAGAACTGTTTGAGGCAGCCGAGGCGAACAACAGCGACCTCTTGTTTGAAGCCAGCGTGGCCGGCGGAATACCTATAATCAGGCCGCTTAAGGAATGCCTGGCAGCCAACCGGATTCAACAGGTTATCGGCATCATAAATGGCACCACCAACTATATGTTGACCAGGATGAGCAAGGAGGGCCTTGATTTCCAGACGGCGCTTGCTGAAGCGCAGGCCTTAGGTTATGCCGAAGCTGACCCCAGCTCTGATGTCGAGGGTTATGACGCGGCGCGCAAGCTGGCGATTCTAGCTTCCATTGCCTTCAACACCAGGGTTTCCTTAAACCAGGTTTATGTTGAAGGAATTACCCGGATAACCGCCGAAGATATTAGCTATGCGGCTGATTTGAACTATGTGGTGAAGCTTTTAGGTATTGCCAAGGAAAGTGAAGCAGGAGTTGAGGTACATGTGCACCCGGCGATGCTGCCCAAAACGCACCCGCTTGCTCCAGTTGATGATGTCTATAACGCTGTTTTTGTCAGCGGGGACGCCGTTGGCGACGTGATGTTTTTTGGCCGGGGGGCCGGTGAACTTCCCACCGCCAGCGCTGTTGT
This sequence comes from Pelotomaculum schinkii, assembly GCF_004369205.1. NCBI lineage: Bacteria > Bacillati > Bacillota > Clostridia > Eubacteriales > Desulfotomaculaceae > Pelotomaculum > Pelotomaculum schinkii. The sequence goes on along the minus strand of NZ_QFGA01000002.1, from coordinate 101,360 downwards.
CGCCGATATCATGAGCGCTGCCCGCAGTAAACTGAAACATGTGCCGGGTTTGTACAACTGCACCTGTTTTGATGAAAAGCCGGTTAAATCTATGGGGTTGACCTCAACCAAGTATTATATCCGTCTCAATGTAGACGACCGTCCGGGGGTGCTGGCCAGTATCGCCTTTGTCCTGGGTAATAACGACGTGAGCCTGGCTTCAGTTATTCAAAAACATACCACCGGGCAGGCTGCTGAAATAGTCCTGGTTACCCACAGGGTATTAGAGCAGAACCTGCAGGACGCCCTTAAAATTATCAAAGAGTTGTCTACGGTTAACGAAATAGCAAACGTAATCAGGGTAGAGGAATAGCAAAGACATATTTATGAGCTTTTTTTATTCCTCTTACAGAGGAGGGCTGCAACCTGATGATTCGTGTACAGGTGCCGGCCACCACGGCTAACCTTGGTCCGGGCTTCGACTGTCTGGGTATGGCGCTGGAGCTTTATAACGTGGTTGAAATAATCCCGATTCCCATGGGAACGGTTATTGAGGTGTCTGGTGAAGGGTCTAACGAAATCCCCAAGGACGAGCACAATATGGTTTACCAGGCTGCCCAAAAGGTTTTTCGACAGGTGGGTTACTCCCCGTCTGGCTTAAAGTTGCGCCTGGCCAACCAAATCCCGGTTGCCAGGGGGTTAGGCAGCAGTACCTCAGCTATCGTTGGGGGAGTGATTGCCGCCAACCTTCTCTCAGGAGGAAAACTATCGATAAAAGATATCATTAGCCTGGCCAGTTCGCTGGAGGGACACCCGGATAATGTGGCTCCGGCGGTACTCGGGGGCATTGTGGTCTCGGTCCAGGCCGATGGAGAAGTAAAATGCCTAAAAATAAAGCCGCCGCACGGCTTAAAAGGGGTCGTGGCAATTCCCGATTTTCCCATGGTCACGAAAGTTTCCAGGGAAATGCTCCCTTCTCAGGTGCCCTTTCAGGACGCAGCCTTTAATGTCGGGCGCGCGGCTCTGTTGGTGGCGGCGCTGCAGCAGGGTGACTTAAGCCTCTTGGGAGCGGCTATGGAAGACCGTCTCCACCAGTCGATGCGCTCCTCAATGATCCCAGGCTTCAAGAAAGTTTTGGCTGCGGCAAAACTGGCCGGAGCCAGAGGGGTTACCTTGAGCGGAGCAGGTCCCACAGTGATTGCCTTTGCCGACTCCAACCTGGAGTTGATTGCCAGGGTCATGGGCGAAACTTTTCGCCAAAACGGCGTCAAGTGCCGCGTACTGGTTTTGAAACCCAGCCCCGTTGGAGCCAGGGCTTTGGAGATAAAGTAGGGCGTTGCGAACTTTAATCAATACTTTGATGTCGACAGCAGTTGTCTGGCATAGGAAGGCGGTTTTTCATGCTGGTAGTTCAGAAATATGGCGGGAGTTCAGTAGCCAACGCTGAGCGGATCCGCCGGGTGGCCGGCCGGGTAATACAGGAGAGGGATAAAGGCCACAGTGTGGTGGTTGTTGTATCAGCCATGGGAGATACAACCGATGATTTAATCGAATTGGTCGGTGGTATTACCGGCAGTCCCCCGGATAGGGAGATGGATATGCTTCTGTCGACCGGCGAGCAGATTTCCATAGCTCTGCTGGCGATGGCCATTCAAGATATGGGGAGTCCTGCCATATCACTGACCGGAGGTCAGGTGGGAATTTTAACCGATGATGCTCACACCAAGGCTAAAATACTGAAGATCAATACCGACCGCCTGCAGAAAGAGCTCAAACAGGGCAATATTGTGGTAGTGGCCGGCTTTCAAGGAATTGACCAGCATAATGATATAACAACCCTCGGGCGGGGCGGGTCGGATACCACCGCGGTTGCTCTGGCGGCAGCTTTAAAGGCTGATGTTTGTGAAATATTTACCGACGTCGACGGGGTATATACCACTGATCCACGCGTTGTTCCTGAAGCCAAAAAGCTCGACCTGGTTTGCTATGATGAAATGCTGGAGTTGGCCAACCTGGGAGCGGCCGTCCTGCATCCCCGCGCGGTAGAACTGGCTATGCAGTTCGGTTTGCCGTTGCACGTGCGTTCCAGTTTCAACAATAATCCAGGTACGTTGGTTAAGGAGGTAGATGATATGGAAAGAAAACATGTGGTAACCGGTGTCGCATGTGACTACAATGTTGCTAAAATTGGACTTTTTGACGTCTTTGACCGGCCTGGCATCGCCTATATCCTGTTCAAGGCCCTGGCTGATGAAAAAATTAATGTTGATATGATCATCCAGAGCGCCATGCGTGATGACAGGAACGATATAGCCTTTACCTGCCCGCAGGGCGATTTGAAAAAAGCGTTGGAAGTTGTGGAAAGGCTGCAGCCTGAAGTGGGTTCGGAAGGTTTTACCAGTGATGACGGGGTGGCCAAGGTGTCTATTGTCGGCGCGGGGATGGTCAGCAACCCGGGTGTTGCCGCCGAGATGTTCGAGGCGCTTTACCAGGAGGGTATAAATTTGGAGATGATCAGCACTTCGGAAATAAAGGTATCCTGCATCATCAAGGCTGGACAAGCCGAACAGGCCGTCCGCGCCCTGCATCAAAGGTTCAACCTTGCCGGGCGAGTTTAATAGTAAGTACAACAACTGGTTAAAATATAAAGGGATGCCGGCATGATGCCGGCATCCTTTTGTGCTATGTGTAGTCGTTCATTTCGCAAACACACGTTGGTAAGCCGTATGCTTAATTGTTGGGTACTTACGGTTTGATGAAGGGGAAGCCATGTAAGTCGTTTCCCATTCTCAATTTCTATACTTTGATCTCTAGTGTTACATAAAAAAACATTTAAGTATTGGTAACAAAAACTTACTACTATAAATAATCTATTAATAAATTGAAGAAGATTTTCCAGGAGGGGTAAATTGTGGGAGGAAAAGATTTAAAGCATTATTGTTTCGGCCAGATTTCATGGCGTTCTCGTCAGGATATAGCTCCAAATACTGCTGAATTCATACTACTTGGTGCCTACAGGCGGGATGCTTATTCCGGCAGCGGCAAGGACGGACTTCCCGTTAGGGGAGATATCATCCTCGATACAACAGGGGGCACCAGTCTCGTTTTCGGCGACGGTACCTTAATGTTCATACTGAAGTATATCGTCACAGCTTTCAGCGAAAAAGAAAACTGGATCCTGGGCAGGGCGCTGGATCCGGTAACTGAAAGAAAAACTATATTACACACTTATCCCGCCCCGGCTGACCCGGAAACGGAAGGACCCTGGAAAGCGGGAATAAAAAGTACTCATCGACAGGCATTAAAAGAACACGTCAATAACCCGGGCCGTGGTTATCAAATAGAAACGCTGGTGGAGTTTACAACGTCGAACGGTTCCCCAGCCGCTTTTGTACCGGTATTCGTTAATGCTCCGCAAAATTCCGTATTTTCCTTTCCGGTTGCTGTAGCCGCCCCTGACGGCGATTCTCTGACCTGTCGTTTGGCCACGGATGTGGAAGCCAGTGGCAATGCCGGTGGGTTCACCCAGCCCGGCCCCCCTCTTGTTCCCAAACCTTTGACCGTAGAAACCGATACCTACGTGGTTACCTGGCGTACCACAGGTACCAAGCCTGGCCAGCTATGGTCCTACCAGGTAATGGCGGAAGACGGAAAGTCAAAAGCAGGTGTGGAAGCCCTGATCCGGATTATTCCAAAGGCCGGTGAGCCACCTGTATGCGCAGCGACTGATCAAACCCAATCCGCACCTATCGGAATGCTTTTCAATATTGATATAGTAGCCTCCGATCCGGACGGCCTGGTTACCGCGATTGAGGCGATAAATCTCCCGTTTTGGGCGAGATTGAACATAACCACCGAACTGCCCGCAGCCGATGCCGTTGCCAGTATTTCCGGTATACCAGGGCCAGAGGACGTTGGGCTTCACGTTCTGTCAATAGTCGCCACTGACAATGACGGAAACCAGGCCGTAAGTCCCCTTAAGATAAAAGTGGACGATGGCGGTTTCAATGCTGTTCACCAGCACGATTATTATAAAATGTCCGATAAGGCTATGGAAATAAGAGCCTGATTTAACTATAAAGAGTGTTAAATACGCGTCTTTTTTCGTGTTCTATAAGAGAAAGGGATTAGTAAATGAGTTACTGGAAAGATAAAAATGTCTTTGTCACCGGGTGTACGGGGCTACTGGGCACCCATTTATGTGAGCTTCTCATTGGCCGGGGAGCCAACGTAGTTGGCCTGGTACGGGACTATGTCCCTAAATCGAGGCTTTTTACGGAACAACTAAAGCCAAAAATGGTTACTGTGAATGGTAACGTGGAGAATTACGGACTGTTGGAAAGAGCGATTAATGAATACGAGATAGACACCGTTTTTCACCTGGCAGCCCAGACCATAGTAGGCATTGCCAACAAGAACCCCCTGTCCACTTTCGACGCAAACATCAGGGGCACTTGGAATCTGTTGGAGGCGTGCCGCCGGAATCCCGGCGTGCAGCGGATTATCGTGGCCTCCAGTGACAAGGCTTACGGCGAACATGAGAGCCTCCCGTATAAAGAAGACGCCCCGCTGCAGGGCAGGCACCCATATGACGTATCGAAAAGCTGTGCCGACCTGATCGCGCAAATGTACAGCCTTACTTATGATTTACCAGTATGTGTTACTCGCTGTGGCAACTTTTACGGGCCTGGAGACCTCAATTTCAACCGCCTCGTGCCCGGGACGATCCGGTCGGCCCTACAGGGTGAGAGGCCGGTTATCCGCAGCGACGGCACCTATATCAGGGACTATTTCTATGTTAAGGACGGAGCCGAGGCTTATCTGTTTCTGGCACAAAAGATAGACGAAATGCCGATACACGGAGAAGCCTTCAATTTCAGCAATGGATTGCAGATAACTGTCATTGAACTGGTTAATAAGATTTTGGCCTTGATGGGTTGTTCGCATTTGCAGCCGGTTATTAAAAATGAAGCGATCAAGGAAATCCGGAACCAATACCTTAGTACTGAAAAAGCCAAAAAAACTTTAGGCTGGCAACCGCAATACCCACTGGAGCAGGCGCTTAAAGAAACGATTGCATGGTACCGCGAACATTTTCCCGGGGGTGAAGTGCTGTGAAGTTTTGTCTGCTGAGTACCGATCCCTATCATCCGGAGCATGGGAAGGACTATACTGCTGAACAAAACAACATGAACCTTTGGGCCACAATCATGGGCGGGACGGTATATAACGGGCCGCTTTTCGACCAGGGGAGGTACGGCCTGGGTTACGATTATTTTAACAAGTTTGACCTGGTTATGGTCGCTCTCCGCCAAGAAACCATTGAGGTAGGCATCAAGGTCAAAAAGAGATCAAAAGTAAAAGTAGTGGTTTTCCTTGATAGTGAAGTTGATTATTTCACGACCTATACCACCCGTGATCTGCAGGTAAAAATGGTGGAGCTTTTAAACATTGCCGATGCCGTGGCAGTGCTGCACGACGAAAGCATTCCTTTTTTCAAAGCCCTGACCAATAAACCGGTTGATGTGGTCGGAGCGCCTTACCCGATTAAAAGGGTCCGTGAGATGTGTCCGCCTGCCCAAAAACGGAAGGAGATTGTATTGGGCAGCAGCATTAGATCAATTCTTACACATAACCGGAATGCGTTAGTCAACCTGGCGGCACTGTCTGGAACTGGTCTGCCGGGTGTGGTAAATATATGGGAGCCAGTTGAAATGGAATATGTCCAGTCTATAAGAAAATTCTTACCGATACCATTTATTTCATTCAGGTCTTTAAAATCAGGCTGGAATCATTTTATTACCCAGGTAAATTATTCCCTCTTGGGCCTGCACCTGGATTACCGGTATTCCTGGGGCAGGTTCCCCATTGACTGTGCCGCTGTCGGGACGCCATGCGTGGGCTCCCCTTCTCTATATACACAAAAGATACTATTCCCCCGTCTGTGCGTACCCTATCATGATATTGGGGGAGCGGTAGCACTGTTGAAGAAATTAATGTCTGATGCTGAGTTTTTTGACGAAGCTGTAACCTACGCCCAATCACAAATTGAGCGCTTCAGCTCTGAGCAGTGCAAAATGAGGCTGTTAAACCTTATTAGCTAATGCCTTGGATGATGAATTCTTATAAGCTTTTTGGCAATGTGAAAAGTTAAATTTCTTCTCATATAACGACCGTTTTAAGACAGTACCAGCAATTATTGAAAACGTGCAGCTTTGCCACAAAGCCCTTGCGAGGATTTAGAAGTCAGAGCTACACTTTTTAACGTTTATTACTCTTGCTTTTATGCAATAAGTTTTGTCCATGGACTTCTTCGTCGCTGCACGAATGAGGTGAAGATCATGAAGTTCTGTTTGGTCAGTTTAATGCCCATGAGCGATTCAGACGGCAAAGTTTTCACCGACGAGGTAAACCGGATTACCCAGTGGGCTACGGTAATGAAAGGGACTCATTATAACGGCGTGTATTTTGACCAGGGGCATTACGGGTTACCTTATGAATTCTTCAACGAATTTGACCTGGTGATGGTAGCTGTGCGCCATGAATCAATTGAGGTCGGCCTAAAAATAAAAAGGCAGTCGACGGCCCGGGTTATTGTTTTCTTAGATGGGGAAATGGAATATTTCACCTCATACATCTGGGGTGATCTGCAGGTAAAATTGATTGAGCTTTTAAATATAGCCGATGCAGTGGGCGTCACGCACGAATTCGACATTCCCATCATAAAGGCCCTGACCAACAAGCCGGTGGGGCTGGTCGGCGTTCCGTTTCCCTTGAAAAAGGTCCGGGAGGAATTGTGTCCCAAGGTTGAAAAAAAACAGATCATCTCCTTAGGGAGCATGTTTCGGAACGGGTTTGTCAATCTGGCAGCCCTCTCGGAAATCGGTTTGCCGGGGGCCGTTGATATATATAATCTGAAGGAAATAGAGTATATCCGTCTGATGAAAAAATATATGCCGATACCCCCGATCACTTTTAGATATACACCCCGCTGGGAAGATTTTATGTTCCATCTGAATCAATCCATCATGGGACTGCACCTGGACTTTCGACAGATCTGGGGGAGATTTGCCCTTGACTGCGCTGCCGTAAGAATGCCCTGCATTGCTCCGGAAAACTTTTATACGCAAAAAAAACTTTTCCCGCGTCTGTGCGTAAGCTACCAGGACATTGACGGGGCGGTCAAATTGGCCAAAGAGCTCTTGAAAAATAACAGTTTTTATGAAGAAGTTATGGCCTATGCCGAATCTCAGCTGGCCTTTTTCGATAACGAGTCGGCGAAAAAAAGACTGCTCGATTTATATAATCAAATTTAAAAAATGGGGAGCGTACGATGCAAATAGACCAAATTACCCCTGCCATATGGTACGGCAATGACATCAGCAATATAGTTTTGGTTTTACAAAAAATAATGAAGGATCTTGGTTGTGAGTCGGACATTTTTACGGAAGCTATGCAGGTAGAAGAAAGAGAAAACATTATTTACCATATGTTTATGGGGTCACGGGCAGCCAAAACCCTGGCCTATTTAAAATCAAAAAGAAAAGTGCTTTTTTACCACGGAATAATGCCCCCGGAGTATTTTGAAAACCACCCGGTACAGATTTCCCTGCTGGGCGGGCGTGAGGAAATAAAAACTCTAAAAAATAATTTTGCTTTTGCCTTTACCACTACAAAGTACCTCGAAGAGGAATTGCACCAAGCGGGCTATGAACAGACTATGGTTTTGCCTCTGCCTTTAGACCTGAAGGAATATGACCAGGAGCCTGATTTGCAGTTGATGAAGGCGTATGAGGATGACTATACAAACCTGCTTTTTGTCGGCCAGATTACCCCAAACAAAAAACTGGAAGACACAATATCGATTTTTAATTATTACCACAAGAAACTTAATCCGAAGTCCCGCTTGTTCCTGGTAGGAAGCTTTTCGTCTCATGCCGGGTACTGTCAGAAGCTGTTGGCTTTAATCAAGGAGCTGCAGATACAGAATGTTTTTTTGACAGGGCGTGTTTCAATTAAAAAGCTCCTGGCCTACTACCGGTTGTCACAGGTTTTTTTATGTATGAGTGAATATGAAGGGTTCTCTACCCCGTTGATCGAGGCTATGTACCTGAAAGTGCCGATTATCGCCTTCGATCGTGCAGCCGTACCGGAGATTCTGGGAGGGGCCGGCTGCCTGATAAATAATAAGGATGTGCGGGATACAGCCAGGCTGCTGGACTGGATAGTGAACGACCGGGCTAAGCGGGAAGAAATAATCAGCCGCCAGTCAGAACGAGTAACTGATTTTCTGCCTGAAAAGGTCTTCCCCTTATATAAAAAGGCGATTATGGAAGCTTTTAGTTGCGAAAACGCAGAGGATTATCCCCAAAATAACAGGCACGGTTTTTTCACACCCGCTCCTTGGTTTGTTTTTCCTCGATTTAACAGAGACGGTTTTAGGATTTTCATTTAAATCAGAAAGGGGCAGCCCTGTGAAACCTAAAGTAGTTATTCTTTGCGGCGGAAAAGGTACACGTTTAAGAGAAAAAACAGAAAATAAACCCAAACCGCTGTTATCAATTGGTAATTACCCAATTCTGTGGCATATTATGAAACATTATTCACACTATGGCTTTAATGATTTTATTCTGTGTCTTGGTTATAAAGGAGAGCTTATTAAAGAGTATTTTATAAAATATAAAAACCGTCTTTGTGATGTCCAATTAAATTTAAAAGACGGTATAGAAACCATAATACAAGACGGAAATCCGGCAGAGAATTGGAACATCATTTTTGCCAACACCGGCTTGGAAACCAATACCGGTGGTCGTATTAAAAAGATTGAAAAATATATAAATGAGGAATATTTCTTTTTGACATATGGAGACGGACTTTCAAACGTCAGCATTGAAAAACTGGAAGGATATTTTAAACAGAAGGGTAAGATCGGGGTTATAACAGGAATCAGACCACAATCCAGGTTCGGGCAAATTACCATCGAACCTGATTGTATCGTAACCGGGTTTAAAGAAAAGCCTTTGCTGAATGACTATGCCAATGGTGGCTTTTGTGTATTCCATAGAAAAATATTTGACTACATGGATGATAATTGTGTTCTCGAGCAGGAAGTTTTTGAACAATTGGTCAATGAAAGAGAGCTCGCAATATATAAACATGAAGGCTTCTGGAAATGTATGGATACCTACAAGGATTACAAAGAGTTGAATGAAATCTGGGATCACGGTAATCCCCAGTGGAAGGTTTATTAGTTAGAAGTTCATTCATAATGAAACATTAAAAGTGACTGATATTTAATATTGTTATTAGGAGGAGTGAAATGTCATTCAAAGCAGGTGACATTTTAAAAATTGAGGGTGGCTTTGTCCTGGTGGCCACATCAGAGGCTGTGGGGTACTGTGTTTGGCCAATGATAAAGCCTGCGGCTAAGGAATGGAGACACACCTCTTCAAGGAATGTCTCCGATAATGGAGACCCTTTTATCCTGGAGGCAGGGGACCTCGTTCTTAAAAAAAGTTGGGAAATACCTTTGGGTATAAATTTAAATTGCCGGCTAATAATCGAGGAGGAGGATATCAAGGGCAAGGTGGGTGAAATTAACTGGCAGTGCCTGGAGAAGCTCTGGAGAAGCGATTTTTCCCGGCGGGCTGAGCAGTATTATAATTTATTTCATACACCGCAGCCCTTTGAGCGAGGAAAAACCCCGGTAGCCTGTTCCGGTAAAGTATACGATGAAAAGGAAATAATCAATTTAATTGACGCATCACTGGATTTTTGGCTTACCACCGGTAGATATGCGTCAATCTTTGAAGAAAAATTGGCGAACTTCCTTGGTGTCCACCACTGCCTGCTGACCAATTCCGGTTCTTCGGCAAACCTGTTGGCGGTTTCCACCCTTACTTCACCAAAGCTGGGAGACAGGCAGCTCAAGTCCGGCGACGAAGTGATAACCGTTGCGGCCGGTTTTCCAACCACCGTCACCCCCATCGTTCAAAACAGCCTGGTACCTGTTTTTGTAGATGTTGACCTGGAGACGTATAATGTGGATGCTGAACAACTGGAGGCAGCCGTCAGCTCTAAAACCAGGGCCATCATCCTGGCCCATACCTTGGGCAACCCTTTCAACCTGGATGCCGTGACGGAAATAGCCCGGAAACACCATCTCTGGCTCATTGAGGATAACTGCGACGCCCTTGGTTCAACTTACAAAGGCAGGTATACCGGCACCTTCGGGGATTTGTCCACCCTCAGCTTCTACCCCGCCCATCACATTACCACGGGTGAGGGGGGAGCGGTGCTAACCAGCACCCCGCAGTTAAAGCGTGTTGTCGAGTCTTTCCGGGACTGGGGGAGGGACTGCTGGTGCCCGCCGGGCAAGGATAACACCTGTGGCCGGAGGTTTGCGTGCCAACTGGGGGAGCTTCCCAGCGGTTACGACCATAAATATACCTATTCCCACTTCGGGTACAACTTGAAAATAACTGATATGCAGGCAGCTGTCGGAGTGGCGCAACTGGCTAAATTAGCTGATTTTGCCGGCATACGCAGGAAAAACTTTCAACAGCTGTATACTGGCTTACAAAATTATGAAGATGTCTTGATCCTTCCAAAAGCCACGGAAAATACTGATCCGTGCTGGTTTGGCTTTCCTTTGACCGTCCGCGCCGGAGCCCCTTTTACCCGGCAGCAGCTGGTACAGCACCTGGAAAATAACCATATTCGCACCAGATTGCTTTTTGCCGGCAATATTTTAAAACAGCCCGCCTTTCAGGGTGTCCATTACAGGATGGCGGGGGAACTGAAAAACACCGACCTGATCATGGAACGGACATTTTGGATTGGTGTATATCCCGGGCTGGGCCAAAAAGAGATTAATTATGTTCTGGATACTTTTGACCGGTTTATACGGATGAAATAGGCATGTTGTTCAATTATGAGGGGATGCCAGTGAGTATTAACAAGTAGTAGGCTAGTACAGAGTTACGCATTTACCAAATATGGAATATATTGGTGTATATGGAAATGAGGTGGGGAAATGACAATTGCCATAGGGGAGCATTCGAAAGCATTTCCTGATCAGTTATTGATCTTTGGTCCTCATGATACTATTCAGATGGGGAAGTTTTCCGGACTGTCAGTAGGGGCCAAAGTATTGGGGGGTGGTGAACATTATCTTAACAATGTAGCAAATTTTTCTTTAAAATCATTTCATTTGCAAGAAATTAATGAAGTTGAAAGTGACATATATACAAAAGGCCCGACCATTATTGGTAACGATGTTATAATAGGAGTCAATGCCTTGGTACTATCAGGTGTAAAAATTGGAGACGGCGCCGTTGTCGGAGCCGGATCGGTAGTTACCAAGGATGTGCCTCCTTATGCCATCGTTGCTGGAATTCCAGCCAGGATAATAAGGTACAGGTTTTCGGAGAAACAAATAAAAGCATTGCTTAGAATAAGATGGTGGGACTGGAGTATCGATGAAATTAAGGAATTTAAAGAGTACTTCTATGCAGGTGTTGATACGTTTATTTCTAAGGCCTTTGAAAAAATGAAAAATGAGGGAAGATTATAAAGATGTACCGGTACTTGCGGCAATATATTTGCCGTATTTTTTATTCTGTAAAATATTTCTTTCTGATATTTATTTAGACTCACGGTCAACTCCATTTGCTTTGCTTCCGGCTTCATGGGCGCCTCGTTAACGTTGGGAGGTGCAATTTTTATTAAAAAAAGTTGTTAATATATGGCAAATATACCAAATTCCTCATACTATACAATTAAATATACAAAAGGAGGTTTGCAAAATGACACCATCATTAGTTCTCCCACCGGCCATTGTAACTGGACTTCCGATTAGTCCAATTATTTTCCCTATCCTTTGGTTTTTTCTTGAAACATTCCCTATCCTTCGAGTACGGATAGGCACCCCGGTCGTATTTCCTTTCCTTTGGCTTGCTGTTGTTTAGTTTAGGTTTATGTTTATGGGATATCCAGCCTGCTTTTTGTAAGCAAAAGACAACCCAGGGGTTTTAGCTCCTGGGTTGTCTTTTGAAAAGATTAGCATTAATGGTAGCAAAAACTTGCATCGTTAACATAGTATATAAAAGAAACTCATTAATTAACAGATTTCAGGGGGATCAAACTAATTTATTAACATTAAAAAAGGAGCAGTTTAATGAGTTCCAGTGGTTCGTACCCAATAGTAACGTTAGGAGCGGGTCCCGCAGGGTTAAGCTTTTCCAGTCACTTTAACCACAACACGGATATCTATGAAAAAGGAACGTCATGGGGCGGGCGTTGCCGTTCCCATCTGATTGATGGATTTATTTTTGATGAGGGGCCGCATTCGTCTTTTACGAAAGATGCTTATATACAGAAACTTTTTGCAGGAAGTATAGAAGGAAGGTTCAATGAAATTTTCCCCAGGATTTTAAACAGGTACGGCTCTAACTGGATCCGTCATCCGGTTCAGACCAATTTAAAGGGCCTGCCTGTGGACCTTGTGGTCGATTGCATTATGGATTTTGTAAAGGCGGAGCAGGACGGGTCAGGCTCTGCGGATAATTACGGCCGTTGGCTGATAGACGGATTTGGGGAGAAGTTTGCCAGGACCTTTCCATACGTCTATACCCGTAAATACTGGACGGTGGAACCTGAACAAATGACGACGGAATGGATTGAACAGAGAATTTACCGTCCGGACCTTGCGGAAGTACTCAGAGGGGCGCTGTCCGACGAATTTTACAATATTCACTATATTTCAAGCGTCCGTTATCCCGAAACTGGAGGCTTTCAGTCATTTTTAAAAGGTTTACAGAAAGGGGCCAAAGTACATTACGGTTTCGAAATGGCTGAAATTGATGTCAAAAAGAAGAAAATAATCTTCAAAAATGGCTTTGAACGTTACTACGAGGTACTGGTCTCGTCGGTACCACTACCCACACTGGTGCAGTGTATCAGGGATTGCCCGGCGGAAATGAGGGAAGCGGCCAACCGGCTGGCCTGCACGTCGATTGTCCTGGTCAACCTGGGTGTAAAGAGGAATAACCTGGCCAACAGTCACTGGTTTTATATTTATAACGAGGAAATTCTCCCCTGCCGGGTGCATTTTCCCAGTGAGTATTCCGCTAATAATTCCCCTCCCGGAACCGGCAGCATCCAGGCGGAAGTCTATTATTCAAGGCACAAGCCGCTGGGTATGTCTCTGGAGAGTGTCCTTGAGAAAACAATCCAAAACATGATTACAATCGGCGTTATTGATAAAGACGACAAGATTACCTTAGCCGTGTGCCAGGACATAAAACACGCTCAAGTGCTCTACCATAAGCAACACAACGAAAGCCGGCGTGCAGTACTGGATTATTTAGAAAAAAATAATATTTACTGCATCGGGCGGTACGGCGAGTGGGCCTATCTCTGGAGTGACCAGGCCATTCTAAGCGGAAAACGACTGGCGGAGCGACTGGTGAATAGTGGTTACAGTATTTGTCATTTCTTGTAACATCATAGATACCATAGGAATAATCTGTTAATGTAATTAATAATACGGGGTGATTCTATGGCCAAACAGCTTCTATTAAACAGGGGATTTGAAAACGGGCTTGCAAACTATTACACCGAGGGTAAGGTTTCAGATTTTGGCGATATCGCCAACAGTGGTATAAAATCGGCATTACTACTCTCCTCTCCCACCTCGGCGGCGGAAATATCACAGGTGATCTTCTATATAGTCCCGGGTGCTCCGGTCAGGTTTTCTTTTTTTGTCAGGAAAATTAACTTTAGGTTTGCAGGAAACGTGTCAAATATCAGGGCCGAAGTAAATTTTCTAAATTTATTGGGTACAACCATCGCTTCTGGTATCGTTATTAACATTCGCGGCAGGGACCTTGGGCAGAATGCATGGTATCGCTATGAAGAGTACGGCGAAATTCCCCTTGATGCAGTAGCAGCCCGTGTGTTAATTCGCCTTAAGCCCTCAGCATTCGGAACCAGCGGCATCCTGGTTGATGATCTGGCACTGGTTTCCGATGTGTTTATCCCCGTACTGGAGCCACCCTTAGTCCTTACACCACCGGTACAGCAGGAGGCCCCGGTGTCGTTTATACCGCCGGAAAACGTAAAACCGGCTTATGAAGGCATACCGTGCCACGAAAACCGGTATATTACTTTTAAATGTTAGGGGTCAAGCTGTCGACAAAGCCCTTTTTTAGAAAAAACGCCTCTTATAATTCCTTTAAATTCAAAGGTTACAAAAGCACAATTTTGAAATTATAGGTTTGTCTTCAATCTGTCCCCCATTTAAGGGGTGCTTTTTTTACCTTTATGTTTCCCTCGAAAGGTAAATGGCTGCATACTCGTTCATCTGATAGGATTAGAAGATAAATACGTTATTAAGGGAGAATGGAAGAACTCTGATAGCTGACTACGTCCAGTTTTATAATTAAGATCGAATTTATTTAAAACAGAGCTGGCACCGTACGAAAAACGGTGTCAGCTCGTGTTATCTCTTAGAGTTCTACGATAGGGCTTTTTAATTGTGTCCAATTAACAGTGTTTAATTCACGGTGGAGAGGGGGTTCTTTCGTTGTTTGATAAAGAGTTTAGTATCGTATTAAATGTATTCTTTCTAATTCGGGTTTCACTGCTGGATTGAGAATGCAGGGCCTACGGCGTCACTGTTGTTCACGGAAGCGTCCGTAAAAATTCCAGGGATTTCATGGTAAATCGGGGATGCCGAGGGTGGTGGAGGCGGTGGTACAGGCGCTCCTACTTCGACAACAAGCGCCAGGTCGTCAACCAGCAAGCTACTGGTCCCGCTGGTAGGCGGTTCCAGACGAATAACCGCCAGCGCAGCCAAAGTACCAAAAGGCGCTTCAGCGTACCCCTCATAATAGTTCCAAGCATTTTCACTAATGTCACAACCCCTGATTGCCATTACTATACCGGGTGGTATAACCACGCCAAACGCGTTAACAAAATTAACTTCGGCCCTGATATTCGATATATTTGTTGCATTTTCGCCAACGAATCTTTTGGCAAAGAATGATAACCTGACCTGAGCGCCAGGCAGGATCAAGAATACTACTTGTGCTATTTCAGCGGTTGATAGTGGAGTAGACAGAAGTTGCGCTGATTTCATGCCGCTATAGGCAATATCAGTGTTAATTGTGACTTTGCCCTGGGTGACATAGCTGGCAAGTTCATTTTCAAATCCTCTATTTTGCAGAATCTGACGGGACATTAAACCACCTCTTTTTTTTATTACATTACTAACTTATTCCAAAGAATAGTTTTATGGTACCATTAAATACAAATTATGGATATCAATAATAATTTTGTAATTCTTCTAGTGCACTTTGTAACATGTTGCTTCTATGTGGCATATAATGGAATAAATATGTGCAGTGGGGTGTGACAATGGCAATAACCTGGCAAGCAAAATCATTTTGAAAATGGGAAAAGCGGGAAGGTTATAAGAGCTTTCATTAGCTTCAATATGAAACATTTTGTGGATGTGTTAAATAGTAATGAAAGTATTAGTTACAGGCGCGACTGGTTTTGTCGGTTCCTGTCTTACACGCCGGTTAGTTGATTTGGAGTATGATGTACATATCTTTACTCGTCGTAATTCAAATAAGTGGCGTATCAAAGACTTATTAGGACGTGTGGCCGAATATGAAGTAGATTTGCGGGATGCCGGCAATGTTGCAAAGGAAGTTTTAAAAATAGCCCCGGCAATAATATGCCACCTGGCAACCTATGGTGGGTTTGCCTTTCAAAAAACCCCATCGGTCATTATAGAATCTAATCTAATTGGGACCATTAATCTATTAAGAGCCTGCGAAAAAACAGGATTTGATTGTTTTATCAATACTGGTAGTTCCTCAGAATATGGAATTAAGACGGCGCCTATGAGTGAGTGTGACATTCTGGAACCGGTAGGAGATTATGGCGTTTCAAAGGCAGCGGCAACTCTCTTTTGCCGCTCTGAGGCTATTGTGAAGAAGCTGCCTATTGTAACACTACGCCTTTTTTCACCTTATGGTCCATGGGATGACCCTAAAAGACTGATACCCTATGTTATAAAATCACTCCTAAGAGGGGAGCCGCCGGTACTTTCGGTCCCGGAATTCTGCCGGGATTTTGTTTATATTGATGATGTATTAGATGGCTATTTGAAAGTAATGAAGACTCCTTTAACCGGGGGGGAAATCTTCAATATTGGGTCAGGGAAGCAACATTCTATTGGAGAAGTTGTTTCCCTGATTACAAACATGCTTGGAAACGGATTGGAGCCAAGGTGGGGTATGGTAAACAGCCATAGGCCTGAGCCGGGTTCCTGGGTAGCCGACATTGGAAAAATCAAGACAAAACTCGGGTGGCTTTCAAATACATCGCTATGGGAGGGGCTTAAAAAAACAACTGCATGGATTAGAGAAAACCTGGAACTCTATCCATAAGAAGGAGCCGTATTTTTATGAAGCTTTCGGATTATGTTATTGACTTCATAGCTAAAGAAGGTGTGGCTCATGTCTTTGAGTTAATTGGCGGGGCTGTAACGCATCTTCTTGATTCTATTTATTATAGGGATGATATCCAATGTGTATCGGTACATCATGAACAAGCAGCGGCTTTTGCGGCTGAGGCCTACGCCCGTATTAATGGAAACCTTGGCGTAGCAATAGCCACCAGCGGTCCTGGGGCGCTAAATCTGGTTACCGGAATTGGAAGCTGTTATTTTGACTCAATCCCCTGCTTATTTATTACCGGCCAGGTAAATACGTACGAATATAAATTTGATCGACCCATACGTCAAATGGGGTTCCAAGAAACGGATATCGTGAGTGTTGTAAAACATCTTACCAAGTATGCGGTATTAGTGACTGCCCCGGAAGAAATCAGGTATCATTTAGAGAAAGCCATATATCTTGCCAGGAGTGGTAGACCTGGTCCCGTGCTTCTTGATCTCCCCATGAACGTACAGCGTGCTCAAATTGAACCAGAAAAATTAAAAGGCTTCTATGACAGTGAAGAGTTTAGTAAAATACCCAAAGCAGATTTATGCAATAGTGACGCGGCTGCAGATGAGGTAATAAGTCTTATAAAGAAGGCAAAAAGGCCATTATTACTTGTAGGCGGAGGAGTCCGGACAGCCGGGGCAGTTAACGAACTTGGTTTACTGGTGGAAATAACCGGAATTCCAGTAGTAGCTTCATTAATGGGGCTAGACTCCATGCCCCATAATAATCCTGCCTTTTTCGGCATGGTAGGATCTTATGGAAATCGTTACAGCAACCTCATCCTGGCCAATTGCGATTTTCTGTTAATACTGGGCTCCAGGTTAGATACCCGCCAGACAGGTACAAGGCCTGACACATTTGCCCGTGCCGCAAAAAAGGCCCATGTTGACATTGATCCAGTGGAACTGAATGAAAAGGTGAAGGTTGACCTAGCTGTAAGCTGTGATGTCAGGGATTTTCTGTGTAGGATTAACACTAAACTGGAAGGCTCCGTAAAGGCTGATTTATCACCCTGGTCTAAAATTATTGAGGGCTACAGGGAAAAATACTCCACCATTCGCCAGCCGGTTCAGTCCGGAAACTTAGAGCCCAACACTTTTATGGAATTGCTATCTTCATTATGCGATGAAGGAGATATAATCTGCCTTGATGTAGGGCAGCATCAGATGTGGGCTGCGCAGTCTTTCCGAATCAAAAAACAGCAGAGGATGCTGATTTCAGGTGGTATGGGCGCCATGGGCTATGCGCTTCCGGCAGCGATAGGGGCATCAAAGGCGGCGCCTGGTAAGAGGGTAATTGTTATCGCAGGAGATGGTGGTATTCAGGTTAATATCCAGGAACTTGATATCATTGCAAGCCATAACCTTCCCATTAAGATATTTTTAATGAACAACAAGTCTTTAGGGATGGTCAGACAGTTTCAGGATATGTATTTTGGTGGCCGGCAGCAATCTACTGTTAAAGGTTATAGTTGTCCTGACTTGGGAGAGGTGGCAACAGCCTACGGGATTCCATCCTATATTAATATTTCTCCAATATATTCACGGAATATTATTGAAACAGTTTTAAAAACAAATGGACCATCATTCGTAGATGTGAAATTAGAACAAACTACTTGTGTAAACCCTAAACTTGTTGTAAATAGACCTATTGAGGATATGTCTCCTCATCTTTCCAGGCAAGAATTGAAGGAGGTCATGCTGATAGATTTAATAGATGTGATGGAAGTACCGAATTAAAAGTTAAGCTGTGAATGAAGCCCTACCCGATTATCTGGTTGAGGCAGGATCAGAGAAAACACCCGTCAAAAGCCTCCTGTTTTACCCAGCACAAAATAGTCCATCAGCTCATGGCCGGCTTTTATGACCAACCCCTTTGAGGCGGTTAGTTCGTCGTAAGTGCGGTTTGTTTTTTTATTCTGGCCTTTAGAGTAAATGGCGAAGGGTACCGGGCTGCTTGCATGAGTCATAGTCGCCAGCGGGGTGGGGTGATCGGGCAGGACCATAATCTTATAGCTATCGTAAATGTCAAGCTCGTGCAGCAAACGGCCGAGCATCCGGTCAACCATTTCAATGGCCTTAATCTTGGTGTCGAGCTCTCCCCGGTGCGATGCGGCGTCCGGCGCCTCCACATGCAAGTAGACTAAATCACGGCCTTTGCCAAGCTCATCAAGAGCAGCCTGGACCTTGCCGTCGGCATTGGTGTTGACGGTACCGGTGACTCCCTCCACTTCAACCACATTGAAGCCGGCGCAGATGCCGATGCCTTTGATCAAATCCACCGCCGAGATAATCGAGCCGTTCAGCCGGTAACGGTCATAGAATTTTGGCATCCGTGGTCTCTTGCCCATGCCCCAGAACCAGATGGCATTGGCAGGCCGCAAGCCCTTTCCGGTTCTGGCCGCGTTGACCTGGTGTCCGGGCAAAAAGCCGGCGCTTTCCCTCATCAGGTTCAAGAGTATTTCCCCGATCTGACCTTTTGGCAGATAAGGTCCGATCACTCTTCCCGAAATATCATGGGGAGGTGTGAGTTCACCGTCTGGCGGCCCGCCTTTCCAGACAAGCAGGTGTCTGAAGCCAAAGCCGGGGTAAAATTTTAATTGTGCGCTTTCCAGGCGGGCTTTTACTTCCTCAATAATTTTTCCCGACTCCGCGGTGGTGATTTCATCAGCGCTGTAGTCCACCATGGTCTTATCTTCATAACGTTCCTCATCGGAAAGGGTAACCAGGTTGCAGCGAAAAGCCACATCGTCGCTGTCCAGCTCGACGCCCATGCTGACCGCCTCCAACGGTGAGCGGCCTGTGTAGTAAAGGCGCGGGTCGTAGCCCATAACTGAAAGGTTGGCTACGTCGCTGCCTGGTGGAAAGCCTGCGGGTACTGTTCCAGCAACACCTATTTCACCGTATGACGCGACAAAATCCATGTTGGGGGTGGAGGCAAATTGAAGCGGAGTTTTGCCGCCAAGGCCGGCCAACTGTTCGTCAGCCATACCGTCTCCGAGCAATATGATGTATTTCATGTTACACCTCTAATATTTTAATCCTGTTAAGTATTCTCCCGCTAAAAAGTGAATCCTGCAATTATTTTGATAAAAACAAGGGCACGCAGTAATTTTGGAGGGTATGAACCTGAAAATGCCGGCAACCGTCCAATTAAAAGGATTGAACATTAACCGGTTGAAAAAGGGGAGGATTGGATTGAGTAGAGATCGCATGCCGCCTGCCAAAATACTGTTGGTTGTTCCTGTCCTAATGGTTATTGCCGTTCTAACCTTGTACGGTACGGCAGTTAATGACAAGGGAGAAGAAAGCGCCGGCATCCTTAACGTCTACTGTGAATCCGAGTCTAACCCTGTCAATAGGACTATCGGCTTTGGTGACCTGGTATTTACGGGCTATAACAACGATCTGCGTTTGACCAACGACGGAAAAAAAGCTGTATTCAGCGCGTATAATTACCCGCCTGGCATTGAGGCGGGGGTGGAGAGCAGTCTTTTGCTGCTGGATTTGGTGACAGAAAAAATAACAACGCTGGATCGGGGGAATACCATTCGCGCTCTGGGTTGGGATCCGGCCGGAGAAAATGTCCTATACGTAAAAGACAGCAACCTGACCCGGTTTTCCTTGCAGGAGGGCGCCGTCAATACTCTTGCGGAGGAAACCTATTACGGCTCCTACAGCCCTGATGGCTCGATGATTGCCTATACGCGGGGGAAGAGCGGCTTATGGGTCTGTGACAGGAATGGTGATAATCAAAAAAGGCTAACCCAAGCAACCGAGGACTGGTATCCGGTCTGGTATCCTGACGGCCAACACCTGTTTTATTTTAACGATCTGGGTCAGGAGCTCGGTGACGGGGCGGGACGCCTGCAGGGCATGGCTAAAATTTCGGTAGAGGACGGAAGCATTGAGCCGTTATTCCCGGAGAAAACAGGCAAGTTTCGTTCCGCGGGGTGGATTGTCCCCGGTGAATCTCTACACGTGGTCAGCGGCTGGGACGACGTGTATTACCATCACATCATGGATTTGAACGGCAGAAAAATCACTGACCTCGGCGAGAATAATAATGAGTATGCTCAGGGTGGCTATGTTACTGCAGTTTCTGGCGGGGGCAGGCTTTTCAAGGTTGCCAAAGGAGGACTAATCGAAATATATGACGGTACGGGGGCATTGCAAAAGTCTTTTGATCTGGGTCAGGCCGGTCAGGTATACACCAGCGCTTCCTATGCTTCTGACGGCCGTATTCTAACAATGCATTATCTGCCAAGCCCCGGTGAGGCACAGGTTGAGAAAGTAATAGAAATCCTGGATCCATCAACAGGAAACAGCACTGCAGTGTCACAGGGAAGGGATAATTACGAGGCCTGTTTCTGGGGTATAGGAGGGCATGAGGTTTGGGTACTGGAAAAAAATGTGCTGGATTCCCATTATGTGCTGACCGGCTTCAGCTTGGTTCCTATTGGTGATGCTGAGCTATTCAAACCGTTGCCCATGTAGTTATCATTAGCCAGTGTCAAGTCTTACATAAAAAATTCTAATTTTTTGCTTTTGTTATTTTAGACTTCGAGTGTACCGGAGCACCTGGAGAATTTTTCATTAGTTGAATCACCCGTATTATAACATGCTATAGCACATGCTATAATACATTGTGGAGGTGTGTTTATAAGCTTTCGTGAACTTGTCAAAACTCTCCTGGCCGGCTGGGGATAACACAGGAACAGCTTGCCCGTGATTTGAATATCAGTTTTTCTACAATCAACAGATGGGAGAACGGCCGCACCATCCCCAGTAAGCTGGCAAAAATGAGGCTTATGGAATACTGCCTGCAAAGGAATGTCAGCGAAGTGATTCTTGCCGATTTGATGAAACAATAGCGCAAATAATCACCGGAGGGGGGAGCTGACATGCATTTTCAATATGTCCCTTTTATCTGGCCTTTGATATCATCAAAAAGGAAATGCCGGAAGTAAAAATAGTGATGCTTACCTCCTTCGACGATGACGAAAACCTGTTTGAGGCCGTCAAAAGAGGGGCGTCCGGCTACCTGCTGAAGAACCTCAATGCGGAGGAGCTTATCGCCCTGCTGCACACCCTGGAACAGGGTGAAGCCCCTTTGTCTCCCGGACTGGCCGCCCGGCTGCTGGAGGAATTCGCCCGCCAGGCGGCTGAAAAAGAGCCGGAGGTGCAAACCGGCCCGGAGCAAGCCGCCGGCCCGGAGAAGGCCACAGGCCCGGAAGCGGACACCGGCCGGTTGACCCCGCGGCAGGCTGAAGTGCTTGGCCTGGTGGCCAAAGGCCTGAGCTACAAGGAAGTGGGAGCCACCCTTGGCTTAAGCGAGCGCACCGTCAAGTATCATATGGAAAGAATCATCGAGCTGCTTCACCTGGAGAACCGTGCCCAGGCTATCGCCTACGTTGGTAGAGAAAGCTCCAATTCTGCGGGCAATAAATAGAATTAAGGTAGACACCATCTTGTGTTATGTTATAGAAATGATAGAATATAGTTATAATAATGTTATTTGAAAGGATGTCTGCAAGATGAATATTAAGCCATCAACAACCATCCGACAGGACTATAATGGCTTTTCAAAATACTGTCATGAGCTTGACGAGCCGGTTGTGCTTACACGTAATGGGGAAGCAGACTTGGTTGTTATGAGTCATGATGCGTTCCGGCGTATGGAGGCCCGCATTAAATTGCAGTCCAAGTTACTGATTGCGGAAAAGCAGCTTGCTGAAGGTGAGCAATTGCTTGAACACGATGAAGTAACCGCAAGAATGCAGAGGAAGATTGATGCCGCAAAAGTATAAGATTAGATATACGCCGATAGCAGTTGACGATATGGATGAGATTTTCTCATACATATCGAGGGATAATATTATTGGCGCAGAAACTTTGCTGAAAAAAATAACTGAAGGAATAACCAGGCTTGCAGTTTTTCCCAATATGGGTTCGGTATTGTCGGAAGAAGAGTATACCCTTATTAATCGTGGATATCGGTTTATCGTTGTTCGGCCATATCTTGTTTTCTACAGAATAATAGATAATACCGTTATCATACATAGAATATTGCACGGTCGCAGAGATTATCTTCGCGAGTTATTTATTGTAGAGGAATGAACACGTAGTTGGACTGAGATTTGTTTGAATCGAATATATCGGTACCCTCAAAAGGTACAGTCATTTTAACAATTGAAAGACGGCTGCAAATATACCTATCAGCTTTCCCATGAGGATTTTTTTGTTTATATCATGATGCATCTCACAAAGCACTATACGACTGGTGGGACGGGCATCCGCTCCATTATGGATATATGGGTATACAAAACCCGCTATGGGAATGAAATGGATTGGGACTACATACAAGCAGAGCTGGAGAAAATCAAGCTCCGGGAGTTTGCAAAAAACATCCTCAGGCTCGCCGAGGTGTGGTTCGGCAATGCACAGAGCAATGCGTTTTATGATGAATTGGCGGACTTTATATTTTCCAGCGGGGTCTACGGCACAAATAAAAATGCGACAGTATCTGCTATGAACACGTACGCAGGCGAAAATAGACCTGTTTGGCCAGCGAAGTATAGATATTGTCTGAAGTTGTTTTTGCCTGGACTGGAGCATATGAAAATACAGTATCCGTTCCTGGGTAAACTGCCATTTTTGCTGCCGGTTTGCTGGGTGTTCCGGGGTGTTAAGTGTTTGCTGTTCAAGCGCAAGCATACTTTTCAAATGATAAATAATGTTCACTTGATTTCCGAGAAAGATGTAGCAAGAATACTAAATTTACATAAAAAAGCCGGAATTTTGAAATAAGGAGAAACCTAGTTATCTAATGAATGTTAAACTGTTTATTTGTCCACCTGCAGCTTGCCGCTGAAGTAATGGGAGGCGTAAATGGACGCCAGCGGGTTGTGGCCTGTAACCCGGTCTTTGGCCGCCAGGACTGTTATTGGCGCGTCGGAATGCTTGATAAACAGGGTATCGTGTCCGACACACAAGCCTAATAGGATATTCAAATCTGGTTTTTCAACATTTAAGAGCTTGGCCTGGGCGATGGGGTTGCACATGGCTTCGAACTGGCCGGGGCGGACCTTCTCTTCATCCCGTATGCCCAGCTCTTCCTTGGCTTTTGCCCCGGTTTTACACATGACAGACAGCACGGTGAAACCATTGTTCTCCAGTATCCTGGTAACCTCCAGGGCTTCCCGGCGGAGCCCTACGCAGAAAGCCAGGCCAAGCCTGGTAAAACCAGCCATATTTGAGAACTCCATGATTTCACGCAGTCTGGGCCATATCCCGTAGCCGGTTGCCTCGACTTTGGCCGCAAGGTAGGCCAGGCGCCCGTCTGTTCCCTGGTAGGCCTGCCCGGCCTCTTCGTATACTGCCCCATAGGACTGCATCGGGCAGTCCTGAGGCAAGTTCCCCGGCTTCCCCTCTCTACAGGTATACCTTCCACATTTTGCGCAGCTCAGCAAGACAAGGTCCCCCTTCCTTATAAAGAATATCTCGGGTTCCAGCTAAACCCATGCCCAAGAGTTGCAATACATAAAGCTATAGGTTCGCTTGCAAAAAGCACATATACGGGTTTGTGGACATGTTTCCTTTATTGTACAATGTCTTATCTTTTTTCACAATTGGTGAAAGCCCTCTAGGCGTTATACGGGCTTTCTTGTGCAGAATTAGCTTTACGGCTATTTTGCCGCCGGCGGCGGCTCTTGATCTTCCCGTTGCGGAATATTACTGCTCCTGGCGGAGATACTTCTTAATATATAGTTCTTTTAAAAGGAAGGGATGGGCATGACGGGGAGAAAAGGGGAAGACGATACTAAAGACAGGGAGATGATCGACGCCCTGATCGAAAAGGCGCAGGAAGCCTTGCGGCGGATGATGGAGTTGAGCCAGGAGGACGTGGACCGGATTGTGAAGGCCATGGCCCTGGCGGGTTTGGACCGGCATATGGAACTGGCCAAGCTGGCGCTGGAGGAGACCGGCCGGGGAGTATACGAGGACAAGATCACCAAGAACATCTTCGCGACGGAATACGTTTATCACGATATTAAAGCTCACCGGACTGTGGGCGTGATTCATGAGAATGAGGAAGAGGGCTATTATGAGATAGCCGAACCGGTAGGAGTGATTGCGGGCGTTACACCGGTAACCAACCCCACCTCTACCGTGCTGTTTAAGTCCCTGATTTCAATTAAAACCAGAAACCCGATTGTTTTCGGCTTTCATCCCGGGGCACAGAAAAGCAGCGTGGCTGCCGCGAAAACCGTGCTGGAGGCTGCAGTGGCCGCCGGGGCTCCGGTTGACTGCGTCAGCTGGATTGAACGCCCCTCGCTTAACGCCACCAGGATGCTGATGTCTCACCCGGGGGTGGCGTTGATCCTGGCCACGGGAGGAGCGGGAATGGTCCAGTCCGCTTACAGCAGCGGCAAGCCGGCCCTCGGAGTGGGGCCGGGCAACGTGCCCTGTTACATAGAAAAAACCGCCGACGTAAAAAGGGCCGTCACAGACCTGATCTTAAGTAAAACTTTTGACAACGGGATGATCTGCGCTTCTGAACAGGGGGTAATCGTCGACCGCGAGGTGGCGTCAGAGGTGAAAGGTCTCCTGGTTGAGAACGGCTGTTATTTTGTTTCTCCTGAGGAGGCGAAAAGCTTGGAAAGTTTGGCCACCTGTGGCGAAACCTGCTCGATGAGCCCGGAGGTGGTCGGCAAGAAGGCTGCGACAATTGCCGGAATGGCCGGTTTTAGCGTACCTGATGCAACTAAAATACTGGTTGTGCCGCTGGACGGGGTGGGGCCGGAGTACCCTCTGTCGCGGGAAAAGCTCAGCCCCATCCTGGCCTATTATATTGTAGATGGGGTCCGGCAGGGTATTGAACGCTGCCGGCAAATGGTGGAATTCGGCGGGATGGGCCATTCAGCCGTGATTCACTCGTCTGATGACGGTATCATTGAAGAATTTTCGAGCAGGATACCGGTGGGCAGGATTATTGTCAATTCACCTTCCTCGCATGGAGCCATAGGTGATATATACAATACCAACACACCCTCCCTGACACTGGGCTGTGGTTCCTACGGAAGAAACTCCACTACCGCCAACGTCAGCGCGGTTAACCTGATCAACATTAAAAGGGTGGCTCAAAGGCGGGTCAACATGCAGTGGTTTAAGGTGCCGGAGAGAATTTACTTTGAACGGGGCTCGGTTCAGTATCTCTCCAAAATGCCGGAAATCAGGCGGGCCTTTATCGTAACCGATCCGCCGCTGGTACAGCTCGGCTACCTCGACAAGATCAGGTACCACCTGGAAAAGAGAACAGAACGGCCCCAGGTGGAGGTGTTCAGCGAGGTTGAGCCCAACCCTTCGCTGGAACTGGTGCTGAAAGGCCGCGATATCATGAAGCGTTTCCAGCCCGACACGATCATTGCTCTGGGCGGGGGCTCCGCCATTGACGCGGCCAAGGGGATGTGGTTGTTTTATGAGCACCCGGAGGTTGAATTTGAATTTTTAAAGCTTAAGTTCCTCGACATACGCAAGCGGACCTATAAGTTCCCCAAATTAGGGCGTAAGGCCAGGCTGGTGGCGATACCTACGACCAGCGGCAGCGGCTCGGAAGTGACTGCCTTCGCCGTGATTACGGACCGGGGCAAAGATATCAAGTACCCCCTGACGGACTACGAATTAACGCCGGACGTGGCCATTGTCGACCCGGATTTCGTGGAATCGTTACCCAGCTCTCTGGCTGCCGACTCTGGTCTGGACGTTTTGTCTCACGCAATTGAGTCTTATGTGTCGGTGATGGCTTCAGAATTTAGCGATTCCCTGGCCTTAAAGGCCATCGACCTGGTTTTCCGCTACCTGCCGCGGTCCTGGCAGGAGGGCGAAAGTTTGGCCAGGGAAAACATGCACTATGCCTCAACCATAGCGGGCATGGCCTTTACCAACGCCTTTTTGGGCATCAACCACAGCCTGGCCCACAAGGTGGGGGGGGAATTTGATATCCCGCACGGCCGGGCGAATGCTATTTTGCTCCCGTATGTAATTGAGTACAATGCTGCGTTGCCCACGAAATTTGTTTCATTTCCGAAATACAGACACTTTGTTGCCACTGAAAAATACCGTCAGATAGCCGCCTACCTCGGCCTTCCCGCGGCAACTCCCGAAGAGGGTGTGCGCAGCCTGGTCAATGCGGTGCGGACCCTGAACAAAAGCCTGGGTGTCCCGGCGACATTCAGTGAACTGGGTGTTGACCGGCAGCAGTTTATGGCCAAGCTTCCACAGTTGGCCGAAAAAGCTTTCGAAGACCAGTGTACAACAAGCAATCCCCGCCTGCCTCTGATTGCCGAGCTTGAAGAGATTCTGCGCCAGTCCTATGACCCTGCGGTTTATAAGGAAAATGACGCCGTTTATGAAAACAGGCTGCAGTCGCCGGGCTTGTTATACGACCCGACGGAGCGCGAAAATAACCTGCTGCAGTAAGGCGCGTTGACTTTGCGCAGACCTATTGCATCCAAATATTTTAATTCTGCAGCCAGGAAGAAAATATCAAGGCAGGTTGCATCAGGCAGAATAAATAATATATGGACAAACATCGAAAACAATGTTAGTATAATTTCAACAAAATAAGTTGTTGCAGGTGTCCCCATTTTTACGGGGATGAAAAGGGAACCGGGTGCAAGTCCCGGACGGTCCGGCCACTGTAAGTGTGGAGCCGCTCCAAATACCACTGGGTCAAGGCCTGGGAAGGTGGAGCCGGCAGCGAAACACAAGTCAGTAGACCTGCCTGGGCAAAAGTCACGTGCCTCCTGCCTCGGAAAGGAAGGCGCATTAAAGGGATCTATGAGAAGGTTTTAAGCCTTTTTTGGACAGCCCGGCTTTTGCTATAAGCCGGGCTTTTCCATGTTATATCTCCTCCTTTTCGTATGGTTTCCCCGCGCAAGGGGCCGGCAGGCGCAGCCTGCCGGGATCACTTTTCAAACAATAGTCAATTTTTTAATAGATCATGATTCCTCGAGCTTTCTTAAATGAAACCTTGACTGCTCAATTAACCGGATATGTCATTATCAAGATATCAATGCGACGGGCAGGTCTCAATGCAGCAGGAGTTTGTACTGAAATTCAAAAAAAAAGAGCGCCAAAGGCTTTGGGTGATAGTTTTACTGGCCGTCCTGCTGGTGGCCGCCTGCCTTTATTTTACCGGTCAGGGCGTGGTCAAGATTCCGCCTGCGGAGATAGCGCGGATTATATTCACATCATTTAGCGCCGGCAGCGCCACATCCGGAGCGCTGGATGATGTACACCAGGCAGTACTCATGGATATCAGGCTGCCGCGGATCATTGTAGCCGTTCTGGTAGGGGCCGGCCTGGGCGCCGCCGGCGCCGTTTTTCAGGGGCTTCTGATGAACCCGCTGGCCGATCCTTATACCCTTGGTGTTTCTACCGGAGCTGCTTTTGGGGCCACGTTGGCCATCTTCTTCGGGATCTATCTGCCTGGTGACCTGGCAAGCCTTTCCATATCATTATTGGCTTTGGCCGGCGCACTGCTTGCTTTGGCTGTAGTGTACGGTCTGGCTTTGGCTGACGGGGTTTTGGCTGTGACCAACCTGATTCTCTCCGGTGTTATCGTCAGCGCCATTCTTTCTGCGGCCATCAGCTTTGTAAAGAGCCTGGCCGGGGAAGGAGTGGGCTCAATCGTTTTCTGGCTGATGGGAAGCTTTGCCTCGCGGAGCTGGCATCATGTTTACCTGTGCCTGCCCGCGGTCCTGGTTGGCATTGCTGTTTGCTGCTATTTTGCTGACGACCTCAACGTACTCAGCCTGGGCACAAAACAGGCCAGGCAGTTGGGCGTCAATGACGGCCAGGTGACCACGATCCTGCTCGTGGCCTCGTCAATGATGACGGCGGTCTGCGTTTCTGTCTCCGGAGTCATCGGCTTTGTGGGTCTGATTGTGCCCCACCTGATGCGCATGCTGGTGGGTTCCGACCACCGCATCCTGCTCCCGGCTTCGGCCTTGGGCGGAGCCCTGCTCCTTTGTGGCGCCGATACCATTGCCAGAAGCCTTCTGGCCACGGAGATCCCGGTAGGTGTCCTTACAGCCCTGCTGGGCGGACCTTTTTTCTGTTATATTTTCAAGCTTAAAGCCAAAAAGCAGATTTACTAGGAGGCAGCCATGAAAGCAACTGCCCTGCTCTACACCGACCGGGTAACAATGGATTACGGAATCCAAGCGGCACTGCAGGAAGTCAGTATGGAAATCAGGCATGGTGGTTTTTACGGGCTCCTCGGGCCCAACGGCAGCGGCAAAACGACTTTAATCAGTGTGCTCAGCGGCGCCATGAAACCTACCTCCGGCCGCGTTCTCTGGCAGGACCGGGACCTGAGCGGCTATAGCCGCAGGGAAATTGCCCGGAGTTTTGCGGTAGTGCCACAGGATTATTATATAAATTTCCCCTTTTCCGTAACGGAAATCGTCATGATGGGACGCAAGCCGCACCTGAACCGCTTTGCCAGGTCTACCGGCGCCGACCTGGAGGTAGTGTACCGGTGTATGGAGGTATGCGGGATTATGGAACATGCTGAAAAGCCCATCACCAACTTGAGCGGCGGTGAACGACAGCGGGTGATTCTGGCGCGAGCGCTGGCCCAGACGCCGGAAGTGCTTTTTCTCGACGAAGCCACTTCCAATTTGGATATTTGCCACAAGATCGAGTTGATGAGCCTGGTGAAAAGAATGAATGTAGAGCAAGGCTTGACTGTAATTGCCGCGATGCACGACCTGAGCCTTGCCGGTATATTTTGTGATGAACTGGTCTACCTGGAAAGGGGCAAGGTGGTCTGCAGCGGTCCGGCAGAGCAGGTTTTTAACGAAGAAGTTATAAGCAAGGTTTTCAAAATCAAGGTGCAAATACAGAAAAACACCTGCAATGGTGTATATAACCTGTCGCTTTTGCCGGAACTGGCCTAAAAGGAGGAAAAGCAAATGTTTTTGCATCGTAGAAAGCTTATAATTTTGTTTATCTTCTTGCTGCTTTTTGGCATGCTGGCCGGATGCGGCTCATCCAAACCAACAGAGGAATCCGGCGGGATTGTCGTAGTCGACGACCTCGGCAAAGAAATCAGGCTTAAAGAAACGGCCAGGCGCATTGTATCGCTGTACCCGGCCCACACGGAGAACCTCTTCGCCCTGGGCTTGAGCGAGGAGATCGTAGGTGTTTCCGGTAATGAGACCTACCCGCCTGAAGCGCTGACAAAACCAGGGTTCAGCTTCCGGGGAGACCCTGAAAAGGTTATTGCCGCCAGGCCGGATCTGGTCTTAAGCAGGCCCTTTATATCAAACGCCAATCCCGATTTTATCACCAAACTGGAAGCCGCGGGTATACCAGTTGTGACCCTGTACCCGGAGAACATCGAGCAATTCTTTACGTATCTTCAGAAACTTGGCAAGCTAACCGGAAAGGAGAAGGAAGCCGGGGACCTTGTGGATGGCTTTAACAAGAAGCTGCAGGAAATCGAGGAAGTAGTCGAGCAAATTTCGCCGGAAGAACGAAAGAGAGTTTTTTTTGAAACCAACCAGGACGACCTAAAGACCTGCACGTCAGATTCAAACGCTGCCTTTGTACTGGAGCGGGCGGGAGCCGTAAATATTGCCGCGGACGCCAGGGCGGTCAGGGAGGGGAGTACCATTGCGGCTTACGGTCAGGAGCGGCTGCTGACCAGGAGCAATGATATTGATGTCTACATCGTGCAAAACGGTGAAATGAACCGGGTCAGGGAACAGGACGTCTACAACCGCCCCGGTTTCCGGATTATAAAAGCTGTCCAGGAACGACAGGTATATGTGTTGAATGAGGAAATCATGTCCAGGCCTACCATGAGGTTGTTGGAAGGTATCGTTGAGGTCGGGAGTATTTTATATCCCGATGTTTTCAAAGAACTGGGCAACGGCAAGTGATAAAGAATGTTAAAAGGGTGGAGGTTACCATGAAAGGCGTGTTTTACGGTATAGGCGTAGGGCCGGGGGATCCGGACTTGCTTACCCTGAAGGCGATAAAGTTATTGCAGAATGTGGATGTCATCATTGCGCCCCGTACGGAGAAAAAGGAGGGCAGCATCGCTCTCTCCATAGCCGGAAACTATATTCGGGATGACACCAGGATCCTTGAGCTGGCTTTCCCCATGGTATTTGACCGTAGTTTCCTGACAGAGGCCTGGGAGCAGAATAAAACCGTCATCCTGGATTTATTGCAGGAAGGGAAAAATGTCGCTTTCCTCACCCTGGGTGACCCGATGCTATACAGCACCTATATCTACATATACAGGCTGCTCGAGGGCAACGGGATTACTATTGAGACAGTGCCCGGTATTACCTCCTTTTGTGCGGCAGCCAGCCGTTTAAATTTTCCGCTGGCTGAAGGCAATGATATTCTCAGCATCGTTCCGGCCATCCTGGAAGAGGACAAAATAGCGACCGCCCTGTCATATTCAGATAACCTGGTCCTCATGAAAGTTTACAAGAATTACGAGCAGGTGGCCGGTCAGCTGAAAAAACATGGTTTTGACGGGGAAACGGTTATGATCAGCAGGTGCGGTTTTGAGGACGAGGAAATTACCTATACCCTGGAAGGCCGGGAATGCAAAATGCCCAATTACCTGTCTACCATATTGGCAAAAAAGCGCTCAAACGGCCGGTCACAATGATTATCCTGGAAAATGTTACAAAATATTACCGGCAAACAGCATCTGTCCAGGGGCTTAGCCTGCACGTCAAACAGGGTGAATTTTTTGGGCTGCTGGGCCCCAATGGGGCCGGCAAAACAACAACCATCCGGATGCTTACCGCCTTAACCATGCCGGCCGGAGGCAAAATCCAGGTATGCGGGTATCCGGTCAGCCGCAATAACACACGTTTCAAGAACGAGATAGGTGTGGTACCTCAACACCTCAACCTGGAGCCTGAGCTCACTGTGGTGGAAAACCTGCGCCTGCACGCCATGCTCTACGATATGACACGGCAGGAGACCAAGCGCAGGGTGGAAGAGTTGCTGGACTTTACAGGTCTCGAAGAAAAGGCGGACGCGCTGGTCAATACCCTCTCCGGCGGGATGAAACGGAAGGTTTTAATTGCGCGGGCGTTGATGCACAACCCGAAGGTCCTCTTCCTGGATGAGCCGACCGTCGGGTTGGATGTTTTTATCAGGCGCAAAGTATGGGATTTAGTGAAAAGCTTGAATGTCAGGGGTATAACCATAATGCTTACCACGCACTATCTTGAGGAAGCGGAAAACCTGTGCAGCCGGATCGGCCTTTTGAAAAAAGGCAGGCTGATCATGGACGGCACGCCCGGGGAACTAAAGCAGTTGGCAGGACATGTAGTGGTAGAGCAGTTTAAAAATGAACATACTGAACTGCGCCTTTTTCCAAACCAGCAAGAGGCTCTTAAGTTTGCGGAGCAACTGCGGGACTCTTTCTCAATCCGTCAGGCCACGCTGGAAGACGTTTTTGTTAAATTAACAGGGGAAAGGGAGAATGCGTGATGGCCGGTCTCAAGGCCGTGCTATGGCGGGAATTTCTCTTTTTTAAACGCAGATGGTGGACCATCACGGCCAGTTCAATGGTGGCGCCGCTTTTATATATGGTTGCTTTTGGCTGGGGTCTGGGTAAAACCGTAAGCCTCGGAGGAGTAGCCTACCTGGATTTTATCGTCCCGGGGGTCGTGGCCTTGAGCACCATGAATGTCAGTTTTAACGCCGTGGCCACACCTTTGTCCATTGCCCGCCTTTACGACCGCACCTTCGAGGAATACATGGTAGCGCCCATTACCATTTACTCTTTTACCGCGGCCAAAATTTTGGCCGGGGCGGCCAGGGGACTGTATGCCTCAGCGATCATCATGGGCCTGGCCTTGTTGTTTGGAGCCAGGTTCAATGTCGATTTACGGTTCCTGGTACTGTTGTCGCTCAACTGCCTGGTGTTTTCCAGCCTGGGCTTTCTGGCCGCGCTTAAAGTTAGGTCTCATCCCGATATGACCAGGTTCAACAACTTCCTGATCACGCCGATGATTTTTGTTTGCGGCACCTTCTTCTCGGTGGACCGTGTGCCTTTTCCCATGGACTGGGTGATTAAGCTTCTGCCCCTGACCCCGGCCAGCCAGGGACTACGCGCAGCAGCGCTTGGCTGGGAGCTGCCCTGGACAGCCCCGCTGTTGCAGCTGGCTTACCTGACTGTTTTTGTAGTCTGGGGGCTTAAGACCTGCCTGGAGGTTGAGTAGTGATATCGCTTGTCTTATTTGCTCGATTTAAAGTTCTTTAGCAGGGCGCTGTGAAAAATCTACCAGTATAAATTAAGAAATTTTACAGAAGAACTCCCGGCCGGGATTTTTTTTCTTTGTATTATTTTTGTTGATAAATAACGCCATTAAGAATCGGTATGTTTTTTAGTAAGATCTTACAGTTTCATACGGTGATTAGTAAAGATATAGTCTCCGGAGCTGAGTACTTGAGAACCGTTCCTTGTCGTACTTTTCTAATATGGCCCGATAAGAACACCGAAGCTCGCCATCCTGTATACAAAATTTTTAATCAGCTGGATAGCTACTTGTACAGAGAAAACAGGGAAAAGAAGAGGCAATAATAATGTTACTGTGTCTTGAAGGACTTTTTCCTGAATCAACCAAACAATGTAATTGTAAACAACATATACCTTTAAAGAGAAAAATAAATTCGACCAAAATGTCAGCATGGCCATTAGACTAGCCTCCTAATTTTTGAAATTACAGTACAGTTCTATAAATTTCTTAAAATTCCTTTAATTTCTATGTATGATATTATTAAAATTTAAAATATTTATATTTAATAGTATATTATGTAATATTATCGACTATAGAAAGGACAGGAAGATATCAGCTATTTTTCTTGTAAAGGCAAAACAATAACCCCGACTTTTTGGCGGGGTTATTGTTTTGCGACTATTTGCTGAAAAAATTATGCAATAGCTTCATGCATTTCTGCAAAAGGCATGTACTAAGCTACCGAGCTCCGGAACTTGTTCTGATCCGCCTGCAACAGGCGCATACCGTTTAAAATTACCAAAAGCGCTGCTCCTGTGTCTGCAAAAACCGCCATCCAAAGGTTGGTTATGCCTGCAAAAGTCAGGGCTATAAAGATCGCTTTGACCAGCACTGAGAAAGCAATGTTCTGTCTGATAATATTTATCGTGCTGCGGCCCAAGCGGATGATGTAAGGTATCCTGGCTAGTTCGCCGGCCATTAAAGCAATGTCGGCTGTTTCGAGGGCTGTATCAGTCCCTGTAGGACCCATGGCTATGCCGACTGTTGCAGCAGCCAGGGACGGAGCGTCGTTGATACCGTCACCAACCATGGCCAGCTTGCCGTATTGAGTCATAAGGGAGTTTACCACCTGCAGCTTGTCTTCGGGGAGCAAGCCGGCATGTACCTCATCCACGCTAAGGCTGGAGGCGGCCGAGGCTGCGGCGCCGGGGTTGTCTCCGGTCAGCATGACGATGCGTTCTATACCTGCCTGACGCAGCTCCTTGACCGTGTTCGCAGCGTTGTCCCTTAAGCTTTCGGCTGCGGCAAGGATACCTATGACCTCGCTGTCGGTCCCGATAATAACCGGAGTTTTTCCCTCTTCTTCAAGTTCATAGAGATTCTGGGCTAGTAGAGGTGGTATTTCAAGCCCTTGAAAAAGCCTGTGGTTGCCGGCCAAATAAGTGACGCCTCCGATCTCTGCTGTTGCGCCTTGACCGGGGTGAGAGCGGAAAGCCGAGCACTGTGGAATATCAAAACCTCGCTCTTTTGCCAGTCGCATGATGGCCTGGGCCAGCGGGTGCTCGGAGCAGGATTCAATAGCTGCGGCGATGCCGACCAGTTTCTCCCGGGTGTAGCCGGGAGCAGTGAAAATTTCTTTGATTTCCGGTCTGCCGGTGGTGAGGGTCCCTGTCTTATCAAAGGCAACCACCTTAAGTGAGCCGGCCTCTTCCAGGTATGCTCCTCCCTTGATCAGGACCCC
The DNA here is from genome assembly GCF_004369205.1 of Pelotomaculum schinkii. NCBI lineage: Bacteria > Bacillati > Bacillota > Clostridia > Eubacteriales > Desulfotomaculaceae > Pelotomaculum > Pelotomaculum schinkii. The sequence goes on along the minus strand of NZ_QFGA01000002.1, from coordinate 66,829 downwards.
TTTCCTGGCTGCGCTGCTGATAGCCGCCACTATTGAGACCGGGGTCGAAATGACCAGGGCGCAGGGGCAGGAAATCACCAGCAGGATCAGCGCACGTTCAAACCAGGGAGCAAAGGGCTGCCCGAAGACAAGTGATGGGAGCGAGCCGGTGAGGGCAGCCGCTGCAATGACCAGGGGAGTATAAATGCGGGCAAAGGCTTCCACGAAATGCTGGGAGGGCGCCCGTTGAGCTTGCGCTTCCTCAACCAGGCTGATAATTCTGGCCAGTGTATTGTCCCGGGAGGTCCTGGTTACCGTGATTTCCATGAATCCCCGGCCGTTCACCGTGCCGGCGTAGACTTTATCGCCGGGCTCTTTGGCAACCGGTAAGGATTCACCGGTAACGGGCGATTGGTCTACCTCGGAGCAGCCGGACAGGACGTTCCCGTCCATGGCGATACGCTCACCGGGACGTACCAGAAGGATGTCGCCGGGTAGTATTTCATCAATCGGAGCGCTGATTGTAAAACCGCGTCTTTTGACCATGGCTTCTTTAGGAGCGAGAGACATCAGCGCACGGATTGAATTTCTGCTCTTTTCCATGGTATAGTCTTGGAGCATATTGCCAAGTGAGAAAAGAAATACGACAGTTGCTCCCTCGGACCACTCACCGATGGCGACAGCCCCAGCTGCAGCGACGATAACCAGGAAGTTTATGTCCAGGCTGAAGCTCTTGAGGGCGTAAAGGCCGCTGCGTGCGGCTTTATATCCCCCCGTGAGGATACTGGCCGTATAAAGCGATGGCAGCACCGGTCCTTCTATGCCCAGCAGGGACAGTGCCAAAGCTGTGCCGAGCAGCAGGCCGGAGATGGCTGTCAGGATAACGCTCTGCTGGTAAAAAAGCCCTTTCAGCCCGACCGGCTTAACCTGGCCGGCAGCTTCAATGCCATACCCTGACTTCTTCACAACTTTGACAATATCGCCGGCCGGACAGGTATGCCTGACTTCCAGGGCGGCTGTTCCAAAATTCAATTGCACCGAAATGATACCGGGTAGTTCCCCCAGCTTATGGTGAAGCTTAGCCGCACAGTCCGCGCAGCTCAGTCCAGTGAGCCTGTAGCTGGAATTTTCAATATGGGAGGGGTTTGCCTGACCGGCTTCATAGCTGTTACCTGCGGTATCTACAGATGAAGGGGTGGCGTAGGGAATCTTTTGCTGCTCTGGTAAGGCGGCTCTACAACCGCAGCAGCCCAGACCACATGTCCCGGATGTATTTTTTTTGTTTTGCGGGTCTTCTAACGGCTCTGGTCGTAGCACTGGTAATTTCCTCCGCTTCAGGAATGGTTTTCGTTGTGTACCTGGTGACGCCTGGCTGTTTCCAAAATTGTGGCCACGCATTCGTCAGCAAGGCGGTAGAATACCATCTTGCCCTCCCGCCGGTACCTGGCCAGCCCCGAACTCCTTAACAAGCGCAGGTGGTGGGAGGCCGCCGCAACGGAAGAACCGATGATGCTGGCCACATCACAGACGCAAAGCTCATCACGGGACAAGGCATAGACGATCTTCAACCTGGTAGGGTCGGCCAGAGCTTTAAACAAAGGGGCGAGCTGCTCGATACCCTTGATCTCCCGCTTGAGGAGGCTAACTTTCTCTTCGTTAAAACAAAAGATGTCGCAGACGTCGTGGCTGGCTTTGGGCATGTCAATCACCCTCAATACATTAAAATACTTATTTGAATATTATAATATAAAATTATACGGTTTTTGTCACTACAAAGAAATTTCAAATAGTGGAAGCAGATTAAGGCTTTACGCTTAAGAGGGAAAATGTTCTGCCAGCCATGCCAACGTTATTTGCCACGCTTCACGGTAGTGCCGGGTAAACTGGTGGTCGGCCCGCGGTATAATCCTGAGCTCCTTCGGAAAACCTGCTGAACTGTAGATTATACGGGCGTTTGCAACCGGTACCACAGCGTCGCTTTGGCCGTGCAGAGCCAGCAGCGGCCGGGGGGCAATCATAGCGGCGCTGTGGGCCGGGTCATGCTGTTCCAGGTCGGTGAAAAATTTTTCACCGACCATGACCGTGCCGCTGTGATCTGTCAGGGGTATCAAGCTACCCTCCTTTGCATTTCCCCGTTCGCGGAAATCATTGAATAACTTTGACGGTTCGGCCGGGGCCGCCCAGGTACATACCCCGGCTACGCGCTTGTCCAGAGTGGCGTGGCATAAAACGGTAGTCCCGCCAAAGCTCCTGCCCAGGGTTATGAACTGTTGAAAGCCTGATTCCAGAACGTAATCAATGGAACTGGCGAGGTCCTCAATATGGCCGGTCAGGGTTATATCGGCAAAAATACCCTCGCTTTCGCCAGAACCGCTGAAATCAAAGAGGAGGGTGGCATAGCCCTTTTTGCCCATTTCTTCGGCCATGGCGACAGCCCTTCCACCACCTTCCTTGCTGCCGGTAAAACCATGGCAAACAATAACCAGCGTTCCACGGGCAGGACCGGAATATAACAACCCGGCAAGTTTCAAGCCCTGCTTGTTGGGGTAGCTGATTTTTTTCCAGGTCCAAATACTTGTCACAAAAAACACACTCCCTTCATTAAAATTGTAATCTTTCTCTTACATTTTAGAAAGCCCCAAACCACTGATGCAAAGTGCTACTTGGACCTTATATGTATTGACATGGTGAAAGCCAAAAAATACAATTTAATACAGAAAAAGCTGAGCAAAAGGGTTGGTGGTAAAATGGATATCAGTGCACTGATTAGGGAAAGGCGCAGCATACGGAAGTATCATGACAGGGAAGTGCCGCAAGAGGTACTTGCAAAGATACTGGAGGACGCGCTATGGGCGCCGTCGGCGCTCAACAGGCAGAATTGGCAGATAGTAGCCGTGCGGGGTGAACAGAAAGAAAAACTGGTGGAGGCTATCGCCAAAACCAATAAATATTTTAAGCCGCACCTTGAAAAGTTATTCCCGGAGAAAATGGTCAACATTACCCTGCAGTTTTTTAGGACCCTTGGCGGAGCCCCGGTAATCCTGCTGGTCTACATACCGAAGATAATTGTTGAAATACACCCGGAAATGAACAATCTCGAAAGGTATCAAAATGAACAAGGCAGGCTGCTCAGTTTTATTAGCGCTGCAGCCTTGATTCAAAATATCCTGCTGCTGGCCAAGGCCGAGGGATTGGGAACTTGCTGGATGACTGCTCCCAAGCACGTGGAGGACGAAATAAACGAAGTAATGGGCATAGAGGGAAAGGAACTTGTCTCGGTTATCCCTATCGGTTACCCGGACCAGAAACCACCTGCGCCACCCAGAAAGGACAATAAAGTCCGCTGGATCGGATTTGAGCAGAAGTAACGATAGGTGCAAATTCTACTTCTTCTGCATTCATGCAGAAACACAATGGTAAAGGTCATTGTTAGCTGGTTTTCGAAAAGCCGCATGCGTAGTGGGCTTGGGGTTATCCTCCGCTCTCTTCGCAATTCTCCATTTGTGAAACAAGAGCGTCATACCGACCGCATCTACAGACAGCCATCCGGTAGCTACGCGCTATTTTGGCTTTGACTTTAAGCTACGCATGCGCTAAGGAACGCACCCAGGTTAACCCCAAGCCCGCAAGTCAAGCCTTTTCGAGCAATATTGTTGAGACAGGTGGAGGCAAATGACGTGAAATATGTCTCCCCATGGTCACTCCCCAGTATGCATTTTCATTGGTATTATGTGATGAAAAATCAAGGTTGGTTCATTTTCGCACAAGTCTCCAAAACAATGTAATAAAAAAACAAAGCCGGCTTATACGAGAGGTTCCAGCTTTGTCTTATTCTCGGTATACAACCGGCTCTTATAGCTGGTCGTTTCTTTTTACAGGGTAAAAAAAGTGGCGCTGGAAAATGGGTAAAACCTTGCCACGGCCTTGCCGATGATGAGTTCCTCCGGCACCACACCCCAAAACCTGCTGTCGTAACTTTTGTTGCGGTTGTCACCCATCACAAAAAGGCTGTTTTCCGGTACGGTTATAGCCTTATAATCGTCTCTGGGTTTTTCCAGTTCATATGGTTCGTCCAGGGGGGCGCCGTTGATGTAGACAATCCCATTCTTTATAGCAACGGTGTCGCCGGGCAGGCCGATAACTCTCTTAATCAGGACCTCGTCCAGCTTGCTTGCGGGGGGCGCCTCGAATACTATCATGTCACCCCTGCTGATACCGCTAAAATGGAATGAAACCTTATCAATAATCAGCCGGTCGCCAATTTTCAAGGTGGGCAGCATGGATTCAGAAGGGATCCACCTGGCTTCCGCTACGTAGGCGCGTATACCCAGGGCAAGCAGAACGGCAAAAACCAGTGTGACGCCCCAGTCTATAATGTTCTTTCTTTCCAGATGCATAATAATCTCCTTTTTGAGGATGTTATGGTGCTATGTTAGATCAAGGATATTATGTTGTCAACTAGCATGCTTTTAAATGCTCTTAAATAGCTTTTGAATTCCTCCCGCTCAATTAATCGCTTTCAATAATTTTAAGAATCAGCAGAAACCATTAAATTGTTGTGCAATGCGTGCATTTATAAGTTTCATCCTCTTCCGGCGGCAGCGACTTGCTGGAGATGGTGAAGAAAAATTGAGCAGGCGGATGTCAAGGCAGGGATCTGCAGTTTATGTCTTGAATAACTGAAAGCTATCGCTTTTTTTTAAGCTTAAGAGGTTGGCCGAGGATGGTTTACCGTCCGGCGTCAAACCCCTCCAGCAGGGCTTTGACGCTTTTCCCAAGCACCTGGTGGTTGTAGCCCCCCTCCAGGACGGCAAAAAATTTGCCGCCGCAAAACCTGCGGGCGTGGCCGGCTATTAGCTTGCCGATAGTCTTGTAGTCCTCCGTCCTGAGGATAAAGCCCCAGTCCTTCATATGCATGTCAAAACCTGCCGAAACAGCGACCAGGTCGCAGTCGGTGTAGACGCTGAGACACTGCCTGAGCCCGTCTATACCGTACAGATGATAATAGCTAACCTCAGGGGCATCCTCATAAATATTGTCTGTTCCGTCCCCAAAATGGAGATCTATATCAACAATCAAGACCTTGTTGACGGCTCCCCTGCGGCGCAGTTTCTCAATGGCTATGGCTATATTGTTAAACCAGCAAAAACCCCAGCACGAATTTCTGCCGGCGTGGTGACCAGGCGGCCTGACCAGCGCGAAGGCCGGTTCGCCCCGGTATGCCAGTTCAGCCGCTTTAATCGCTCCACCTGCGGCAAAAAGGGCAACCTGGTAAAGCGTGCCATTGCCCTTTACATATTCAATATGGCCTGGCTGGTGGACCAGCAGCAGATCTGCCTCTTGTGCCGGATCAGGCTCGATAAATTCGTAAGCGCCGTGTAATTCATCAATGATGCAGTCAATTCTGCCCTTGGCGGCAGCGGGGTCATAGTCATAAACCAAACGAAATATATCATGATATACAACTTTCACAGCAAGTCCTCCGTATTTTTCAGATTTATTATAATTTTATAGCAGGAATGGGATATGATGGTATAGATATGTAAATATTTAAGGAGAGAAATATGCAAGGATTTAAACACAAGCTGCTGGCTGTAATGCAACACGTGGTTATGGTCTGCCAAGGAGAAGTCCTGCTGCTTCGTTATTCAGGCTATCAGGGCAATAGCGTGGCAGGTTTATGGGGTCTTCCCGGCGGACACTATATATCTGGTGATCCGGTGGATGACCTGCTGCGGGAGGTAAGGGAAGAAACCGGTTTGCGGCTTACAGGCGGGCTGGAGCTGTTAAAAACCTACGTAGTGAAGTTTCCCCACAGTTTCGAACGTTTTGGTGTCTTTTACCTGTATAGTATGGGTGATGGTTCCAAACCGGTGATCAACCTCAGCCATGAACATACCGAATTTAAGTGGGCTGGCCTGTCCGGGATCCAGAATACCACCTTTATCGGTCCTTACCATAAAGAGATTGTGGAAGCTGTGCTTTCAAAAGATAAAAAGTTATAATATAGCTTTTACTTGTTTCCAAATAAAAAGGAACATGCTACTATGGCAATAATAACAGCAACTAACTGGAAATTCTTGACCAGGCAACGAGGTGTCAACATTGATTAGAATTGCAATAGGCCAGATGGAAGTTATACCGGGCAGGCCGGATTTAAATAGCGCCACGATGCTGGACATGATCGGGGAAGCTCGCCGGGCGCAAGCCCAAATGGTCATATTCCCGGAGATGGCCATCCCTGGTTATTTATTGGGTGACACCTGGGAATATGAAGCTTATCTGAGGGATTGCGAGGAGTATGGCCGCAGGATAGTGGAAGCTTCAACTGATGGAATATGTGTGTTGTTCGGCAATGTAGGTGTTGACTGGGGGAAAATAGGGGACGACGGGCGAGTGCGCAAGTATAATGCTTTTTTTGCCGCTCAAGGTGGGCGGCTTTGTGGCGGTGAAAACTTTCCCTACCCGTTCAGGATAAAAACACTCCAACCCAACTACCGTGAATTTGACGATACCCGCCACTTTTACAGCCTGCGCAAGCTGTCCATGGAAGTAGACAAAACTATCGGAGAGCTTTTGCAGCCTGTAAATATTACTATCGAAGGTAAACCGGTCAGAGTGGGCTGTATCCTCTGTGAAGACGGCTGGAGCGACGATTATGCTGTAAAGCCGATGGCGTCCATTCATCGCAATGGACCGGTGGACCTGTTTGTTAATATCTCAAGTTCGCCCTTCACATTCGGTAAGAATGACAAGCGCAACCGTGTGTTTTCCAAGCAGGTTAATGAGACCGGGGCGCCTTTAATCTACGTAAATAATGTCGGCATCCAAAATAACGGCAAGACGATATACACCTTTGATGGTCACAGTACGGTTTATAACAGACGCGGAGAGATAGTGGACTTCTGCCGTCCTTTTTCACAGGAGCTGAAGATTATTGAAATAGACCTGGAAAGCGGGGGCGAGAACTTAGTTCCGGTCGAGGTACCCACGGATTGGGATACCGGGGCTATTTATCAGGCTCTTCATTATGGTATCAGTAAGTTCCTAGCCGCGATAAACATCAGGAAAGTGGTGGTTGGTCTTTCGGGGGGTATTGACTCGGCTGTAAGCGCCTGCCTTTACACCAGGGTGCTGGGGCCCAAGAATGTATATCTGGTCAACATGCCCAGCGTCTTTAACTCCCGGACCACGCGGGGGCTGGCAGCCAGGTTGGCCCAGAACCTGGGATGCATGTATACGGTTATGCCGATTCAGGAGGTTGTTGACTACACCTATAACCAATTGACTCAGACCCCTGTGGCCGACCTGACTGACGCCAGTGAGTTCAAGGTATCTGTGTCCGCCTTTGTCCTGGAGAATATCCAGGCCCGCGACCGCTCGGCCAGGATCCTGGCCGCCCTGGCTGCGGCGGTAGAGGGGGGCTTCACCTGCAACGCGAATAAAAGTGAAATGACCGTCGGGTACTCTACCTTGTACGGGGATCTGGCCGGGTTTATGGCGGCGCTGGGCGATCTCTGGAAGCACCAGGTCTATGATCTGGCCCGCTATCTTAACGAGCAAGTCTACCAGAAAAACGTGATACCCCAGGAGATCATTGACCTGGTACCAAGCGCTGAACTGTCACGCGAGCAGGATGTTGATCAGGGCAAGGGCGACCCGATTGTCTATCCTTATCACGATTACCTGTTCAGGGCTTTCATGGAACACTGGAAAAGGGCCGCCCCAGAGGATATATTGACCTGGTACGCGCAAGGATGCCTTGAAGAAAAGGTAGGCTGCCGTCCGGGCCTGGTAAAAGAACTGTTTCCGGGTCCCGCGGAATTTATTGATGACCTGGAGCGCTGGTGGAAGCTGTATACCGGCATGGGTGTGGCCAAACGCATTCAGGCGCCGCCGGTTCTGGCGGTAAGCAGGCGGGCCTACGGCTTCGACCACCGTGAAGCGCAAAACGCGGCTCATTTTACCGGCAGTTACCTGAGGCTAAAGCATGAACTCTTAAAGGCAGCCGGGGAGTAATATAAGAGTATTTTTAAGGTTTGGAGGTCTGGCAATTGGACTGGCTGAAAAGATTTCACGACGACCATGCGGCTTTGATGAGAATTATCAGCAAGCTGGAAGGAAACCTCAAGGACATTGAGTATGGTGAAGCAGGCGTCAATGTGATCTGGGAACTCAGGGAGTTCGTAGAACTGGTTCGCAATGTGGTGATTCCCCATTTCAAGGCGGAAGAGGAGACTGTTTACCCCGGGCTTTCCGAGGGCGCCGGTAAAGATCTCAGTGAGCTTATTGCCAGTCTATACGAGGAGCATAATCAGCTTTACGAGGCTTTTGACGGGTTTAACAAAGCGCTTCTTGATGTTGATTACCAGGAAGATAAAGCCGGCAGGGGCCGCAGAATTGCTGTGGAAATGGCCAGGTCCGGCAACATCGATAAGTTGGAGGTCCCTAAAAATTTTGATAAAATTTCTCAAGTAACGTCCCTGGAGGAAAGCGTAGATAAGGAAACCTTACTTCAGCACGGCTTCGTCATACTAGAGCTTTTGGAAAAACATTTGAAGATGGAAAAAGTGGCGGAGAAACTTGACGGTAGTGAGATAAACAGCAAAAAAGCATAATACACTTGAGAGTTTGATAGTATTCTGCGGGGAAAGTGATTTTAATATGTCTGTTAATATGTGTTTCCACGTTTAATTTACAGGTAAACTCAGAAGAACTTAATTGAAGGTTGCACAATAAGCATTCCTTCACCCAGTTCGAGCCTGGATATTTCCAGGTTATTCAGCAAAAAGCCCAGCTTTTTTTGCAACAGCTGATTAAAACCTGGAATTTGGTTAAAGTCAATGGTTATTTTATCTTCCTCAATCATAAGGTACTCCATCAGCCTGAGCAGGTTCTCCGGGGTTTCGGCGCGGGCTACCGGATCAGGGTCCATAACCACTTCCAACCTGGCTTTGATATTCAATCCTTGATAGGAAATCAGAACCGGACCCTGGAGAGGCAGTTCTACAAACCGGCTGTTACGGTTGAAGGCGAAGTTGCTTAGAGACATCACCAGGTTGACTTTATAAGTTGAAGCCTCTGATGAACATAAGGTAGCCTCAAGGTTAATCAGGCCCCGGCTTATTTTTAATTCAATATCTTGGACCAACCGGTTTTCTTGAATTAGGTTTTTCAAAAATTTATTGATGATTTCCTGGCGAATAGCCAAATTTCCGTGAATGAGATAGTCCAAAATACTCATTTTAGAAAAAATCTCTCCTAATTATCATTTTGCCGGCAGATCCATGATATAAGGTTCCTTTTTACCAGCTTGTAAACTTTTCGAATCGTTTTTCTTTCATCTCTCCATGGAGGCTCCGGGTCAGGCAAATAATCCGGCAGACCTGTTCCAGGCAGGAAGTCCACTGGTAGGCTTCCTCAATCATTTGGCCTACCGCGAAACTTCCATGTCCGCGGACCATCACAATTTTATATTCACTTAAAAGACCGGGTAGAATATTTTCCAATTCTTTAGATCCAATCGTATGCTCCGCCCCAATCACGGGGATTTTGTGCAACAGGTAAGCCCCTTCGGAATCAACGGGTATGATTTGATCTTCAAGCAGGGAAAGGGCAATTGCGTGGACCGGGTGGGCATGTACTACGGCAAGAGCGGAGGTCCCTTTGTAAATGGCCCGGTGGACACCGATTTCAGTTGAAGCCAGGATGATCTTGGAGTCGTTCTTGGCAAGCCCCGTTTCGATCAGGTCACGCTCTTCCAAATGTCCCAACATCGAACCCCGTCGCGTGATGACAATTCTATCCCCGTAACGCACACTTAGATTGCCGCTGTGCGAGCTGTTAAGGCCGCTAAGAAAAAGGTCTCTGCCAATCTTCTGAAAATCTTTCAACACGAGTATTCCTCCAATTCCAGCTCCTGTAATTTTTTAGAAGTGGGAATGCCTGCCGCATCCCAGCCTCTAAATCTGTAGTATTCAGCAAGCATAGGTTTTAATTCGACTGTTTTACCGAGGGACGGACCTTCTGCAATAGGTTCTTCCAACAGTCTCGGAGGGAGGGTGTCAAAGGAGGAATCCAGTCCCGCTTGTAAGTTATATAGTCTTTCCAGGGTCCAAATCCGCTCCCCGATGCGGTGCAGGTCCTGGGGCCTATAATCGACACCGGTTGCCGCGGACAATGCTCTGGCAAAATACTCCTCCGATACGGCCAGGTTAATAAAACGGCAGATGATCAGGCTGTCAACGGCAGCGTTGATGTTCTGCTGGGTGATGGTAAGACCGGCCTTACCGCCTGTGCTGAAACGATCCACCATCTTTGGAACCCCGAGCGCCTCAGGTCCAACCATATAGGCGCTCAGGTGGCAGCCACCCCTGTTGGAGGTAGCAAACCCCAGGCCCATACCCTGCATGCCCCGGGGGTCGTAAGCAGGCAGCTCCAGTCCCTTTACCTGCATACTATACTGGGAGAAGCCGCTACTATCAGCCATACGGCGTGAACCCTCCGCCAGCAGATCGCCGACTCCCTCCCGGCTGGCAATTTGTTTGATAGCCCGGAGGAGCCCAACCGCATCATTGAACTTTAGCCCTGTTTTGAGCAAGCCTCTCTCTTCAAGCTCCATAGCGCAGCCTATGGTTACCCCGGTGGAAATTGTGTCAAGTCCAAGCTGGTTGCAGAGATTATTGGCCTCGGCTATGACCGTTAGGTCGTCAATGCCGCATTCCGGACCCAAGGCCCACAAGGACTCATACTCCGGACCGGGTATAGTTGAAGCACCAATTTTGACCATCCGGGTACATTGGACCGGGCAGCGGTAACAGCCCTTGCGGCCGGCGTAAATAGTTTCAGCAATAGCTTCACCTGATATTTTGCCGGCATTGGCAAATTGTGAACCTTGAAAATTATATGAGGGGAACACTCCCAGTTCGTTAAAAAGATTTACCAGGACAGGGGTGCCGAATTCAGGCAAGCCCTTAGAGGTTATGGGGCTTGCTTGAATCCATTTGTCGGACTCGTAAACCATGAGGTCCATTTTCTCAGGGTGGGCAACCCTGACCTTCTTATTACCGCTGACAACGACAGCCTTGATTTTTTTTGCTCCCATGACAGCGCCCAGCCCGCCACGGCCCAGAGCCCGGTGAGCGTCATTCATGATTGCCGCAAATTTAACCTGGTTTTCACCGGCCGGGCCGATGCAGGCAACACTAACATCTTTTCCTAGTATGCTTATTATTTTGTGGTTGGTTTCAAAAACATCATTACCCCAGAGTTCGCCCGCATCTTCCAGGGAAGCTGCTCCGTCTTTTATCGACAGGAAAACAGGTGTAGATGCCGCACCTTCGATAATCAACATATCAAAACCGCATCTCTTTAATCTTACACCCCAGGTTCCCCCGGCATTTGAATCAAAAATCGTCCCGGTCAGCGGTGACTTGGCAGATACGCTGAACCTGCCCGAACCCGGAAAGTTGGAGCCCGTCAGGGGACCGGCGGCAAACACAAGCTTGTTTTCTGACCCAAGGGGGTTGCAGACTGCCGGGACCTCACGGTATATCATACGTGTTCCCAAGCCGCGGCCACCTAACCAATCCATCATAAGGGTTTTTTCTATTTCCTCTTCTTTAATAACACCTGTACTTAGATTAACTCTGAGAGCTTTACCAAACCATCCATATAAATCCATACTATAGCCTCCCTGGAACAAGCAGTTGATCAACTTTTGTTGAGATCTGGCTTCTTTTTCGAGCTTCTCCGGTATTTCTCGGGGAATAACTCAAGCTGATAGGTTGAGTCAGGGTATTTTTCCATGTAAGGAGTACTTTCGTTGTTACGGTATAGTTCTAGGGCCGCATAAAAGTTTAGATGAAGCCGTGAGCAGACATAGGAAAGAAGACACTGTCCCCGTTCAAGTATCTCCCCCTGGTGAAACCTGAATTGTGAGGCGCGTTTTCCTCTTGCCCGGAAATGAAAGTAGGTGGCTGATTCCTGCATTTCCTTGATCTTTTTAAATTCTGCTATTGTATCGGCGTCTTCGCAATAGGCCACCCAAAAACCTTCGCCGGCATACCATAGGTCATTTTCCATTTTATCAACGCTCATTTTGTTTTAGAGGTTCTCTTCGGGGCAAAATAAGTATTTTCCTGCTTTACTTTGGATTCCTCCCTGCAAGTACGCTTAAAAAATAAGTGTTGACGGTTGTAAGCTGCTGTAAAATCGTTTGACTTGTTCAATACTTAAGATCCCGCTATTATAAAGATAGGACTCTAGCCGAACGAGGTGTTTTGAGTGAACTGCACAGGTCCAATAGGCTTTTTTGATTCCGGCGTAGGAGGTCTTTCTGTGATGAAGGAAGTCCGGCGCCTCCTGCCCGGGGAAGACATGATTTATTACGCCGACTCAATTTACTGTCCTTACGGTGGAAAACCGCCCGTGATCATACGCGACAGGGTTTTTACAATCTGTGATTTTCTTATCTCCAAAGGTGTAAAGTTGATTGTAATGGCATGTAATACAGCTTCAATCACTGCCTTGGATGCGGTTAGGGAGCGTATCACTGTTCCCGTCGTTGGGCTCGAGCCGGCTGTAAAGCCGGCTGTAGCCGCAACCAAAAATGGGAAAATTGGAGTTTTGGCAACCGGAGTGACGCTTGCAGGGGAAAGGTTCCATTCGTTAGTAGAGCGGTTTGGGGAGACAGTTGAGGTTTATACCCAGCCTTGTCCGGGTTTGGTTGAACTGGTTGAGGCCGGTAAGTTGGAAAGCCCTGAAACCAGGACTTTACTTGCCCGCTATCTGGACCCGCTGCTGGCCAGAGGGGTTGACACCATTGTGCTCGGCTGTACGCATTACCCCTTTCTGAAGCCGCTTGTGCAAAAGATGAGCCATAGCGGGGTCTCTGTTATTGATTCTGGAGCCGCAGTTGCCCGTCAAGTTGCGAGACTGTTGCAAGGCTGTAATCTCGCTGCGGATATAAGTGCGTCCGGCCGGGAGCATTTCTTTACGAGCGGTGAGCAGGAGGAAGTGCAAAGAGTAGTGCGCTTATTATGGGGGGATCGCAAGCTGGTAGTGGAGCAGGTTAGACTTTAAATAAATGCCGGCCCTTTAAGGGCCGGCATTTATTTAAAGCGATTAGATTGTACCTTTTTCTGGTAATTCTTGTGCGGTTGGGCCGGCTCTTCATCAAGTTTGATCGTCTTGATAGCCTCGTAGATCAGTACCGGCTGACCATTTTCAACTCTGATTTTCATGTCGCCCCACCCCAGTTCGCGGATAAACTGTATGATCTGCTTTTCCCTGCTGCTTAGGCAGTGTACCATAACAGTACCTTCTCTCATTGTCAAGTTCGTATAAATTAAATATAATAACTATACAAATAATTCTGTATTGGAGCTGAATTTCCTGCTTGCTCATGAAAAATTTATATTTTTGTACAATATTACAAACATAGATGCAGCGGTGGAAGTCATTATTGTTGGGTTTAACCAAAAAAAGGACCTATAAGCATTTAATACCCAAAATCTACTAAAATAAAAGGGAAAGGAAACCTGCATGGGGCCTGCCGCTAAAGATGCGGCAAAAAAGTATGGTATTTCCGGGCCGGACAATAGACGCCGGTCTTTTGTGCGACTATTCACATGCTTTATATCAAAGCAAGGGTTTAAAAACTAGACAGCTATAGTTAATTACGTATTATTCAAAGATTTTTTAATTATAAACGCTATTTTACATTCTATTCGAATATGGAGTAAAATAAGGTTTAGGCTTTATTAATAATACTATCGATTAAACCAAAAAAGGGTGAACCTGCTGAATAATGAATGGTAACTATAAAATAATTATATTGTTTATATGCGTTTGCCTATTTACACTGCTGCTCACTCCAACGGAAATCCTCCATAATTCCTGGGCGGAGCCGAACGAGACGATTCGTGTAGGCGTTCTTGCAGGCGAATTGAAGTCCGAACAGGATACACTGTTGCTCTCAGCTTACGAGCAGATCTTGAAGGAAGAGGGGTTCCCCTGCCAGGTGGTAAAACCTGGTGACCTGGTTAATAGTGCAGGGGAAATCCAAATTAATTATGATGCCTTGATAGTCCCCGAAGTTATCAATGCGACTATGCCTGAGGACTTTTCTCAAGCTATAAGTTCCTATGTCCGCAGCTATGGGCACGACGTCTTGCTGGTCCTGGATCCGGCCACAAGAACAGCCGGGGGGGAACTTCGCCAGGCAGGACTGTTGTCGGAATTAGCCGGAGTCAAGTATTACCAGCAAGCGCCGGAGGACCAGCAGACAACCTATTCCGGTTTCTGGTATTTTTCTTCAGCCGGCAAGGGCCGTGAATGGGGGATAACACCCGGGAAACTGGATGGAGACAATGCCGTCAACAGCTATTCCTACGGGAAGCTGAAGTATGAACACGCCAGAGCTGTTAACCAGGATGCCGATATTGTGGCCTTTGACCGGGTGGACGGCTCGGAAGTGCCGGTTATCACAGAAAAGCAGTATGCCGGCGGGGGAACCGTAGTATACGCCAACCTGCCCCTGGCCAAGTACAAGTTGCGCTCGGATGACCTCGCGATCAGGTCTGTTCTTCGCAGTTTCCTGATTAAGAAGGCGCGCCTGCCTCGCCTGGTCAACAGCCCTGGAGGGGCGGGAGGATTAGTCTTCAACCTGCATATATGCAGCGGCGCCTACTTCAAGGCCTTAACAGTTATGATGATGCAGGGTATTTTCCAAAAAGAACTTCCTTTTTCCATACATATTACGGCCGGTCCGGATACTTATAAACTGGGCGATCATATGGGTTTTTCAGCTGAGGACAAGCTTAAGGGGCGACCGCTCCTGGAAATGCTGCAGGATTATGGTGAGATCGGCTCGCATGGCGGCTGGGCGCACAACTTTTTTGCCTATAACATGCAGTACCTGCCACAGGATCAAGTCGTTGAACTAATCAGGTGGAATTCTGAGGCGCTGGAGGCGGTTACCGGCAAAAAAGTGGTGGAATACAGCGCCCCGGGTGGTAATCACCCTTACTGGGTTAATCAGGCGCTGGAAGAAATGGGGGTTAAAGCCTATTATTTTGCTGGTGACACCGGTTCCAGCCCCACTCAGCCGTTACTGGATGACAAACCGACTGATGGAACAACCTGGGCCTTTCCCATTACCCCTTACCGGCAATTTGCCTCCCTCGAGGAGATGGAAAGGGGACATGTGTCCCCGGGGGAAGTCAAACAGTGGCTGGAGGACCTGGTAGAATTCTCAGCGCAGGAAAGGTCAATCCGCATGGTCTATACGCATCCCTCATATGTGTCCTTTGAACTGGATGCAATGCGGGCATTGGAAGATAAAGCGCTTGCTGAGCAGGAGAAAGGCAGGCTCAGAGTTGAGCCGATGAGCCGGTTTGCTGATTTTCTCAACCGGCATGCCGCCACCAAGTGGCAGGTCGAAAAGCTGGAAGGTAACGGGTTTGCCATTAATCTCGAAAACCCGGACGGATTAAAGGATATGACAGTGGCTGTTTACGTGGGAACAGACCGCAAAAATTACGTCATTGGTGAATCTATAACGACCGTCCAGGAAGACGACGGATGGCTCTACCTGACAGTCAACTCGAACGAGAAGGAAAAGCACCTGGAGGTTTATATAGATTAAAAGGACGCTATGCTCCACGCACTGCGTCCTTTTCTTCCTTAAAACAAGCGGGGTGGCCAACAATGACCTGATCATTGACGTACCCATAAAATGTGCGGTCGCCCGCACCGACAACCTGACCGCAGATCGAACAAGTCCTCTTTTCATCCCTGGCGTTCAGGATTACCCCTTCGATCTTGGAGGAGTTCCAGCTTACTACAAACGTTTCCAGCGTACTCTTTAAAGGTGTCACCGGGGTGCAGGCAGGATGGAAGTACCTGCGTATGCGGCGTCCGTTTTCCCTGAAGCGGTAAACGACAACCGGTGAATATGGCCTGATTTTTTGACGGCACTGCTGGCAGGAGCGGCTATGGCCACCGTTGCATTTAAGAATATAACGGGTTTCGGCAGGTTTGCGCCTGACTTCACGGTCTTTCCAAAAGATTTGGCGCCCTGGTTCTGCCCCTACCCATTTTTCAATAAGGCTGTAATACTCCCGGTAATTACGCTCAACCAGTTGAAGTTCAGGAGGAAAGCCGGCCTGGACAGCCTGGGTGTGAAAAAAATATTCTGCGAGGTCATGGGCAAGCCCGTCAATTTTGCCTGTATCCCAGGTGTAACCGCTCTCGGTCAACCAATGGTGAAAAGTATTAAAAATATTGCCGGAGCACACCACCAGCCGGTCATTTTTCTGTACGCCTGCCTTTTCCATCAGGCCGGTTAACTGGTTGCATGCCTTTTCCTCAAGGCTGAATCCGTCATCCCAGGTCAAGGGCAGAGCAGTGGCAAATATTTCTCTTGTCTCCTCGCATACAAGCACCAAAATTTCAGAAAAAGCGCGACAACCGCCGCCGGCATCCTCAACATGCCATTCCTTCACAAAGCCAACTCCTCTTAAGTTTTTTTCCGGAAAAATCTATGCCGCCTTTGTGTTTGTATTTTTAACCATTGATTATTATACAACACCTTGAGGAAAAGGACATAAAATATTCTGAGTGATAGAATGTAAAATATGGTATTTTCGCAGTAATGCTTGTTTTCTTTTGTAAAATAAAATTATGTCTTAAATAATCGATATATCAATAAATGAAATAATGTGTTATAATGTCCTTACTATAATTTAGAATCCAAGGTAGGAACTGGGGTAGTTATGCCCTGGTTAATTTAAATTTCATATATGCATGGGGAGCTGGGTAATCCGGCTGAGAAAGAACAGTGCGTTCTGACCCAATGAACCTGAACTGGGTAATGCCAGCGGAGGGATGCTGCTTTTCGATTGGATCGTTAGCCCTTTGCCAACTTCAGGTAAAGGGCTGTTTCTATTTAGACAATTATGCGCTGAAGCGGCGCCACGTATGATGAAAATACCAGCCGATGTAGTCGCCATTTCAATCGCACACGGCGCGCCAGCGCCGAACTTGGGCATTTAAAGTAACTTTTGTGAATTCGCACCTACATTTTGAGGGTAGAAGGAGGGATGTTGTTTCTTTTTGTTGCCATAATGAAAGCGAGGGGGCTTTAGTTTGAAGACAAAAGTGGCATTAACAATTGCGGGTTCCGATTCATGTGGCGGAGCAGGAATACAAGCAGACTTAAAAACATTCAGCGCACTGGGCACCTATGGTATGAGTGTGATTACAGCAGTGACGGCGCAGAATACCACAGGCGTGGTTGATGTCAGGGAAATGGATGTTGATATTGTCAGAAATCAGATTGACTGCTTGTTTGCTGACATTGAAATTGACGCGTTAAAAATTGGGATGGTGTCAAACGCTGAAATCATCAACGTCATCGCGGCTTGTCTGAGGGCGAATAAAGCTGTGAATGTAGTTGTGGATCCGGTCATGGTTTCCAAAAGTGGTCATTATCTTTTGCGTCCGGAAGCGAAAGAAGAGCTGGTAAAAGTATTGTTTCCCATAGCGGCAGTTGTTACGCCAAATATTCCCGAGGCAGAGCTGATAACCGACGATAAGATCGCAAGCCTCGAGCAAATGAAAAAAGCGGCCCGTAAAATCTACGAATTTGGACCGGGCTGTGTCGTGGTAAAGGGGGGCCATCTTACAGAAGATGCGGTAGACGTGCTTTATGACGGCAGCAGCTTTAAGTACTTTAAGGGGACGCGGGTAGATACAAAAAACACGCATGGTACCGGGTGTACCTTTTCATCGGCGATAGCGGCTCACCTTGCCAGGGGGTATGCAGTGCCGGAAGCGGTGTCGCTGGCAAAGGATTATATCAACGGCGCAATATTGCACTCAATAGAACTTGGCCACGGATTTGGACCGACCGGTCACTTTTATGACTTATATCGAAAGGCAGGTATTTTCAATGGGTAAAGAAGGAACACTGGGGGGGCTTAACCAGTTTGCCCTTTGGTTTGGCGCAGCCGTGTCCCTGGCAGAAATTATGACGGGCAGCTTAATCGCTCCCCTCGGTATCAAGGAAGGGATAGCGGTAATCCTGGCAGGGCATCTGATCGGCACGCTGATCCTGGCATTAGTGGGGGTTATTGGTTTCAGGGAGAAAAGTCCATCCCTCAAATCGAGCCGCCTGTCTCTCGGCCGGTATGGTTCGTACATTATTTCAGTGTTTAACATCATCCAGTTGGTCGGTTGGACTGCCATTATGTTAATCCAGTGTACAAGATCACTGCAGTCTATCACAGGGAAACTGTTTGGTTTTGATAATTTCACCGTACTGGTAATAGCTATTGGAATTCTTGTGGGGATTTGGGCGTTTAACGCCCACCGGGGTATTAATCTGATTAACAACGTTGCCGTAGTACTCCTGTTATTACTATGTGTGTTGATGTTAAGGTCAGTATTGCAGGCGGGAGAAGCGCAGGAGTTTGCTTCTAGTATTACCTTTGGCGCAGCGTTGGAATTAAGCATTATTATGCCTTTGACGTGGCTGCCGTTAATCTCTGATTATACCATGCTGGGCAAAAGCAGGGCAGGGAGTTTCTGGGGCAGCTTTGGCGGATATTTTCTGGGCAGCTCTTTTATGTATATCATTGGCCTGTTGTCCGCGACATACGCGGGAACGCCGGATCCCATAGGGGTTATGGCCGGTTTGAACCTGGGCATATCAGCTGTTTTTATCGTGATCTTATCAACTGTCACCACAACCTTCCTGGATGTATACTCCGCGGTAATGTCAACAAGCAATATCTCACCCGGCGTTTCAAGGAAGAACCTGATTCTGATTTTTACAGCCCTGGGTACGCTGCTGGCAATGTTCTTTCCTATGGAACAGTACGAAAATTTCCTTTACATGATCGGGTCCCTATTTGCGCCAATATTTACAATTGTGTTAATGGATTATTTTATCTATAAAGACAACCGCTCCATGGATGCTTTCAATATTACCGGTTTTGTCGCGGCTATAACTGGTGTAATCACCTACTACGCCGTTACCGGTATGGATCTATTAATCGGCTCGACGATTCCAGCCATGACCGTTACTATGGTGGTATATGGGTTAATCCGTCTTATTAGCAAATATCTGGTTTTGAAAGGAGATAAATATGCTAAACAAAATTGCTAGCGCGCTCAATACTGTCAGGGATAAAACTCCGCTCGTCCAAGCTATTACAAACTATGTAACAATCAATGACTGCGCCAACATCCTGTTGTGTTTCGGCGCCTCACCGGCCATGTGCGAGGTCAGGTCCGAGGTGGAAGAATTTGCCGGATTTATATCCGCCCTGTATATCAACCTTGGGACCTTGACCGAAGAGCAAAAAGTCGCCGCCGTGCTTGCAGCTAAAAAGGCCACAGAGCTGCAAAAACCGGTTGTGCTGGACCCGGTTGCCTGTCCGGTCATCACCCGGAAAATGGATGTATCCAGGGAACTTCTTGAAAACGCGAAAATAACTGTTGTTAAAGGGAATATAGCTGAAATCAAGTCACTTGCGGGCTTTAAAAGCATGGCCAGGGGGGTTGATTCTTTAGATGAGGGAGACGACGCGGTTGAGGCCTGCGTGAGCCTGGCTAAAAAATACGGGACGGTGGTCGTCGCTACAGGTAAAACGGATATTATTACGGATGGCGAAAGGACTTGCCTGATCCATAATGGGACACCAATGTTGAGAATGGTAATAGGGACAGGCTGTATGGTTGGCGCCCTGGTCGCAGCCGCTGCCGGGACTGTAGAGGATAAATGGGTTGCGAGCGCCGCTGCTGTTATGATTATGGGGCTGGCCGGGGAAATGACTGCCGGTTCTATGGTAAAGGAACTTCCTGGTACCTTCAGGGTCAGGTTGTTTGATTACGTATACGGGATGACTGCACAAGACATATTGAAAGGGGGCAGAATTGAATGCCTGTAGACTACAGTGTCTACCTTGTTACAGACAGAGGTATTCTGGGCGGCAGGGATTTGTTCAAAGCTGTTGAGGATGCGATAAAAGGCGGGGCAAGCCTGCTTCAACTCAGGGAAAAAGATATATCCAGCCGGGCTTTTTATGATTTAGCTGTTAAAATGAAAGATCTTGCCAATTCGTACGACGTCCCGCTGATTATCAATGACAGGCTCGATATCGCCCTTGCCGTTGATGCCGATGGCCTGCATATCGGACAGGATGATATTCCTCTGCGTATTGCGAGAGAAATTATGGGTCCTGACAAGATAATCGGCTATTCGGTATCCAATCCTGAACAAGCGCTGTTTGGTGAGAAAAATGGGGCGGATTACCTGGGGGCCGGCCCGGTTTACGCAACAGGAAGCAAAGCTGACGCCGGTTTGCCAATAGGGCCTGGAACCTTAAAAACGATCAAGGATAGCGTGTCGATACCGGTAGTGGCTATCGGAGGAGTAGGTATAACCAATATTAGTGAAGTGAAAAAGACGGGTGTGGATGGGATTTCCGTAATCTCGGCCATCCTGGGGAAACTTGATATAGTGGAAGCCGCCAAAAATATTACCGGATTGTGGAAGGACATATGAAAAAGACAATTTTTGTTGATTTCGACGGCACAATAACAAAGGTTGATACCTGCGCGGCCATGGTCGAAGCTTTTGCCGAGGAGGGCTGGCAAGAAATAAATGAAAAGTGGGAACGCAAGGAATTGTCAACGCAGGAGTGCGCCAACCGGACTTTTCAGCTTTTCCGGGCCGGTATCGACGACATCGCCGGGTTGATGGAAAAAATGGAGATAGATAATTTCTTTAAGCAATTTTTGAGTATCTGCCGGGAAAAAGGCTATAAAGTTTATGTTTTAAGTGATGGCTACGATTTTTGTATTGAAGCAGTTTTTGAAAAATATGATATACAGGTTCCTTATTACGCAAATAAAATGCTATATGACCGGGGCTTCAAAATTGAATGCCCTCACTTCAATGAATCATGCGGGAATTGCGGAACCTGCAAAACGAAACTGATGACGGCGTTAAAGGAAGAGGGTCAGGCTG
This sequence comes from Pelotomaculum schinkii, assembly GCF_004369205.1. NCBI lineage: Bacteria > Bacillati > Bacillota > Clostridia > Eubacteriales > Desulfotomaculaceae > Pelotomaculum > Pelotomaculum schinkii. The sequence continues at coordinate 45,810 of NZ_QFGA01000002.1, read as the reverse complement.
TTTACATAGGAGATGGTTATTCCGACACATGTCCTGCTATGCATGCCGATGTTGTGTTTGCCAAAGGAGACTTGTATATCTATTGTCTCAAAAAAGGAATCAAAACGATTCGTTATGAAACTTTTGCAGATATATTAGCTTACATTGCCTAAGCTCAACTCTCATTACCAACCTCCATAATCCTTGCATACGCGCCGTAACGGAAAAATTTCTCCCGAAATGCTTGAGTTGTCAAATGCAGAGAATCATAACGGCCAAGTATGACTTTAGCTTTTTTGGTATCGTACGCGGGTATGAGGCTGGCGCCATCAATAGACCGGGCATTTTCATAGAGCTTGTTGGCATTCGTATTATCCAGTGTTACAGATAGTTCATACTGCTTGGGGCGGAATAATTGGTCATTGAAATAAGAAAAACTACGGTCACCGATACGGCCCAGACAGTACCTGGTTAGAATTGCTTTCCCGCCTTTTTTTAGAATAAACCGTTCCCGAGACATCTCTGATAAATCAAGCCTGCTCACTTTATATGAATTGTATGCAAAGCCGTTTTCATATACCCGTACAACGGCATAGGCGCAGGGAAACTGAACGGTTGCCGGAACTTCCACATACGGGCGGCTGCCGGTCATTAAACGGTTGACGCTCACATAATTGCGGTGTATATGCCCGCAAAAAATACCTTGTATATTGGGAAAGGACCGGGTAAGCTTCAGAAACTCCCGGTTGTTTTTTATCCCAAACCACAAGTCCGGGCCGTTACAGGGATGGTGAAGAAACAGGAAAGCCGGCCGGTCTTTGTTTGTTGTCAACATGCTTTCAATCCACCGCATTTGAACAGGATCAATGTCGCCCCAATTTTCATCCTGTCTGCATGAATCGATCAGCAGAAACAGGTAATCTTTAAATATTATACTTGTGTAAGTTTTTTCTCTATCGGCTAGGTTATCAAGGAAACCTTGTTCACCTAGACCGGAATTTTTCGTATATTTGTCGTGGTTGCCGGGGCAAAGAAGATATGGTGTATCACCAAAGTAAGGCAATAGCTGATTCCTCAATCCCAAATACTGAAGCCTGCTGGCAGTGTCGGTCAGGTCGCCGGTAATGACGGCCAGGTCGATATTCCTTCTCTTACTGTCCAGAATACACTGGGTTAAGAGAGGATTTGCATAATCTACAAGTTTACCAAAATAAATCTCATTGATATCTTCTGCGACTTCTCCGTAGTTGATATGGGTATCGCTCATAACAGCAAAGCTGAACAGGTATTTCCCCTTTGGCGCAGGCAAGGTTGTAAAAGAATTGAGAGAACCTTTGACGCCGTTGCTTTCCACCTGGTACCAGTAGCGGGTGGATGGTTTTAGATTATACATTTCTAAATAGTGAAATTCTGAATCCAAGGCAAAAGTGTGTTTTTTAAGGTGTTTTGGCGTTTCTCCAATATACATGGAGGTATCCGCGCGTTGTTGCGGGGTTACCCAGGTGATGACGGCATGTTGACTACCCAAGGTACAAAGTTCTTCGTTGGTAATTTTTGTACCGGTAGAATTTGTGAGTTTAATCTTTGAACCCATGTTCCCGTTTCTCCTCATTTTTTATTATTCTATTAACGAGGGTTACAGAATGTAAACAGACCCTGAACGGGGATTAAGCCAAGAGCGGGCTATTCAAAATAAAACCAGTTTGTAAATCAATGGCGCTGGTGATAAACTACTACTTGGGTGATGAATATGAATCTAAATTGTGGTCTGATTGGTCTTCCAATGGTCGGGAAGACAACAATTTTCAACCTTCTGACGGGAGCGGGGGCGGAGACTTCCAATTTTTTAACCGGCAAAGCAGAAACCAATACCGGTATGGCCAGGTTGCCGGACAGCAGGGTGGATCTACTTAGTAGTATGTATAAGCCCCGCAAGACTACCTATGCTCAAATCCATTTCAGCGATGTGCCCGGACTGGTACGCGGCTCAAGCCAGGGAAAAGGAGTGGGCAACCAGTTCCTCAACGCCATCCGCAACGTGGACATGCTTGCCCATGTGGTGCGGGCTTTTGAGAACCGGGATGTGCCGCATGTGGACGATGAGATTAATCCCTTAAGGGACATCGAGACCATACATATGGAACTCCTGTTTGCGGATATGGAGATCGTTGAGAGAAGGATTGAACGTATTAAAGGCGGTAAAAAGGTCAAGAAAGAAAACCTGATCGAGCTCGAAGTGCTGGAAAAATGCCTCGGGGCCCTGGAAGAAGAGCGCCCCATAGGCAACCTGGAGCTTACCGCCGATGAAAGGATGGTTTTGAAAAATTATAGTTTCCTGACTGAAAAACCTTTACTGCTGGTAATCAACATTGATGAACGGCAGTTTAAGGCACAAAAATACCCCTTCAAGAGTGAGCTTCTCGCCTATGCCGCAGAAAGGGGACTGCCTGTCCTGGAAATAAGCGGGCGAATTGAAATGGAAATCAGCCAGCTGCCCGACGAGGACAAAGAGCTGTTTTTGGCAGACCTGGGTATAACACAGTCGGGAATTGACCGCCTGGCGCGCGCCGCCTACGAGTACCTTGGGCTGATCTCTTTCTTTACCGTTGGAGAGGATGAGGTGAAAGCCTGGACTATTCAAAAAGGGACCGACGCTAAACGGGCGGCGGGTAAAATCCACTCGGATATTGAGCGGGGTTTCATCAAAGCTGAAGTTGTCAAATACGCAGACCTGAGAGAGACCGGCAGCATGAGCAAGATCAAGGAAAAGGGCCTGTTCCACCTGGAGGGCAAAGAATATATTGTGCAGGACGGGGACGTCATAAACTTCAGGTTTAATGTTTAATTCTACATTTTTCAACATCCGGCTGAACCATCCAGCCAAATTCAGCGTCATATTGATAAGGACATCCTAAAAATCCTCATGCATTCAGATGTGGGTGCGCATTAATTGTAACCTGGTTTTGCAGCCATTATAAATTTGGGTGAATCGCAAGGTAAGGTCATTGTTAACTGGTTCTCGAAAAGTCTCTGGGGTAGTGGTCTGGGGGTTATCCTCCGCTCGCTTCGCAATTCTCCATTAGTGAAACAAGAGCGTCATACCGACCGCATCTACAGACAGCCATCCGGTAGCTACGCGCTATTTAAGCTTTTCTGCATGCAACGCACGCGCTAAGGAACGCACCCAGGTGCTCCGCTCGCTCCGGATAACCCCCAGCCCGCAAGTCAAGCCTTTTCGAATAGTATTTTTGAGACAGGTGAGGCAGGTGACGAGACATATGTCTCACCATTGTGTATTTTCATTGATTTAAAGTTTTAGATTGGCTCATGACCTTTTAAAAGTTGAACTTACTGTTTGTCTTTGAGTAAATAAGCAGGGTTGTTGAAATAATACCTGTAAAGCTTAAAGAGAAACAGGGAGGTCAACCATGCCAACTCAAAGAAATGTGGCCGCGGCTATTCTTGAGCAATTGGCCGCTTGGGGTGTCCACAACGCGTACGGGCTGGTCGGTGATGATATATTTTTAAATAAAATCGCCTGAGGATAATGACCCCGCGCGGGTCTTTTGTTTGAAAGGAATAATTATGAGCCAAGGGTCCTATTTGCAATTAACAACCGGAGAGTTGGGAAAAAGAGCTAAAAATGCCGTTGACATGCTGGGCGACTGCACGGTGTGCGCTCAGTACTGCCGGGTCAACCGCCTCAAGGGGGAACTGGGCCTCTGCCAAGGGGGCAGGTATGCTGCGGTAAGCAGCTTTTGCCCTCATTTCGGCGAGGAAGCGCCGCTGGTCGGCTCCGGAGGGTCGGGAACGATATTTTTTGCATTCTGCAATTTGAAGTGTGTTTTCTGCCAAAACTGCGACATCAGCCAATATGGTTATGGTGATGAGGTTTCTGCCAGGGAACTTGCCGAAATGATGCTGGAACTGCAGGAGGGTGGCTGCCACAACATCAACCTGGTGTCGCCGAGTCACTTTGCTCCCCAGTTCCTGGAAGCGCTTGTTGTAGCTGTTGACTTGGGGCTGACAATTCCGATCGTCTACAACACGGGTGGTTACGACACGCCGGCAACGCTTGACCTGCTGGAAGGCATTATTGATATATATATGCCGGATATAAAGTTTGCAGATGATGACGCCGGGCGAAAGTATTCAGGCGCGGCAGGCTACTATACCGTAACCAGGCAGGCCGTAAAAAAAATGCACGACCAGGTCGGTGACCTGGTTATAGATGAACGGGGGATTGCCACCCGGGGACTGCTGGTAAGGCACCTGGTCATGCCCGGTAACCTGGCCCGTACTGAAAAAATCATGGAATTTATAGCCGAAGAAATATCCAAGGATACTTTTGTCAATGTTATGGACCAGTATTATCCGGCCTACAAGGCCTTTGACCATCCCGAATTAAACAAAAGAATCAGCAGAAAGGAGTATTCGGCGGCGGTTCAGGCCGCCAGAGAGGCCGGTTTGACCAGGCTTAACGGCGGGTGACAACCCCGCCAAACGATATGGTGAACCGTAATTAATTAGTTAGAAAATCATGCCGCTATCGCGGCGTCACGTATCAACTAAGTGATGTAGGCGCCATTTCAATCGCAAAACGGCGCGTCAGCGCCGCACTTGGGCGCCTAATGTGGCTTTTGAGCGAATGAATTCGCACCTACATTTGAGCACATTGTAGCGGCCGAAATGTTTTCAAGGTAGTTGTATGGGAGGGATTCTTTTGTCTATTAAAAGTTTTAGAAGAATAATAAAAAATATTGTTCTGGTATCCATAATATTGTCTCTGGTTGCGCCCTTTCAGGCTTACGCCTATCAGGTGAACGGCAACAACGTCACTGAGGAAATCATCACCCAGGGGGTTGTTTTACATAGCATCAACCTGAATACTAACGAGGGACCGCTGAATGTTTATGTCCTCGAAGCAGATCTCTCCAATCCTTACGTTAAAATTGATACGATCATCGGATCGGACGGCACCCTCAATAAGAACCAGTCAGTGCTGGATATGGCCAAGCGTACCGGGGCGGTGGCCGCTATCAATGGAGATTTCTTTCAAATGGCGGAAAGCGGCCGGACCATCGGTTTAGCCTATCAAGGCGGGCAACTGGTGGAGAGCCCCGCCCTGCGTAATGATATGTATGGATTTGGCATTACCGAAGATAAACTGCCGCTGTTGGAAATTTTCAACTTCACCGGCCAGGTGGTCACAGAAGCCGGTAAAAGTTTTCCGCTGGCCGGAATCAACAAGCCGGGTTATCTCTTGATGAACGGACTTTCATCTGATGTGGATGCCCTTAATATGTACACAACGCTGTGGGGTACCACCAGCCGGGGTAAAATATCCGGCCTCACCGGGGTAAAAGTTGCAGTGGTCAGGAACGGAGTCGTCCAGCAGGTCTTAACCGACCAACCGGGCGTAACGATCCCGCAGGATGGTTTTGTCCTGCAGGGACATGGCCTGGCAGCCCAATTCATAACCGACAATATGCCGGTGGGTACAAAAGTTGCCGCCAGCTACTCGGTGGCCCCTCACGGAGACAAACTCCTGGCTGCGGTGGGCGGACAGGCACTGCTGGTTGAGGATGGCCACCTGCCTGCCTACTTTACCCAGAATATTTCTGGTAAAGTCGCCCGGACGGCGGTTGGTGTATCAAGTGACGGCAAGACTCTCTACCTGGTGGCGGTTGAAAGGAAGGCTGCTGCCGACGGGACTATAATCAGCAGGGGTATGAGCCAGGAGGAGTTGGCTGAATTTTTGATTTCAATCGGGGTCTGGAGAGCTGTTAATTTGGACGGTGGTGGTTCCACCACCATGGCCGCACGGAGCCTGGGTGACTTCGAGGCCAGCCTGATCAATCAACCACAGGGTTCTTCCTTGCGATCGGTTGCAGATGCTATAGGCGTTTTTTCGACAGCGCCGCAGGGCAGTTTGCACGGCATGGCTTTAAGCGGGCCGTCGTTGGCTCTTGCCGGAACACAGGCTTCATTTAGCGCCAAAGGGTATGATCAATACTACAATCCTGTAAGTATTAAACCAGCCGACATAAAATGGTCCGCAACTCCTTCAGGTGATTTTACCGGTAATGTTTTAATACCTAAGCAAGGTGGTACGGTAACCGTCACGGCCAAGCTGGATAACGTACAGAGTTCGGTGAATGTGCAGGTTGTCGGGCCGGAGTCTCTATTAAGTTTAGCTGTAACACCGTCGGCTATTACTGTTAAGCCTGGGGAGAAGGTTCCCCTGTCGGCAAAGGTGAATACAATTTATGGTGATACCTTTGATTTAAAATTCCAGGATGTCACATGGACCATCAGCGGTTCAATAGGTAAGATTGCGGATGGCAGCTTTACCGCGACAGATCAGGTTGCTGAAGGTGAAATTAAGGCCACCTTCCAGGGGTTGAGCACATCGATACCGGTTACTGTTAAACCGTCCTGGGTAGAACTGCAGGCTCTTCCGGAGCAGGAATCATCTGCTGGACTGGATAGCTGGATTCATGTTACGTTCCCTGCGTCAAGCGTATCAGCGCCGGCCACGATAAGGCTGGCTTATGCCGCTGAGACTACCGGGCTACCGGCGAACTGCATCAACCTCGGCGCAATAACGGTAAGCCCGGCGCCTGGGGAGAAAGCTGATCTCATGGCCCCCTGGTGGCTGAGTTGGGATTATCAACCCGGTACAATAACAGGCCGTCCGGCCATCCTGATGTGGGATGATTCCACTAAAAAATGGGAAGAGCAGCCTGCCAGGCTGGATGACCAGGGTGAGGTGAAAACAATTAGCGCCCGGGTATGGGGGTTTGGCCAACTGGTCCTGGTGGATGACCATAGGAGACTTCCGTCCTTCAAGGATACCGGCAAGCACTGGGCCGAAGCGGCCATCAACGACCTGGCGGCGCGCGGGGTGGCCAACGGTTTTCCCGATGGCACATTTCTACCCGGTCAGGCCGTAACCAGAGCTCAGTTTGTCAAGCTGCTGTCATCAGCCCTGCAGTGGCCGGCCGTGGAAAAGTTACCGGCCTTTAAGGACAGCATACCGGACTGGGCCAGCAGCGCTGTCGCTGCCGCGGTTGCCAACGGGGTCGTCTCAGGTTACCCGGACGGTACCTTTAGGCCGGATGCCAGCATTACCAGAAGTGAAATGGCTGTTATGATCGACCGGGCGCTGGCGCTGCAGGAGACAGACGAGAACCTAAAGTATAAAGATACTGGATCAATTCCCGATTTTGCCAGAACCGCGGTGGCCAAAGCTACCAGCGCCGGTTTATTGCAGGGCGAAGGCGGCTTATTCAGGCCCAAGGACGGGGCAACCCGTGCGGAAACAGCGGTGGTGGTCAGCCGGGTGCTTAAGTTGTGGGTTGAAAAATAGAAAATATTTCTGCTTTAAACAGCAGGAATATGTATGGCTAAAGTTGAATCTTTATGAAAATTATTACTGTGTTAAACCAACAGGTGCCCGCTGGGGAGAATAGGGAATCAGGTTTAAGTCCTGAGCGGTCCCGCCACTGTAAACACGAGCGCTATCGCTAGTTTACCACTGGCAGTTTGCCGGGAAGGTGCGATGTGTGATGAATGTGAGCCAGGAGACCTGCCTGTTGTGTCCACGAACCCTGCTATGCAGGGGTATCCGATGGATGATGGTAAAATCCACGGCCTGATGAGGCTGTGGATTTTTGTTTTTTCCCCAGCCGATTCCAAGTTCTAACTATATTAGGAGGTTGAAAAACAATGCTTTATCAAACCATCAAGCAAATTGGGGAGCTGGATCGCAAGGCCATGGAAGAGGCGCAGAAACGGCTGGACAGCTTAATCAAGCCGCCGGGGAGCCTCGGCGTGCTGGAAGAGATAGCAGTACGCCTGGCCGGTATTACCGGCAAAGCCAAACCCCGCGTTCAGGGGAAATCGGTTATCGTCATGGCGGGGGACCACGGAGTGGTCGACGAAGGTGTAAGTGTAGCGCCCCGTGAAGTTACCGTTCAGATGATGCAGGCAATGGTAAATGGTGTAGCCGGAATAGGGGTTCTGGCAAGGCACGCTGCTGCCAGGCTGGTTGTGGTCGATGTCGGTGTTCTCACGCCCGTCGCCTTGCAGGGTGTCGTACAGCGTAAGGTCAGGGCAGGTACCGGGAATATTGCCGCCGGCCCGGCTATGTCACGGGACGAGGCAGTACAGGCACTGGAAGTGGGGATAGAGGTAGCTCAGTCCGAGATTGACGCAGGAAGCAACCTCCTCGCTACAGGCGATATGGGGATCGGCAATACCACCCCGAGCAGCGCTATCCTGGCAGCCTTTGGCGGCTATACAGCTGAAGAGGCGACCGGCCGCGGGACCATGGTCAACGACGAAGTTATGAAACTGAAGATTTCCGCGATAGCCCGGGCGCTCGCAAAAAACCGGCCGGATCCGGAAGACGCCCTGGATGTTCTGGCAAAAGTCGGCGGGCTTGAGATCGCCGGTCTGGCCGGTGTGATCCTGGGGGCCGCTGCCAGGCGGACGCCGGTATTGATTGATGGGTTTATAACCACCGCGGCCGCCCTGGTGGCCTTCAAACTGCAGCCTAAATCCCGCCAGTACATGATTGCCTCCCACCTGTCCGGTGAACAGGGACACCGCCTGATGTTGGACCTGTTGGATCTGCGCCCGGTGATTCACCTGCAAATGAGGCTCGGGGAGGGAACGGGAGCCGCTCTAACCATGAGCCTGGTTGAAGCTGCCACGAAAATAATGCGGGAGATGGCTTCTTTTGACGAAGCCGGTGTCTCCGACCTGGAAGAAGATAAAATACTGAAATAAAAACACGGAGACAGCAGCGGATGAAAACTAGTCAATGTGGGGGTACGCCGGACTCTTATTTTCAGATTAGTTATTTTTTTTACTTGATATGATTTTATTGTGCTATACTATTGTTTACAGGCAGCAGTTAAGAAACAACTGCAGGATCCTTGTCGGAAGGAAACAACTATAAAAGCAGCTTTATGCTGCTGGGTGGTGAGCGCCGGTGAATTGGGTAGTTAAGCTAATTCTAAACAGTCTGGCCCTGATTATAGCCGATGCTCTGGTATCCGGCTTTGCTATCAGAGGGTTTTTTTCGGCAATGCTCGCCGCGCTGGTCCTGGGTGTGGTTAATACCTTGATCAAACCTGTGCTGATTGTCCTAACGTTGCCCATTACTTTTTTCACCTTGGGGTTGTTTATCTTTATCATAAACGGTCTGGCCTTTTGGCTTGCTTCCTGGTTCGTGCCCGGGTTTACAGTATACGGTTTCTGGGGAGCGTTTTGGGGAGCTATCATCACCAGTATTGTCAGCTGGGTCTTAAACGGAATTTTTCAACCGGAAAACTAAACAAATTATTGCCAGGGATAACGGGTGGGGGGATTTTTTATGTTTCCCAGTTTGGGTATGCCTGAGATAATATTAATCCTGGTTATAGCGCTGGTAGTTTTTGGTCCCAAACAAATTCCCGAAGTCGGAAAGGCTCTGGGCAGAACCTTAAACGAGATCAGAAGGGCATCCATGTCGGGGTGGGATGAGGTGCTGGAGTCAGACAAGGAAGCCAAAAAAGAAGTGGAAGAAGAGACTACGCAACCGCGGACAACTGCTACAGAAGCCCAAGAGAAGCCTTAACTAAGGCGGAATAGGTTTTGAGGCTTTCAGTAATGGATAGCTATTTTTATATCTTAGTGAAGTAAAAATCAGGGGACTGCACAGCCCCCTGATTTTTTATGAATTTCTTGAAAGTTTGAAGTGAACCGGTTTGGCTAAGCGTGGAAGCCGGTATCGTAGATCCTGGTTGTGGTGTGGGTATGCTCTTCCTTGGGCAGAATCGAGAAATTTTCAACGATGAACAAGTACGCTAATGCCAGGAAGCTCCACATGCCGATGGTAATGAGCAATTCCCAGATACTGGGAAAATAGCTGCTGCCCACGCTCTTGGCCATTCCGGTGAACACCACATTCATGCGGTTAAACACAACACCTACTACCACCAGGAGAGAAGCCGTTACAACCCCCCACAGCCTGGTGCGGATGGAAGGGATGGCGTACATGAAAATCGGTAACAGGATAAAGACGATCATTTCAATTAAAAACATGTTGCTCTCGTGAGAACCGTTGAAGGCCATCCCGAACACACCACGGTAGTTGAGATCGATCATCTTGACGATAAAGTAAATGATCATCATCCACATGGTCACCTTGGTCATGCTTTGGAATACAGGCAGCTCCGGATTCCTTCCATAAGCTTTCGCCGCCAGGGTGCCTTCAACGGTGACCATGGCCGGCCCCAGGAAGAAAGCGGACCAGACGAAGAAGAACGGGATCAGCATGGACCACCACAGGGGATAGAGTTTATCAACTGCAACGATATAGAGCGAACCCAGGGAGGACTGGTGCAGGCTGGGCAGGACGATGCCAAGGATCAACAGCGGCGTCATCATGTAGCCCAGGATCTTTTTCAAAGCGGGGAACTTCACCTTCTCGAAGAAGATGTCCCCAAACTCCAGGACCTGGATTGTTGTGTAAAGTGCAATGCACCAGAACACTTCGAACAATACCGAGTGGAAACCCCAGTAAAAGAAAGGCCTCCAGAAGTTAAACCATCTCCCGATATCCAGGAAGAGGCTGACCAGGGAGATAATGTATCCCAACAAGGAAGTTAACAGTGCGGCGCGAGCGATGGGCAGATACTTATCTTTATGGAGGACATGTACAATCAAGGCTGTGCTGAAACCGCCGCCCGCCAGAGCGATCCCGCATAAGAGGTCAAAGCCGATCCACAGGCCCCAGGGCCAATCATTGTTCAAGTTGGTTACCGCGCCCAAGCCGTAGATGAAACGGTATAAGGCAGCCGCAACCGCGCCAAGTACAAATAGTATGAGCAGTATTCTAAACCATGTAATTCTAAAACTCCAGTTTCTTCCGTACACCTATTCTCACCTCCAGTATCTAAAAATAGTTTTTATTCCTTGGGATCGACGGGAGCGTACATTTCGGCTTCATTATGCCCCTCTTCTTTCGGCTTGGTGAAGAATCTCATTGCCGTAAGCAGGGCGCCCCAGCCGACAAAAATATAGGGAGTCCACTTGAGCACATCCCAGGTATAAGATGGTATCGATTTTTGCGTTGCATTGGTGCGGAAACCAAGCTGTTCAAACGGTACGTCTGAAATATACATCCAGGATGTGCCGCCGTATTCCTTTTCCCCGTAGATTTGATTGACATAGCCGGGATTGCTGTTTATTCTCTGCCTGGCCTCGGCAAGGAGCTCTTCCTGGTTGCCGTACTTCAAGGCGCCGGTGGGGCAGGCGGTGATACAGGCGGGCCGTTCGTTCTCCAGCAGGCGGTCGTAGCAAAAACGGCATTTTTGGACGTACGGGAACGTTTTTTCATACTGGAACTTGGGTATGTTGAAGGGACACGCAATCATGCAGTAGCGGCAACCCACGCAGTAATCCTTGTCCAATTCGGTGGGTTTATAAATAACCGCGCCTTCCTCGGTCTTTTCGAAGGAATGGGTAAAGCAGGCGGACTCGCAGGCCGGCTCGTTGCAGTGCATGCACTGCCTTTTGACAAACCGCCACTTGCGCTGGTTCCCCTCGCCGACAATGTGGCAGCTAATCCTGGTCCAGGTATCGGAATCGAGATCGACGGGGGCGTCCCACTGATTTGTATTTTGGGACGTTTTAACGGGCAGGTCATTCCATGTCTTGCAGGCTGTCACACAGCTCCGGCAGCCGATGCATTTGCTAATGTCTACCAAAACGCCATTGGACATCTTTGCACCTCCTATTTCCGCTCGGACTTAATACATGGTAATTAGACGATAAAGCTCATCGGTTCTTTGGAAACACCCTTGATTTCCAGTACATGGACCGCGCAGGCAATGCATGGGTCAAAGGCCCGGACGATACGCGCCAGTTCAATCGGGTTATGCGGATCTTTCACCTGTGTTCCCACCAGGGCCTCCTCGACCGGACCGCGCTGGCCGCGGTCGTCCCGCGGGCCGCAGTTCCAGGTTGTAGGCACCACAGCCTGGTAGTTCTCAATTTTGTAATCTTTGATGGTAATCCAGTGCCCCAGGGCGCCGCGGGACGCCTCGTGCAGACCCATGCCCGACCCTTCCTTGGGAATATCGAAGGGTTCATAACAGGGTTGGCCCGGCGCCAACTGGTCAAGCCATTCCACCATGGCCGCTGCCACCTGGGCTGTTTCCAGGGCGCGGGCGAAGTGCCTGCCCAAAACTGAAAACGCTTTATCTCCCAACTCCATAACGTCTTTCTGTTTGTTAACGACCTGCCGCGACAATGGGCCGACTTCATAGGGCATGCCGTCATAACGCGGCGCTTTGAGCCAGGAATAGGCGTCTTTTTTGCCCGGCGCCGGTACGGTCGCGCCATCCCCGGGGTATTTGCCGGTCGATTTGTCGTCGTACCAGGAATATTTAACTTCCTCGGTAATCTTTTTAGGGTCCATGGGCGCGTACTGGCCTTTGGTGTAGATACCGCGCCTGAAAAGCTGTTGTTGTCCATCCGGGTCCAACTGGTCGGTTAACCGGAAAGCGCCGTAGGCCAGCAGGTTTTTGCAGCCTGCTCCGATGGTGAACCAATCGTCATATGCGCCTGCTACAGCCAGGACATCCGGGACATATACGTCGTTGATAAAGGAAGTTATTTCCACGAGGTAAGCCTTGAACTGAGTAATTTTCTCCGGCGTGACGGTTTCCGTTACCCCGCCTGCCGTGTAGGCGGTAACGTGCGGCATTTTGGCCCCGAATACGGCGCCCATTTCATGCGCCTTTTTGCGGATGTCCAAAGCCTGGATATAGTGCTCCACGGCTTTGTCGTTGATTTCCTTGGGCAGCCGGTAGTCACCCTCATACCGGGGGATGAAAGGGGCGGTATCCGGACCCTTAACGTAATCAAGGGCGGTCAGATGGTAAAAGTGCAGGATGTGTGACATCAGGTAGTTTGAGCCTTGAATCAAGTTGCGCAAAATCCTGCCGTTGGCAGGCGGGGTGACGTTAAAGGCGTCGTCCAGGCACAAGATGGAGGCGGTGCCGTGCGCGATGGGGCAGACGCCGCAGATCCGCTGGACCAGGTGGCAGGCGTCGCGGGGATCCCGCCCTCTGGCGATTATTTCCAGACCGCGGAATAGAGTGCCGCTCGACTTGGCGTCAATGACCCGGCCGTTTTCAATCTCTGCTTCAATTTTCAGGTGCCCTTCTATCCGGGTTACCGGATCAATAATAATACGTTGTACCACTGCTTCATTTCACCTCACTCAGCAAGTTTTCTGCTAGCTCTGTTCTTTTCCAAAAACTCTGTTTTCTGGGGATTCAAATAGGCTGCAGCAGCCGCTGTTTTGTTCGTTAAGGGATAAACGCCGTAAATTGGTGAGGACATATCGGGGAATGTCGGTTCCGAGCAGGCATAGCAAGGGGCGCCGGCCTTAACACACCAGTTGACGTTGTTGTTCCAGCCGCGGGTGGGGCAGTCGGACATAGCCACAAAGCCCTTGCAGCCCAACAGGGCCAGGCAGCCCTCATCTCCGATGAAACGCGCGAACCTGCCTGCGTCAAAATGTTCACGCCTTAAGCAGCTTTCATGTATTGGTTTCGGGAAAAACATCTTGGGCCGTCCATACCGGTCCAGTTCCGGGATCTCGCCGTATGTCAATATATATACCACGGTGCCCAGGAAATGGTCCGGCTGCATCGGGCACAGGGAGATATTGATCACCTTTTTTTCGTCAACGATCTTATTTACTCCCACGACTCCGGTGGGATTGGGGGCTGCGCCGGGAATACCTCCGTATGATGCGCACTGGCCGGCGGCAATCACGGCCTTGGCCGCTTTGCCCAGTACATTTACCGCGTGCAGCATGGTTATTTCCCGCCCGTCCTTTTCAGCGATGGTACAATAAACACCGTCGTTGTTAAGGGGGATGGCGCCTTCAACAACCAGTATAAACTGATCCTTGTATTTGGTGGCGGCTTCGTCCAGGATCTCAGCGATGAGGTGGCCGGACCCGGCAGAAATATTCGGGTGATATTTTAAGCTGATAATATCGAGAAGTACTTTTTCAATTGCGGGGTCAACGCTGTTTAACAAAGATACGGAACATCCGGTACAGCTGGCCCCCTGCAGCCAGATCACCGGCGGTTTGCCTTCGGCTGCCAGAGCCAGTGTTTTCTCAAGATCAGGTCCGACAATTGTGAGCAGGCTTGCCCCCACCGCAGAGCTCATACATAGCTTAATAAATTCACGCCTGGTTAAACTCAAGTCCTTATCCCTCCCTGTAAATGAATTAATAAAGTCCCGGTAAGTTATGTGTCTCTATGCACCCCCTTTAACCGGTTACTTGGAAACCAGTCTCATATTTGGCCGCATCTGAGCTGCCAAATTTAACGCATCGTTTCACGAAAGAGGACTCCTTATGGCTGGAACTCCAGTATCGATATTTTAAATGATTAAGAATCATTAAATGCCTCTAAAAGGAAAGGTAAAACTTTGTCCAATGTGAAAAGAACAAAGTTCTACCTTTGCTTACGAGATCTCCTTTCCACAATGGGAGGCCCAACAGTTTCCCGATGGACCCTAACGGCCAGCAAACCATACCAATTGCTTAGGTTGTACCTGGCTCGGAGAACATAATGATATTTTTCAAAAAACATTACTTATAACAAAGCTATATCATATCAATATCTTTAAAAGGAAAGGTAAAACTTTGTCCAATGTGAAAAGGACAAAGTTTTATCTTTGCTTAAGAGATCTCCTTTCCACAATGGGAGGCTCAACAGTTTCCCGGTGAACCCTAACGGCCGGTAAACCATACCAATTGCTTAGGTTATAACCTGGCTCGGAGAAATATAATGATAATTTTCCACTAAATATTTAAAATTCCTTCTAAATTACAATAATATAAAATATTTTTTATGTAAAAATTTTTAATATTTCCTTTTTGATAAGTTGGATCAAACGGTGGAGTGTATTTTGAAGGGTTGGTGACAGCTCAGTTTGGTAACCGATAACCTCAGGCTGGACGCCAAAAATTATAATGGGGGGAAGTGTATTCATTTTAGTTGCTCATAATAATACTTCGCTTAGATTAATATCCTGCAGGGAGATGAGCTGGCCTGTGGATTCAATAAGCAGCTCATCTCCGGGAACACGAAAAATAGCTCCTGGTTCCCCCCCTGCTGCTACGCAATATGGCGGAGAGGGTGGGATTCGAACCCACGAGACCGCTCATCACGGTCTACTCGATTTCGAGTTCTGTGGAGGGCCTTTCGGGCATTTTCAGCTGTTGACGGGAAGTGTTCAGTATTACCGACTTATGCTATTTCCTAACCCTAATATTTTCCCTCTAATTATGATTATCTCTATGTAATATCACCCATTACGGCAACTAATCGGCGGCTCAATGGCTCCTTTTTCCGCTATGCCCAATACGGGGAACCTGAAGGTATACTCCATTTCCAGAAAGTCATCTCCCTTCCTGTGAAAAAAGCTCCTAAAACGTCGGTACCCCCTCTTACACCGGAGGCCATGAAGCATTTATTATTAAAAATATTTTAGGTGATGTGAAAAAAGGCTGATTTCCACAATGAAGTTATGACAAAACAAAAACAGCGCCAACCGCTATGTTTCAAGTGGTTACGCTGTTTTTTTCTTTGTCTTTCCTGCAAAAGTCAGGCTGTTGCTTTAAGGATACCATAAAACATGATTAATTACTAAGGTTATTTAGGTCCGCTCGTTAGTCTTAAGCTAATAGTTATGCTTTTCTAATGTTAACTAAAAAAGATTTGTATTCCGGAACAACGACGTTAGCATCACCGATAAAAGGTGTTAAATCGTTCCCAATGCTTCCCTTGGATAATCCCATGTAGCCCCAGCTCCATGGCAAGGAAACAATTTCAATGGGACTGCCGTTTACAATTAAGGGTTTAACAATCGGTAAAACATTGGCCTTCATTTTTATTTCCGCCCGGGCGCTGCTTACAATTATCTCATCTCCAGGTTTTATTCCCAAATTACCGGCTAAAGTCGGCGATATGGTGGCAAATTGTTCCGGCATCAATTCTACCAGCATGGGGCTGTTTCTGGTTCTTACCCCGGTTTGATAATGTTCAATGTAATGGACGGTTGTAGCCACGTAAGGGAACTCTTTGCTGCCGGTTTCGGCCAATTTAGCAAATTCGCCTCCCCATCTCTTAGCCATAGGATTGTTTTGCTGCTTACTAATTAAATTTTTTACCGGGCTTTCCACCGGTTCGTAGTGTTCCGGCATAGGACCTTCTTTCAAGCCGGCAGGAACAAAGAAGCGCGCCTGCCCTTCAGGAAGCATAATAAAAGGAGCATTGGCTGTCTTTTCCGGTGGTACCGGCGCTTTTGTAGCCGCGTCCGTGATGCCGAAATCGGGAACATCGTTGGCAATCCACTTTGTTCCGTCCCAGACCATATAGGGTTTATCCTTTTTCCAGGGCCGTCCGGCCGGGTCAGCCGAACAACGGTTATAAACAATGCGCCGATTCACAGGCCAGGCAAAGGTCCATTTCGGATATACGCCAAGCCCGCTTTTATCCTCCGTACCATGCCTTTTGGTAGCGGGTATCTTTAACAACGGGTCTTGCTCATTGGGGTCAACGTAATAATAACCGGCGTAAACCCATATACCGCAGGCCGTAGAACCATCATCTTTCAGGTCGCCGAAAGTACCTAAAACCCGGCCGTCCGCCACATTATAACCGTTCATTTCAATCGCTATTTTTTCTATATCCGGCCCGTCCTGTCCCGGCTTATCATAATTCCAAACCATGTTTAAAATAGGATCGGTAAATTTGCCGCCGCTACGGTATTCCTGGCGGACAGCCTTAAATATCCGGTCGGCAATCCAGAGACTGCTTTTTGCCTGTCCGGGCGGCTCAACAGCCTTCCAGCGCCATTGAATATGGCGTGAACTGTTTGTTCTCGTGCCTTCTGATTCGTATATGAGAGCGCCCGGCAGCACAAAAACTTCAGTTTTTATATCCGCCGGGTTTACTCCTGGACGCTTCCAGAAAGCTGCTGTTTCGTTTTCAAATAAATCAACACAGACCATCCAGTCCGCGTTTTCCAGGGCCTTGGCCTCGTGAGAAGCATCCGGCCCGGCTACGGAAGGATTTTCAGCCCAGCAAAAGACGCCTTTAATATGTCCTTCCGCCAGGGAGACGTAGGAAGACATGTGGGAATGGTCTTTCCCGTCTGATTTAGGCAGCCAGTCATAGCAAAAGTCATTTTCTTTGGCGGCTTTTTCCCCGTACCAGGCCTTGAGCAGGCTGGCCAGGAACTTGGGTTTGTTGGACCAGTATCCCGTCTTGGGCGTTTCCACCGCCAGGTAGTCCTTATACGTGGGATGTTTTGTCGCATCGGGGACATTGAGATAGCCCGTAATATTATTCCACAGCATTCCCACGTCACAGGCGCCCTGAACATTTGACTGCCCCCGCTGGGGGTTAAGGCCGCCACCGGGCAGGCCTACATTGCCCAGCAAGAGCTGCACCATGGTAGTTGCCCGTGTGTTTTGAGTTCCGTAACTGTGCTGGGTGATTCCCAGTACGTAAATTAAATTGCCTGCCACATCCGGTTTTCCCGACTCGCAATAAGTAGCGTAAGCTTTTTGTAAAATATCTTCCGGGGTTCCCGTGACTTTGCTGACCGTTTTGATGTCATAGCGGGAAACATGCTTTTTCATGATTTGCCAGACGCACCGGGGATCCTGCAAAGTGGGGTCTTTTTTAATATTATCGCCGTCTTTTTGGTAAGCCCAGCTGGCGGTGTTATAGGATAGTTTGCCGTCTTTTTCCTCTAAACCGGAAAAAACACCATCCGCAAAATTATAATCGGGACTGATTAAGTAAGAAGCATTGGTATAGTTATGCACGTACTCGTGTTGGTAAAGATCATTTTCAACGGCGTAGTTAATCAGACCGTAAAGAAAGGCAATGTCTGTCCCCGGACGCAAAGGAACGTAAATATCTGCCTTGGCCGCTGTTTTGGTAAACCTCGGGTCAACGACAATCATTTTGGCTCCTTTTGCCAGGGCCTTGCCAATGTGACGCATGGCCATGGGGTGAGCTTCGGCCGGGTTGGATCCAATAATTAAAAATATGTCTGTATTCTTATAATCAGTAAAACTATTAGTCATTACTCCCCGACCAAAAGTATTAGCCAGACCGGCTACGGTTGGGGCGTGTCAGAGACGGGCGCAATGGTCAAGATCAACCACACCCAGGGCTCCCCGCATGAGCTTATTAATTAAATAGTCTTCTTCGTTGTTAATATTTGCGCTGCCCATCTGGCAAATGGCCATGGTGCGGTTAACCGTGACACCATTAGCGTCTTTTTCTTCAAAGTGTTCATCCCGGGTCTTTTTTACCCTTTTAGCGATTTCAGGCATAGCCCAATCCCAGTCTTTTACTTCCCACTGGTTGCTGCCGGGGGCACGGTAAAGAACCTCCGTTAACCGATTCGGGTTGAGTACACGCTGACGCTTTTTATTTACAAAGTTATGGATATCCGGAAGAGCTGCCCCTTTTGGACATAAAGCCCCCTCATTAATAGGACTATCAGGATCCCCTTCAATAAAAACCACCTTATCGTTTTCTGAATAAACAATAGTACTACAACCACATCCGCAATAAGGACAGCCAGAAGCAGTTTCTTTGGTTTTCTTTAACTTAAAAGTACCCAACTCAAAACTAGGCAAATTTTCTCCAGCTAAAGCAGGTTTTGCGCCGACTCCTCCAAATAAAGTCGCTCCGGATAAAGTCGCTCCGGCTGCGCCTACTCCCAAATATTTAAAGAAATCACGGCGGCTAATATATTTTTTCATATTAGTTAATAGTAACCTCCTTTACTTTAGAATAAACGAAATAAATAGTTTTTCAAGCATTCCAGCTCTTCCCCTCAAAGTTCCTGAATCTATTGATTTTATTACGTATCGGCCAAAACTGCCGAATGAATATCTCTCAATTCATTTAATGCGTTGTTTGTTATTAAACATTGAAGCCTGTGCCATAGCTGGTATGTGTGCTGTGAGTATGTTCTTCCTTGGGCAGGATCGAGAAATTTTCAACAATAAACAGGTAGGCCAGCGCCAGGAAGCTCCACATACCGAGGGTAATGAGAAATTCCCAGACGCTCGGGAAGTAGCTGCCGCCCACACTCTTGGCCATACCGGTGAAGACCACATTCATGCGGTTGAACACTACACCGACTACCACCAGGAGAGAAGCCGTAACAACACCCCACAGCTTGGTGCGGATGGCAGGAATGGCATACATGAAAATAGGCAGCAGGATAAAGACAATCATCTCGATTAAAAACATGTTGCTCTCGAAAGAGCCGTTGAAGGCCATCCCGAAAACGCCACGGTAGTTCAGATCGATCATCTTGACGATAAAGTAAATGATCATCATCCACATGGTTATCTTGGTCATGCTTTGAAAGACAGGCAGTTCCGGCTGCCGTCCGTAAGCCCTCGACGCCAGGGTGCCTTCAATAGTGACCATGGCCGGCCCCAGGAAGAAGGCGGACCAGACGAAGAAGAAGGGTATGATCATGGACCACCACAGGGGATACAGCTTATCAACCGCAACGATGTAGAGCGAGCCCAGTGAGGACTGGTGCAGGCTGGGTAGAACAATACCGAGGATTAAAAGCGGCGTCATCATGTACCCCAGGAGCTTTTTTAAAGCCGGAAATTTCACCTTCTCGAAGAAGATGTCGCCAAACTCCAGGACCTGGATAGTGGTATACAGCGAAATACACCAGAACACTTCGAACAATACCGAGTGGAAACCCCAGTAGAAGAAAGGCCTCCAGAAGTTATACCAACGTCCGATATCCAGGAAAAGGCTGACCAGGGAGATAATATAGCCAAGCAAGGAAGTTAAAAGCGCGGCCCGGGCAATGGGCAGGTACTTATCCCGGTGCAGGACGTGTACAATCAGCGCCGTGCTGAAACCGCCGCCCGCCAGGGCGATACCGCACAGGAGGTCAAACCCGATCCACAGGCCCCAGGGCCACTGGTCGCTCAAGTTGGTGACCGCTCCCAGACCGAAGACAAAACGGTACAGGGCAGCCGCCACAGCGCCAAGCATTAACATAATCAACAGTATTCTGAACCAGGTAATTCTAAAGCTCCAATTCCTTCCATACATACATTCTCACCTCCATTTATCTAAAATTCTATTCTTTGGGATCGACAGGCCCGTACAAGTCTTCCTCGTTATGCACCTCAGCCCGTCTCTTGGTATAAGCCCGCATGGCGGTCAGGAGGGCGCCCCAACCGACGAAGATGTAGGGAGTCCACTTGAGCACATCCCAGGTCAAGGAGGGGATTGACCTTTGCGTTACAGGGCGGTTGAATACTTCCGTCTTGAAGCCGATTTGATCAAAGGGTACATCCGATATATACAGCCAGGAAGTACCGCCGTATTCTTTTTCTCCGTAGATATGTTTAATGTACCTGGGGTCTTTGCTCATCCTGTCCTGTGCCAGTGCCAGCATTTCATCCCTTTCCCCGTAGGTTAAGGCGCCTGTGAGGCATGCCGTTACACATGCCGGCTCAAGTCCTTCTTCCTTCGTGCGGTCGTAACAAAAACGGCACTTTTGCACGTACGGAAGAGCCTTATCCCACTGGAAGCCGGGTACGTCAAAGGGGCAGGCGATCATGCAGTAGCGGCAGCCGACGCAGTAGTCCTCATTCAGTTCGGTAGGCTTGTAAATAACCGCCCCTTCTTTAGTCTTGACAAATGAGTGGGTAAAGCACGCCGACTCACAGGCTGGCTCATTGCAGTGCATGCATTGTCTTTTAACGAAGCGCCACTTGAGCTGGTCGCCTTCTTCGAGCACATAGGAGCTTACGTTGGTCCAGGTATCGGCGCTTAATTTCCCCGGGCTGTCCCAGTTGTTGGAGAACTCGCTCGGCTCGGCCGGCAGGTCGTTCCATGACTTGCACGAAACCATGCAGCTGCGGCAGCCGATACACCTGGTAATATCCACCAGGACACTCTTTGACATCGTTACACCTCCGGTTTCTGCTTTGATTTAAGGTGTTATTTCTAGACTTCTTCACGTTGCAGATGAAAGCTTTTTATTCCGGGATCATCATTTTGGGATCCCCGACGCTGGGTGTTATGACGTTGGCTGTGCTGCAGTAATTTCAACTGGTTGATTAACATAGCCTTCCTGCAACGCCAATAGGTCCAGGTGGACAGTATTGATGTCTTCCCAGAATAAATCCAAATTGCTGCTGTCAAACATCATGGCCTCATTGAGAGTTTTTATATAGCCGTGACAGTTGTCGCAATAATAAACGCGGTATTGCTCCATTCCTTCCACGCTGAAGAACCGCGATTCATTACTGGAGCAGTAAGGGCAGCCCAGGCGCTGGAATCTCCATCTTGCCTCACACATACCGCAGTACAGATATCTCTTCCCTTCTTCCTTTTCAAGCAGTGCCAGGGTGGGTTTGCCGCCGCAAACCGGGCAGGCGCCTTTTAGCCATTGTTCAGGGGCAAAAAAAGTAGAGACCTTACGTGCGTACTGCTTCATAAACGGTTTGACCACATGGTTTAAGATAAAGCCTAAGCTTTCAGGGGATAATTCCTCATTGAAAGATTCCAGCAGGTTTGTACCAGGTGTGAAGGCCTGCATAACAAAAAGTTCTCTTGCCTCAGCGGCAGCCGGTAAAGCGCTTAAAATTTTGTTTATATCACCCTCCAAGTCCGGTTTATGCTTTACAACGATGCCTGCAACGTCTTTTAAAACATCAAAAAACATATCCGCATTTGCCTGCGGTGGGCAGACCTTTATTATAGGCACATCATTTTCCCTTAACGACTTTAATAACCCAGCCTGCGGCCTAACAACCGTAACTGCATCATCCGGAAGAACAATCTTTGTAAACTCCTTGTTGAAATCAATAAGCATTTGCTGAACCGTATTGTTTGTCATTCTAAACGCTCACTTTCTATGAGTTTTCCAGAACCCTCCTTGTGAATGAATTAACAAAATACTCAACAAGTTATATGTGTTTATATATGCACCCCCTTTAAACAGTTGTATATGAACCATGCTTCACATTTGGCCGCATTTAGGCTGCCAAAATCCAACTAACCATTTCTTTAAAGAGGACCCCTTACGGATAAGACTCTAGTAGCGCTATTTATAAGATTTAGAATGGATAAATACCTCTAAAAACATAAAGGTAAAGCTTTATCCAACGTGAAAAGGACAAAGTTTTACCTTTGTTTAAAGATCTCCTTTCCACAATGGGAGGCCCAACAGTTTCCCGGTGAACCCTAACGGCCAGAAAACCATCCAATTGTTTAGGTTGTAACTGGCTCGGAGAAACATAATGATATTTTTCAAAAAACATTAATTATTGCAAAGCTATATCAATAGCTCTAAAAGCAAAAAAACTTTGTCCAATGTGAAAAGGACAAAGTTTTACCTTTGCTTAGGAGATCTCCTTTCCACAATGGGAGGCCCAACAGTTTCCCGGTGCACCCTAACGGCCGGTAAACCATACCAATTGCTTAGGTTATAACCCGGCTCGGAGAAATATAATGATAATTTTCCACTAAATATCTAAAATTCCTTCTAAATTACAATAATACAAAATATTTTTTATGCAAAAATTTTTAATATTTCCTTTTTTATAAGTTGCATCAAACGGGGGAGTGTGTTTTGAAGGGTTGGTGACAGCTCGGTTTGGTAACCGATAACCTCAGGCTGGATACCAAAAATTATCGTAGGGGGAAGCTTATTCATTTTAGTCGCTAATAATAATACTTCGCTAAGATTAATATCGTGCAGGGAGATGAGCTGGCCTGTGGATTCAATAAGCAGCTCATCTCCGGGAACACGAAAAATAGCTCCTGGCACTGCCCCGGCTTCAACGCAATCAACTATGATAGCGTAATCTGCTTCTTCCAGCCAGTACAGCAGGTCAATCCCGGCGGTGCCACCATCGACCAGTTCGACATTACGAGGCAAAAGCTCCTTTTTCATCTCCCGGATGAGATGTATGCCAATGCCCTCATCACCCAGAAGCAGGTTGCCAACGCCGATAACAAATACTTTTTTGCTGTTCTCTTGATCCATTTTCAGCAGATCCTCGCAGGTGCGTTTATAGGGGCCGCTATGGCGGCGCCACGTATCATGAAAATACCAGCCGATGCAGGTGCGATTTCAATTTATTATATGATCTTCGAATTGCTCAGTATTTGGCCCAACTGTTTGATAAAATTGGTATGCAGCAGTTTATCAGTGTCACCCAGGGCTTCCTCAAGGTCTTCATCAAAGTCAATTGAACCTAGAAAGGGGACCTTTAAGCCGGCCAGAGCCTCTCCGGCGGGGGAATCCTTTTTTATTTTCATGTTCTCCAGGACTCCGATGACCGGGATGCGGAGTTCCCTCAATACCGATAATTCCTTTTTCATTACTTCCCGGGCTACCCGTGACGGTGTTGTGACCAGGAGAAACTCAACCCTCTCCATCAGGCGGATTACATCCAGGGTTGGGTCACCGGTGCCGGGAGGCATATCAACAATTAAAAAGTCCAGTGACTCCCAACGGGTTATGGCCAGTATTTCAATGATGGCATTGGAGATTTCTCCGCCGCGCAGCGGAGAAGGTTGACCACCGCTGAAGAACGTGATTGACATGAAACGAATACCGTTGACCAGCGGTGGTATGATGCCCATGTCTTCCTCTGGGGAAACCCCTTCAATCCCCAGGATTACGTGAGAAGAGGGACCGCAAAAATCCAAATCCAAAAGACCCACCCGGTAATTCTGACTAGCCAGATATAGCGCCAGGGCTGCCGCGGTTTGGCTTTTGCCGATGCCGCCCTTGCCGCCAGAGACAGCAATGATCCTGTTGATGTTTCCCAACCTTTTATTAATAATATTTAGTCTTGGATCCATTATTTCTCCCCTTCTATTGAATCGATCCACACGCCGCGCCCCTGCAGTATTTCAAAATCCGGACTGCCGCACTGGGTGCACCTCATATAAGTATGGGCAACTTCGGGCACAAAATGGATAGCTTCTTTTTCGTCCTCTGCCAGTTCTTTGGGAGTATCACGGTAGTTCCAAATATTGCCGCAGACCTTGCACTTGAGGATGCACCTGTCTATCTCCAGGTAAATATTTTCCAGGTCCACAGGAGGTTTGTACAATTCAACCATATTTTCCAGGGCGAATTTAAAAATATCAAGTTCAATCGACTGTAATTCACCGATTTTTACCGTAACCTTAAAAACCTTGCTTAGTTTTTCTTTTTCGGATTCTTTCATGACGGTAACGATTATGGATTCCGCCAGCGCCCATTCGTGCATAATATCCATCTCCGGTATTTGTATTTTATATCGCGTACATTCTTTGTTTATTATAAAACAAGTAAGCATGCTTGGACAAACAAGAAAAAATGGGGGGATGTGATCCCCCCGCCAAAAAAGACACTTTTGCTTGGCATTTAAGCATGGAAGCTTGGTCCGTAGCTGGTGTGCGTGCTGTGAGTATGCTCTTCCTTGGGCAGGATAGAGAAGTTCTCTACGATAAACAGGTAGGCCAGGGCCAGCGCGCTCCACATGCCGATGGTAATCAGGAATTCCCAGATGCTCGGGAAGTAGCTGCCGCCCACGCTCTTGGCCATCCCGGTGAAGACCACATTCATGCGGTTAAACACAACACCAACTACCACCAGGAGAGAAGCCGTTACAACCCCCCACAGCTTGGTACGGATGGAGGGGATGGCATACATGAAAATCGGCAGCAGGACAAAGACAATCATCTCGATTAAGAACATGTTGCTTTCGTAAGAACCGTTGAAGGCCATCCCGAACACACCACGGTAGTTGAGATCGATCATCTTGACTATAAAGTAGATGATCATCATCCACATGGTCAGCTTGGTCATGCTTTGAAATACCGGCAACTCTGGCTGACGTCCATAGGCTCTCGACGCCAGGGTGCCTTCAACGGTGACCATGGCCGGCCCCAGGAAGAAAGCGGACCAGACGAAGAAGAACGGGATCAGCATGGACCACCACAGTGGGTAGAGCTTATCAATAGCAACGATGTAGAGCGAACCCAGGGAGGATTGGTGCAGGCTGGGCAGGACGATGCCAAGGATCAGCAGCGGCGTCATCATGTAGCCCAGGATCTTTTTCAAAGCGGGGAACTTCACCTTCTCAAAGAAGATATCACCAAACTCCAGGACCTGGATAGTCGTATATAGTGAAATACACCAGAATACTTCGAACAATACCGAGTGGAAACCCCAGTAAAAGAAAGGCCTCCAGAAGTTAAACCATCTCCCGATATCCAGGAAGAGGCTGACCAGGGAGATAATGTAGCCAAGCAAGGAAGTCAACAGCGCTGCGCGGGCGA
This sequence comes from Pelotomaculum schinkii, assembly GCF_004369205.1. Classification (NCBI taxonomy): domain Bacteria; kingdom Bacillati; phylum Bacillota; class Clostridia; order Eubacteriales; family Desulfotomaculaceae; genus Pelotomaculum; species Pelotomaculum schinkii. Next base: position 20,386 of record NZ_QFGA01000002.1, on the reverse strand, counting down.
TGGGGAGGTATTTATCCCGGTGCAGGACGTGGACGACCAGCGCCGTACTGAAGCCGCCGCCGGCCAAGGCGATGCCGCACAGGAGGTCAAAGCCAATCCACAGGCCCCAGGGCCACTGGTCACTCAGGTTGGTTACAGCCCCTAGGCCGAAGATGAAACGGTACAGGCAAGCTGCAGCCGCGCCAAGGACTAATATGATCAACAGTATTCTGAACCAGGTAATTCTAAAGCTCCAATTTCTTCCGTACATATATTCTCACCTCCAGTTAACTGAAATTTACTCCTTGGGATCAACAGGACCGTACATTTCCTCCTCATTGTGCACCTCAGCGCGCCTCTTGGTGTAAGCGCGCATAGCGGTCAAGAGGGCGCCCCACCCGACGAAGATGTAGGGGGTCCACTTGAGCACATCCCAGGTCAAGGAGGGGATTGATTTTTCCGTAACAGGACGGTTGAATACTTCTGTCTTAAAGCCCAGCTGAGCGAAGGGGACGTCTGAAATATACAGCCAGGACGTGCCGCCGTACTCTTTTTCTCCGTAGACATGCTTGACGTAGTTGGGATTGTTGTTAATCCTCTGCCAGGCCTCGGCCAGCAGTTCTTCCCTGTCCCCGAATTTCAAAGCGCCGGTGGGGCAGGCCTGGGTACAGGCGGTTTTAAGGCCTTGCTGAGTGCGTTCATAGCAAAAAGTACATTTTTCAACGTAGGGGAATGCTTTTTCCCACTGAAACGTCGGTACGCCAAAGGGGCAGGCGATCATGCAGTAACGGCAGCCCACGCAGTAGTCCTGGTCAACCACGGTTGGCTTGTAAATAACCGCCCCTTCCTTGGTTTTAACGAACGAGTGGGTGAAGCAGGCCGACTCGCAGGCGGGCTCTTTGCAGTGCATGCACTGTCTTTTGACAAAGCGCCAGACCACCTCGCCGCCGTTTTCACTGATGCAGTTGTTTACTACCGTATATGTGTCGGAATTTAATTGCCCCGCATCCAGGTCATTTGAAAACTCCGTCTTTCTGGATGGTAAATCGTTCCATACTTTGCAGGCGACCATGCAGCTCTTGCAGTCAATGCATCTGGTAACGTCTACCAAAACACCTTTCGACATCTTAACACCTCCGGTTTCTGCTTGGAGTTAAAGCGTGAGCAGAATTTTATGAACCTACGCTTTTCTGATATTAACCAGGAAAGCCTTGGATTCGGGAATCATGGTGTTGGGATCACCGACTGCGGGAGAGAGCTCGTTGGCAGATGCGCCCGGTACCCTTCCCTGGTAACCCCAGTGCCATGGCAGACTGACTATTTCCAATTCCTTGCCGGCCACTTGCAGCGGCTTAACCACAGGCATGACATTGGCCCTGCATTTGATTTCGCCTCGCGCGGAGCTTACCAGCACCCAGTCGCCGGGTTTGACGCCCAACTTATTGGCCAGGCTTAAAGAAATCTGGGCGAACATTTCCGGCTGTATTTCAGCCAGGGTGGGGCAGTTTCTAGTGACGGCGCCGCTCTGATAGTGTTCGACCAGACGTGGTGTGGTGCCGATGTAGGGGAAATCTGGGCTGGCTGTTTCCGCCAGCCTGGCAAAGTCACCCTTGTACCTGGTTGCCAGAGGGTTGCTTTGGTATTTGCCCATGGCATTTTTAACCGGGCTTTCAACCGGCTCGTAGTGCTCAGGCAACGGCCCGTCTTTCATACCCGTTGGAGCAAACAGGCGCCCTTGTCCTTCGGTGGTCATGATAAAGGAATTGACGGCCGACTTGTCCGGAGTAATAAAGGCCCCGGTTGCGGCATCCTTAAACCCGAAGTCAGGCACGTCGTTGTTGACCCATTGTGTTCCATCCCAGGAAACCAGCATTCTTTTCGGATCCCAAGGTCTGCCGGACGGGTCGGCAGAGTTGCGGTTATATACGATACGTCTGTTGACAGGCCAGGCAAACGTCCATTTGGGGAAGAGCCCCAGGCCGCTTTTGTCTTCACGGTCGCGCCGCTGTGAAGCAGGTACTTTGGCCACCGGATCGACAAACATGTAGCCGGCGTAAATCCATATACCGCAAGCCGTAGTGCCGTCATCTTTTAATTTGGCGAAAGAATCCAGAATGGTTCCATCCCCCACTACATAACCGTTCATCTCATTGGCTATTTTGATGATATCCGGCTCGTCGTGGCCGGGCATGTCGTAGTCCCAGACCAGGTTGTTAATCGGGTCGGTGAATTTGCCGCCGGATTGGTACTCCTTACGGATGGCCTTAAACATATTATAGGCAATCCACAGGTCGCTCTTGGCCTGCCCGGGCGGTTCCACGGCCTTCCAGCGCCACTGGATCCAGCGCGAGCTGTTGGCGACAGTGCCCTCTTTTTCGTAAGAGAAAGCGGTCGGCAGGAGGAAAACCTCTGTTTTGATATCGGCCGGGTTGACGCCGGGACGCTTCCAGAAGGCGGCGGTTTCTGTTTCAAACAGGTCGACAGCCACCATCCAGTCCAGGTTTTCCAGCGCGCTGCGCGCGGCAAGGGCGTTGGGGCCGCCGACCGCCGGGTTTTGTCCCCAGGCAAAATAGCCTTTGACTGTACCGGCTGCCATAGCCTCGTAAATGGCCATATGGGAGTGGTCTTTACCGTCGTGTTTGGGAATGTAGTCAAAGCAGAAGTCGTTTTCTTTGTTTGCCTTATCCCCATACCATGCTTTGAGCATGCTGATTAAAAACTTTGGTTTGTTCGACCAGTAACCTGTCTTGGGCGTTTCCTTCTCGATGTATTCCTGCAAATTAGCATGGGCGGTCGCGCTCGGTGAACCCAGGTAACCGGTGAGCAGGTGATAGAGGATCCCCTGATCCGTGGAACCCTGCACGTTTGACTCACCCCGCTGGGCGTTGACGCCGCCGCCGGCGATGCCGATGTTGCCGAGCAGCAGCTGCAGCATGGCGGTTGCCCGGACGTTCTGGCTGCCGTAGGTGTGCTGGGTAATACCCATGGCGTAAATCAGGTTGCCGGCCTTATCGGGCTTGCCGGTGGAGCAATAGAGATCACAGACTTTCTTATATACATCTTCCGGAGTACCGGTGATGCTGCATACGGTTTTGATATCATAGCGGGCGACCTGATTCTTCAGAATTTGGAATACACAGAAAGGATTCTGCAAGGAGGGGTCTTTTCTAATGGTATCCCCGTCTTTTTGGTACTGCCAGCTTGTAGTGTCATAGGAGAATTTGCCGTCTTTCTCCGTTAAACCGCTAAACGCTCCTTCGTTAAGGGCATATTCAGGGCTCACAAGATATGAGGCGTTGGTATAATTGGCGACATAGTCATGGAAGTATAAGTTGTTTTCAAGAGCGTAATTCATAATACCGTAAAGAAATGCGATATCGGTGCCAGGGCGTAGAGGAGCGTAAATATTTGCTTTGGTTGCCGTTTTGGTAAACCTGGGATCAACGACAATAACCTTGGCGCCTCTTTCGGCCATGGCCCTGCCCATGTGGCGCATAACCTGCGGGTGGTTCTCCGCCGGGTTGGCGCCGATAATCAGGAAAACGTCCGTGTTTTTGTAATCCGTAAAGCTGTTGGTCATAACACCCCTGCCAAATGTTTGGCCAAGACCGGCCACTGTGGAGGAGTGTCAGAGGCGGGCGTGGTGGTCGATGTTGATGACCCCTAATGACCGCATCATCTTTTGAAAGAGGTAATTCTCTTCGTTATCGCAGGAGGCGCTGCCGATATGGGCGATGGCCTGGGTACGGTTAACGGTGACACCATTCGCGTCCTTTTCTTCAAAGGCGGCGTCACGGGTATTTTTGACCCGTTTGGCTATTTCACTAAGAGCCCATTCCCAATCCTTCTTCTCCCACTTGGTCCCGCCGGGGGCGCGGTATAGAACGTCCATAATCCGCCGGTCATTAACTGTACGCTTGCGGCTCTTCGGGTCGATAATAGTGTTGGCGTCGCCAAGCGCGATGCCTTTGCAGCACATGGTGCCTTCATTATTCGGGTTGTCCGGATCTCCTTCTATGTTCAAAACCCTGCCTTCTTCATTCGAATAAACAATAAGGCCGCAGCCAACCCCGCAAAAAGCGCAAACTGAAGGGGTTTCTTTGGCCTTGGCCAGTTTAAATTCACCCAAAGCGAAGGTAGGCAGCTTGTCTTCCGCCGTGCTGGCTAAGGCCGGCACGGCTGTTACGCCATTAAGCAAGGCCGACCCGGCGGTACCAATTCCAAGTATCTTCAGAAAATCGCGACGGCTAATCTTTTGCTTCACAAACCTGACCTCCTTATCCAAAAAAGTGCGCGTAAATAGCTAAATGACGCTACTCCTTTCCAAATGGGAGGCATACAGGTTTCCCTTATATACCCTAACGACCTGGAAATCATAGCTTATTAAGCCTTAGATTGCCAGGTTCGGAGTAAATTTGGTGCCCCTCTCTCCAGAAAATTTATTATCTATAGAATATTCTTAAAATTAGAAGCCTCCTTTCACCATTAATATCCACAGCCTTGTTTATTTAACTGTGACTGCCGGTTCCGCCATTTCGGCCAGTCGCTCACGTTCCTTCCTGCGAGCAATCCTGCGTTCGACGATGCGTACAACCAGCACGCTTACTTCAAAAAGTAAATACATGGGGCCGCTGACGATGAGGCAGGTAATCAAGTCCGGGGTAGGAGTGATTATCGCTGCCAGGGCTACGACCCCCAGTATCGCATAACGGCGGTTCCGGGCAAAAAAGGCATATGTTACCAGTTCCAGTTTGGCCAGGAAAAAACTTACCAATGGAAACTCGAATACGATTCCAAAAGGCAGAAGAAAGGAAATAATAAAAGAAATATACTTGTCGATTGTCAGAAGTGGAGTCAGAGTGGGGCCGGCAAACTGGAGCAGAAACGCTACCCCTATTCGGAAGACACCGAAAAAACCGAAGGCGACTCCCGCCACAAAGCTGATAAAGGAGACCAAAACGAAAAGTGTAAAATATAACTTTTCTTTCTTCTTTAAAGCAGGAACGACAAAACTCCAGATTTGCCACAAAATTATTGGCAGGGCTGCCAGAAAACCTGCGAAAAAAGATATCTTGATTTTAGCAAATATAGCCCCCGTGACCGCGGTGAAAAATACGCCCTGGCCAAGTGTAGTGAGCGGTTCCATCAGAAACGCTAAAATTTTGTCGCTGAAAAAATATGCTGCCACAGCAAGTACGGTTGTTGAAATAATGGAAACAATTAAAACCCGACGCAGTTCTTCCAAATGCGAAATAATGGTCATTTCGTCGGTTTTTTTAGCCATCGTTTATTCCCTCACTAATATGACGGGCGGTTTTGGGATGGGGGGTTTTTAACTTTTTGCTGCCTTAATCAGCTGTTGTTCTTCTTTTTTGTCACCACTGGCTACTGTTTCCACATCGTTCATTATTTCGTTGGAGGAACGGCGAAATTCTTTAATCGTTTTACCAACCGCCTTACCAAGGTCGGGTAATTTGCCGGGTCCAAAGATAATTAAAGCCAGCGCCAAAACAAGGATCAACTCGGGAGCTCCTATGTGCGGCATATAAAATTACACCCCTTTCAAATATTTACAATTTTAATTACGCCATTTCAGACAGATCTCCTGCTGGAATTATATTATTTTTCAATAATTTCAGCTGGTCGATTGACATAACCTTCCTGCATGGCCAGCAGGTCCAGATGGACTGTATTGATATCTTCCCAGAATAAATCCAAACTGCTGCTATCTAGCATGGACTCGTTGACAGTTTTAATATAGCCGTGGCAGTTGTCGCAATAATAAACGCGGTATTGCTCCATGCCATCCACCGTGAAGAACCGCGATTCGTGGTTCAAACAATATGGGCAGCCCAGACGTTGGAACCGCCACCTTGCCTCGCACAGACCGCAATAGAGATATCTCTTCTTGTCCTCCTTTTCCAGCAAGGCCAGGGTGGGCCTGGCGCCGCATACCGGGCAAGTTCCTTTATACCACTGCTCCGGGTCATAAAAAGCAGAAACCTGCCGGGCGTATAGCTTCATAAAGGGCCTGACCGCATGGCTTAAGATAAAACCAAAGGTCTCGGGTGATACCTTTTTTTTGAAATAATCCAACAGGTTTGCACCAGGTGTGAAAGCTTGTCTGACAAAAGTTTCTCTGGCCGCGGCATCCTCCGGTAAAGCACTGAAAATTTCGCTAATATCACCCTCCAAGTCCGGTTTGTGTTTTACAGTGATGACGGAAACCTCTTTCAAGATATCAAAAAATATATCCGTATTTACCTGCGGCGGGCAGATCTTGATGAAAGGCGCATCATGTTCTCTGAGCGACTTCAATAAACCATCCTGTGGTCTAACAAGCTTAACGGCATCTTCAGGTAGAGCAATCTGCGTAAACTCCTTGTTGAAATCGATAAGCACTTGCTGAACCGTATAATCCGCCATTTTTCAACGCTCACTTTCTACAAAGATTCTATAATACGCAGGAGATATAATCAGGGGGGTGAGCTGGATACTTCAAACTGCTGTATATATTCAACAAAATTGTTATATTTCCTCCATGTTTATAGGAAAAAAGTAGAATTTCTTTTTTTTTCAACCCGGGTTTATCTGATATAATGATTCTATATCCTTACCACGGAGGGTCAACATGAAAATATTTGGATTTTACATATTATTAACCTTGCTCACCCGCAACCCCTTGTTAGCTCTTGTTGTCATGCTGCTGATTCTTTTCCTTGTAGAAAGGCGTTTTATTGGCTTATTACCTGATTTTACCGCCTCCTGGAGGAGGTCCAACAGAGTGCGGGAACTACAGAGAGAAGTAAGGGTCAATCCCGCCAACGCTGAAGCCTACCTGGAGCTCGGCGAATCCTTCCTGCAGAAGGGGCAATATGAGCAGGCTTTATCATATTTAAATAGAGCGGCTGACAAGATGGAGGACCACCCCTTATTTCATTTTTACCGTGGGGCCTCGTATTATCAACTTGGCCGGATCGAGGAGGGCAGGGCTGAGATTGAAAAAGCGGTTGTCATCAACCCAAAGATAAGTTTCGGTGAACCATACCTGTATCTGGCAAGAATTTACCTCCAACAAAGTCAGGACGGTGCAAAGATTGATAATCTTTACCAACAGTTGCTGCAATACGGATCACCCAAAATCCACTACTTGGCGGGCAGTTTGTTTTTAAATTACAACGACAAGGAGAAAGCCCGCCGTTTGTTCAGAGAGACGATAGAAAATTATCAGGCCTGCAGAGGTTCTTTGCGCCGTCTGTATAGAAGGTGGGCGCTACTGTCAAAAGTAGGCCTTTTCTACAGCAAGTGAACCTCCCTGGTACTGGACTATTTTGCAAAGTTCCTCTGCTGAGCATTGCTCTGCTAATAAATGCGGGTGCGAATTCATTCGTACATGGCCCATAAAAAAGCAGAATTAATAAGGTGAGCAGAAATCCCTTAAACTGCTTCACTGCGCAAGTGCGATTGAAACCGCACCCACAAAAAGACTTGGACAAAGCAGGATTCATATTATTATCTCTTCTGCAAGTTTTGTGCCAGCGGCATGTGTTATGGGGCTGACTTGCATCCATGTTTGAAAGCTTATCCCAAGGCGCCCGGCCTTGGGTTTATTTCTGCATAAAACTCATGAAATTGTCCATACTCAAATTTTATAGAGCAACAAAAGACATTAAAGGAACGGAGGATCATGAATGCGGGTAACCTTTCCCCATATGGGGAACATGCATATTCCTTTAAAGGCAATGCTGAAGCGCCTGGGCTTGGATGTTGTGGTACCGCCGCCTTCCAGTAAAAAAACTTTGAGTCTTGGGGTGAAGCATGGTCCTGAATTTGCCTGCCTGCCCTTGAAATTAAACCTTGGCAACTTTATAGAGGCTGGTGAACTGGGCGCCGATACCGTGATCATGGGCGGCGGCTGCGGACCGTGCCGCTTTGGCTATTACGCCCAGATTGAACATGCAATATTAAAGGATATCGGTCGAGATATGGATTTTATTGTGCTTGAACCGCCTGACCGCCATATTACCGAATTACTGGCAAAAATAAAACGAATCGCAGGAAAGAAGTCTTGGTGGGATATTTTCCAGGCGGTTCGCTTTGGCTACAGGAAAGCAAAGGCGGTCGACGACGTTGAAAGGGCGTCTTTCCAACTGCGGCCTCGTGAAACAGTGGTTGGAGCAACGGACGCAGCTTACCGGAAGGCACTGGCCCTGATTGATGGCGCCTGTACCTGGGATGGTTTAAATTACGCGGTGGAAAAAGCCGGAGATGCGCTCAGGGAGGTAATGGTTGACGATAAGAAAACAGTCTTAAAAATTGGCCTTGTCGGGGAGATTTACACCCTGTTGGAGCCTTTTTCGAACCAGAACCTGGAGCGCAGCCTGGGCACTTTGGGGGTTGAAGTGGATCGTTCTATTTACTTAAGTGAATGGGTAAACAACCATCTCTTTGGAGGATTATTGAAAGGCGAAAGACGGAGAAACGAGGTTTGCGCATCGGCTCATCCATATCTGCGGCATTTCGTCGGCGGGCATGGCCAGGAAACAATAGGGTCTGCGGTCCTTTATGCAAAGGCCGGTTATAACGGACTAATCCAGGTGTTTCCATTTACCTGCATGCCCGAAATCGTAGCTGAAAGCATACTGCCTGATGTCAGTTGCGACTTGAATATTCCTTCCCTGACACTGATCATGGATGAGCACTCCGGTGAAGCGGGTATACAAACCCGGCTTGAAGCTTTTGTCGACTTGCTGGAACAGAAAAGGGAAATTGCCTTCAGAGAGCGAAGCGTGGGGTAAGAACCAACCATGATTTTCATCACATGATACCGATGAAAATGCACACTGGGGAGTGACAATGGGGGGGATATCGTCATTTGTCTCACCTGTCTCAAGAATATTGCTCGAAAAGGCTTGACTTGCGGGCTTGGGGTTATCCGGAGCGAACGAAGCACCTGGGTGCGTTCCTTAGCGCGTGCGTTGCATAAAAGTCAAAGCTTAAATAGCGCGTAGCTACCGGATGGCTGTCAGTAGATGCGGTCGGCAAGAGGCTCATGTTTCACAAATGGAGAATTGCGAAGAGAGCGGAGGATAACCCCAAGCCCACTACCCCAAAGGCTTTTCGAGAACCAGTTAACAATGACCTTTACCATAGCGACACACTAACATTTATATTAAGTTGCAAAACTATGGTTCATATTAATTCGCAACCATTGTATATTGTGTTTGAAGAAGGATTATCTTGCTGTTGTATGTATAGAAAACGGGGACTTTGCCGGTTAGTACCGGGAGTCCCCGTTTTTTTTATGTGAGTCTTTTGTTTTAACGTACAATCATGGCCACGTAGCTTACGATCAGAAGGGCGACAATGTTGACCACTTTAATCATCGGGTTGATGGCCGGGCCGGCGGTGTCTTTGGCGGGGTCACCTACAGTATCCCCGGTCACTGCCGCAGCGTGGGCAAAGCTACCCTTGCCGCCGAAATTGCCGTCTTCGATGTATTTCTTGGCATTGTCCCAGGCGCCGCCGCCGGCGGTCAGCATCACGGCCAGGAAGAGACCGGTGATAATTACGCCCATCAGCATGCCGCCGAGAGCTTTTGCTCCCAATAGAAAGCCGACCAGAATGGGGACCACAACCGGGATCAGGCCGGGCAGCATCATTTCCTTGATGGCCCGCTTGGTTACAATGTCAACACAGCGGCCGTATTCCGGCCTGGCTTTGCCTTCCATGATGCCTGTTATTTCCCTGAACTGGCGGCGCACTTCGTTGACCACCTCGTTGGCGGCCCTGCCGACAGCGCCCATGGCCAGTGAGGAGAAGAGGAAGGGCAGCGCTCCGCCAATTAAAAGACCGGCCAGAACCCAGGGGTCCTCGATATTGAAGCTGAGCGCCTCGCCCCTGAACCTGGTGATTTCCTGGGTGTAGGAGGAAAACAACACAATGGCAGCCAGACCGGCGGAGCCGATGGCATAACCCTTGGTTACCGCTTTGGTGGTATTGCCCACCGCGTCAAGCGGGTCGGTAATGTTGCGAATTTCAGGCGGCAGTTCCGCCATCTCGGCAATGCCGCCGGCGTTGTCGGTAATGGGGCCGTAAGAGTCAATGGCTACGACTATACCGGTCATGGAAAGCATGGCCATTGAAGCAATACCGACTCCGTAGATGCCGCCAATAAGGTACGATAGCACAATACCGGCGACGATGGCGATGGCCGGTGAGACGCTGGCCTCCATACCTACCGATAAACCGCTGATGATGTTGGTCGCATGGCCGGATTCCGAGGCCTTGGCGATTGTCTTAACTGGCTTGTAGCGCGTTGAGGTATAGTAATCGGTAAGGAAAACGATGATTAGCGTCACTGCCACGCCCACAATTGCCGCATAGAAATACTGCGGGGTACCGAAGAAATAGGTGGTGGCGGGGTAAAAGCCGATAAGAGAGATAATTGCCGCGGCAAATAAGCCCTTGTACAGCGCGGACATGATTTCCCCGCCCTGGCTCATGCGAACAAAGAAGACGCCGATAATACTGGCGATGATGGCAATAGCGCCAAGCACCAGAGGGTATACCACGTAATGCTCGTTGCCGGGGAAGAATATCTGTCCCAGCAGCATGGCTCCGATGGCTGTAATGGCGTAGGTTTCAAAAAGGTCGGCAGCCATACCGGCGCAGTCACCTACGTTGTCACCCACGTTGTCGGCTATAACAGCCGGGTTGCGCGGGTCGTCTTCCGGAATACCGGCTTCCACTTTGCCGACCAGGTCCGCCCCGACATCGGCGCTTTTGGTATAAATACCGCCGCCCAGACGGGCGAAAACGCTGATTAGACTGCCTCCGAAGCCCAGCCCGATCAGGTAGGTCGGGTCTCTAAAAAGAATATACATGCCTGCCACGCCCAATAGCCCCAGACTGACACACATGAGGCCGGTTACAGAGCCGCCTTTAAAGGCCAAAGCCAGTGCGGCAGGCAGACCTTTCTTAGCTGCTTCACAAACCCTGAGGTTACTCTTTACCGAGACGGTCATGCCTACGTATCCGCAGAGAGCCGAGAAGACAGCTCCGATGATGAAGCCCAAAGTAGTAATCCAGCCCAAACCGAAAAAGAGTAAGACGGCGATGATAATGCCGACCACCGCGATGGTTTTGTACTGACGGGTCAGGTAAGCCATGGCGCCTTCCTGGATAGCCTCCGAAATCTCGATCATGCGTTTATTGCCTTGCGGTTGTTTTAAAATCCAGGATGCAAGATATAATGCGAAAAGAATACCGAGCAATGACGCATACACTGCATAAATAGAAAACCCACTAAACAAAATCCAAACACCACCTTACGAAACCTTAATTTTAAATATAATGAGCGGCAAGCTGACTTTAAAATATGCTGCTACCACCTCCTGCGCAAAATGATGGCCCTTATTTGCCGCCATTACCTCCCAGACAGATTTTTTCATCTGAAGAGGGGGCCTTCAAAAAATAAACCGGGTACTGTAATGGAAATAAGAAAAAACTATTAATTGAAATTATACCCCTTTTTTTACCAAACAATCCATTTTATTATCTATAATAGTCTGGTAGAGGTCTTGAAAAATAAAAAAACCAGGCAATACAAATTTTTGTAATGTCTTGAACTTATACTATTATAGCTTTTTAAACTAAATTTGCCAAACCCTATTTTTATTAGATATTTATTGACTTTATAAATTCCAGTAAATAAAATGATAAAAGAAGCGAAGGAGTCGCTTTATGTTGAAAAATGATTACGCTTTTGTAGATACTAGAGAGCCTTTTATTTTTCAATAGACTTGATCTGTATATGAGTTCTCCGAGCCTGCTTACCTGGGACTTGGTAGTTATGGTTAATGGGCCGGAAGGGTGTGTATGGGAAACCTGCGCACCTCCCACTGCGGAAAGGAGAACACTACCTGATTACCACACACGGTAGATGATGCTTTTCGCATAACCTGCCGTTTTTTATTGGTCGGGTGTAATAGCCTAACAACTATTTACGAAAAAGACCATGAAAAGGTGGTAACTGATATGGAGATTATCTGGCAAGGGATAATTAAGGCCAGCGAAATGCTCTTGCAGGGAAACCGTGAAATCATGCAGATTACCGTGCTGACTATTAAGGTTTCAGGTCTTGCTACCCTGATCAGCGTTATAATCGGGCTCCCTGTAGGTGTATTTTTAGCTTTATCCGTTTTCCCGGGGCGGAGGCTCTTGGTCAGCCTGGTTAATTTCGGGATGGGCCTGCCGCCGGTTGTGGTGGGACTATGGGTGAGTATTTTCCTCTGGCGGAACGGGCCGCTGGGATTCCTCCACCTGATGTATACGCCAACGGCTATAGTACTGGCCCAGGCCATTATTGCCTCACCTATTGTAATAGGCTTTACCATCGCCGCCATCCAGCAGTTAAATCCCAAAATAAGGCTGCAGATAATAGCCCTGGGGGCCACCTGGTGGCAGACCCTTCTGTTCCTGGTGCGCGAAGCCAGGATGGGGCTTCTGGCGGCAGTGATGGCCGGTTTTGGAGGAGTTATCTCTGAAGTGGGGGCCTCCATGATGGTCGGAGGCAACATCAAGGGAGAAACTGCGGTCTTGACTACTGCGACAGTATTGGAAGTCTCCAAGGGCAACCTGGATGTGGCCATAGCTATCAGCGTGATCCTCCTGATACTTGCCTACGGTGTCACTTTATTTCTCACCATCCAACAACAGAAGAGGCCTGTATGAGCAGTAATACTATTATAGAAGTAAAAAATTTAAACCTGACCAAAGGGAGAAAAAAAATTCTTGACATTGAATACTTCTCTCTTGAGGAAGGAGAAGCGGTAGCCCTGATTGGCCCAAACGGGGCCGGCAAGAGTACCTTTATGCAGGTGCTGATGCTTTTGCAACGACCTACCGGAGGAGAGTTGTTCTTTAAAGGGGACAGGGTGGATTGGAAAAAACCTATCGCTTACCGCCGCCGCATGGCCATGGTATTCCAGGAGCCACTGCTTTTGGATACCACTGTTTATCATAACGTGGCCTCCGGATTGAAGCTCAGGGGTTTTAAAGTGGATACCATCCCGGCCAGGGTAAATGAATGGCTGGGGCGCCTGGGAATTTCCCACCTTGCCGGACGCCAGGCGCGCTACCTTTCCGGCGGCGAGTCCCAGCGGGTGAGCCTGGCCAGAGCGCTGGTCTTAGAGCCGGAGGTCCTTTTCCTGGACGAGCCTTTTGTGGCGCTGGATGTTCCGACCAGGGCCGCTCTGACCGCCGAACTCGCCCGCATCTTACGGGATACTCGCATAACGAGCGTGTTTGTGACCCATGATTATAGTGAGGTGCCCCTACTGGCCGAGACCGTGACGGTCCTGGAGCAGGGGAGGATTATCCAACAAGCTTCTCCCAGAGAGATTATGACCAGACCGACCAGCCGTACCGTAGCCTCTCTGGTAGGGGTTGAAAACATGATCCCAGGTAAGGTGGTAGGGACTCAGGATGGGGTAGTGTTTGTGCAGGCCGGACCTCATCGCATTAAGTCTATAGCGGCTGTCCCGGTCGGAACTAATGTTCTAATCCTGTTACGGCCGGAAGACATCAGAATTTTTAAAGGTGTATCCCGTCATGGGGATAATAGTTTTGGCGGCAAAGTTTCCGAGCTTTTGCCACACAACTACCTGTATAAAGCCGTAATTGACTGTGGTTTTCCGCTAATCGCCTTTGTGAACCCGGAACAGGTTATGGGTGGAGAAGTGCTGGCTGATAATGAAATTACCGTCCAGTTCAGTCCGGATAAAGTACACCTGATTGGACAGTACGATTAATATAAAAAATGGGACGCTAGCGCGGGCGCCACACGTATCATGAAAATACCAGCCGATGTAGGCGCCATTTCAATCGCACACGGCGCGCCAGCGCCGAACTTGGGCATATAATGTAGCCTTTGTGCGAATGAATTCGCACCTGCATTTTCAGAATAGCGCATGCAAAAGGCTCCGGTTCCCGGAGCCTTGTTTTTATTGTATAGGAAATTATGCTTTTCGAAGTTTGTGGATAAGTGTAGAATTATGGTATGGAAGCAAATGGTAGAGAGCAGATAGAGACAATTAAAATCAAGCAGATCTTTGCTGACCACTGGGAAGAATTTAAAAAAACTAATTTGCAAAAGATTCCCAAAGATCTAGTTGAGAGTGTCATAGAATCTGTTGAAAAGATGTTAAAGTGTGGTGACCCACGGTACGGCTATGCTAAGTATATTTGCCCGGAATGTGGCAAGCATCAAAGGGTTGTAGGATTTTCATGTAAGAGCCGGTTTTGTAATCGATGCGGTAAGATTTATATAGATAATTGGGTAAACAAACAGGTTGAAAGGATTATAGATGTAGGGCATCGCCACACGGTGTTTTCTATTCCCCAAGAATTAAGGGGTAAGTTTTATTGGCATAGAGAACTGCTAAAAGATCTGAGCGACGGAGTTGCAGAGGTAATTCAATACTGGTACAGGAACAAGTCCAAAAAAATGGGTTATGAAGTTGGTATAATTACAACAATTCATACCTTTGGACGTAATTTAGGTTTTAATCCTCACGTTCATGCCTTGGTAACGGAAGGTGCAATAGATAAGTTTAAGAATTGGAAAGACGTGGGGTATATTCCTTACAATTACTTAAGGAAAAGCTGGCAGAAAGTAATGCTGGGAATTATTCAAAAGAGATTTGGACGTGAGCCGGGGATAAAGAAGCTAATAAATGAATTATACCGTAGATATCCAAAAGGTTTTTACGTACATGCTAAAAATAGGATGAGAGATGCCAAGGGAGCGGCGGAATATATAGGCCGGTATTTAGCCCGGCCAGCAATAGCAGAGTCTAGAATAATTGGCTATGATGGTGAGAAGGTAAAGTTTTGGTATATTGATCATAGGGATGAACAAAGGAAAGAGGAAGAGCTGCATGCTCTCGAATTTATTGGGAAACTGATTATGCATATACCTAAAAAGCATTTCAAGATGGTCAGGCGATATGGCATTTACCGTCGTGATCTTAACAAATTGGCTCAAAAAATAGTAGGGCTTTATAAATACCTGAAAACGAGAATAAAAAGTAAGCTGAAGCCGGCCGCGGCAAAAAAACAGACGTGGAAAGAACGATTGATACAAAGTTTTGGTAAGAATCCCCTTAAGTGTCCAAGTTGCAAATGTGAGATGGAACTCTGGGTGATTTGGCATCCCCGTTATGGCTACATTTATGATGCCATTGCTGATATGAAGAAGGAGTGTGTTGTGGAGGATGGCGGGCAAAACAGACGAAATATGGGACGAAGATGTAATTCCATTTCAGGACGGCCCAGAGGACAGGGAACATCACAGGTATCGTTGTCAGAGTTGTGGGTTTAGCGAATGGATCCCTGCGTGGATAATTGATGAATTTGCTTGGGATGAAAAGCCTGGAGTAATGCCTACCGTTGATTGTCCACAGTGCGGGAGGGATATGTTTTATACGGGTGAAACCGAGGATAGAGATAGCCCATAGCTAATCTATCCCCGGTTTAATTAAGTCGCCCGATAGGGCGAATTTGTTCCTGAAAAGTTAGGTGAATATAGATGCCAATGCATTTTTACGCATAATACTTATTTTCTCAGTTTAAAGTCAATATTTTTACTCTTTGCTTTTTCATTAAACCATGATTCTACCATTTTCACTTTATCTTTTTGCGGAATTGTTTCGTCACATTTTTTAATATGTTCTTTTATGTCATTCAAATCCGCAAGATCCAGGAGATTGACGGCAATACAAAAAAAGTTTTTTTTCTGCCATCGTTAAAATTACTGATTAAGTATTCCAAAAATAAAATTTTTTCATTAAGCTCCGCTTGATACTGTTCAATCCCGTTGTCAATGGCCTTCTGCATATCATTTATAACATTCCGATAGGTGATGAACGAATCTTTTTCGCTTGGGCATTTATATCTATTACATGGATAATTTTTGCACAGGAAGCAATACTCAACATCACCATGCTTTTTACTGCACGTAATCACTGCACAGCTTGGGTGTTGCAGATGAAAATCTTTGCCACCGCATCCGGGACACCTTGATGTTCCCTCACTTTGATATCTTGGGCAAAGTCCACAGTTAAGACCACATAAAGAAAACAAGGGATATTCTCTTTTATATTCCTTCATTATTTATCACCATTTTCATCTCTTCCTTATACAAAAATAATTCTTTATACTGAATATATCATAAATATAATATGAGCAAAAAGACTTAAAACCACGAGGGTTCAAGTCCCTTTACTTTACATGTGAATGGGAAGTTGGTATGATTATAGTAATAGAGGGTCTTTTTTTTAAAACCGCATATTTTTTCTAGAAAAATAGAAGCCCTTTAGTCTTCAAAAAGACGCGGTTTTCAGGAGGCGGTCTTATTTGACAGATAAATGGAACAAGCTACGTATTAAGGCGGGGGGCGTGGAACAGTCATTAAAGAGTCTGCAGCAGATTATCGCCGAAAACGACCTTGAACTAGAAAAATTACTTAATCTAAATGATGAAGACTGTCATAAGGAGATTGTAAACCTGTAGAGGATTCTCTACAGGTTTTTCATTGCTGATATCAGCTGGTTAAATTGTTTGACAATTCTATTGGTGTACTAATTGGTGTACTACTGACTTAGTAAACTTGGGAATGTGGTGGACCTAAGGGGATTCGAACCCCTGACCTCTTGAATGCGAACTAATCGCAATACGTAATTTCGGGTTGTTTTCCGTATTTTCATGTTCATTAAATGCTAATTTTTAAAGGCTTTCCGGCTGGGTTATTTTATTGAGTATTTAAAATTACAGGTAATTATTTGCCGTATGTGATCATTTGTGTGATCATTTTTTGGAAAACGTTTGCTTATACTAAAATATAAGGGTTGTCTTTATTTTGGGCGATGGGCCTTTAAGACCTATCGTTTTTTCTTTTGTGAGAAAATTCTAGTTGGGGCTTTTTGTCAGGTTCTTTTGCATTGTTTCAAAAGGTGGGATAATAATATATGGCAAAAGATGTTTTAATTAAAATTCTTGCGGATAGGCCGGTTTCTTATCACGCTGATTTTGCACAAGCACTAGGAAGCGTTACAGCCGGACTTTTCTTGTGTCAAGCAATATACTGTTCTGAAGTTGGCAAGCAGCATCGATAGAATGCAGGACTAAAATATTTTCCGTAGAAATTCTTAGTTTAAGCGAGAACCGTTTGAGGAAAGGTGGTGAAAGTGCTGAAACCACAAACGTTAAATTGGATTGAGACTGCTGACGATGACCATGAGGTGGCTGGGCACTTATTTAATAAAAAGAAATACCTGTATAGCCTTTTCTTCTGCCAGCAGGCCATTGAAAAGGCTGTTAAAGCTGTATATTATGATAAGTCAACAAGACACCACCCAGGAAACATGATTTAGTAGCTTTGGCGAAGAATGCTGGCATTTTTCCTGAACTTGACGAAACAAGAAAGGAGCTTTTTGTCCTGCTCTCACAGTATTATATAGAGTCCAGGTATGCCGAGGATCGGAAGGAACTGGCTAAGAACTGCACGCGGGCGGTTACAGAGGATATTATGAAAAAAACGAGTGAGGTTTTAGAATGGCTAAAAAACAGTTTGACGTAAGTATAAAAAAATACTTAGAAGAACTTAGATCTAAAAATATCCGGGTTAAAAAAGCCATCCTTTATGGTTCCCTAGCTGCTGGTACCAGTGATGAGGACAGTGACATTGACCTGGCCATCATCTCTCCGGATCTCGGGCGCGACCGGTTTAAAGAATCATTGATGCTTAAAAAACTAACCTTTGGGGTTGACCTGGATATCTCACCACGTCCATATTCTGTTGAGCAGTACCAAAAGGCCAGGCAGGGTGACTTTTTGTTTGATGAGATTATTCAAAAAGGTAAGACCGTTTATGAAGAATAAATTTACAACCTGAACGCTAAAGCCGGGCATAAGCCGGTTTTACTCTTAATGGGAGGAATTACTTTTAAACATCGGTTACGTCCGGGTTTCCAGCAAAGACCAAGAAGATTGTATGATTATTTTATTTGGCTAAGAATATAAGCTTCAAATTTTAGACTAGAAAGGATGAATTACAATGAAGACTAAATTAAATAAGAAGGTTAAAGAGAAAAAAGTACCGATGAAATTAATGATATCACCAAGTTTACTATCTTTTGTTCGGCAAGAGTCAAAAAACAAGAAATATCAATGAATAGATATATAAGACAATGTATTATTAATAGTATTGGGCGGTAACTTCGGACCTCCCAATACTATTTTAAATTAACAAGTTTTTTTAACCAATCCGGACAAAATTTGGACGTCTTAACAACCATTTTATAGGGTCATGTATGTCAACTTCCCAGTATCTTGTATAATCTACTTTCCAGGCTCTTAGCTTATTTGCTTTAATAAGTTTAATAATGTAGTTGTATACGACATCACCTAGTAATGCAAGATGCGTAGGTGATACGCCAATATCTTTTGTATTTAAGTCACTTGTACTTAGGTTATAGGCACTCTCTATAGCAGACCTTGCTTGAAATACTTTTCTTGCATAGACAAATCGAGGAGAATCAGACGGTTAAAACGATAACAGAATTCGTTGAGATAAGCCTGTAGATGTTTTTTAGCAAGACCATGAAAAGTACCGGCAATAAAGGCTTTAGCATTTGGAACGACAGTATGGAGCCACTTTAAATGGTCGGGATTTTGTTTTGGATCAAAATCTTTGGGTTCATGCTCAAAACCTTCTTTAGCAAGTTTTAAGTATGAACGATAAGCAGCACTTGAGATTTTGGAACCGGATCCAATAACAGAATGAGCAAATTCCGCCAAGGTGACCCCTTTTACATCTGATACAACTTGCATTTTTAGGAATAAAGGATATCCTTGATTATTCAGAGACAAGCCGGCTAGAACGAGCGATTTTTCTGTCCCACGCCCACGTTTTCCACCTTCATTTGGTGCACCAAGAAAAAAATCGTCAAGTTCTACGATCCCGCTAAGCATGTATTGTGAATCTCTGTCTCCCATGGCTTTAGGAATTTTTTGCAACATCAGCCAAGCAGTTTTGTATGAAACACCCAGTTCTTCACTTATCGAAGTAGCAGATCGACCACGTTTGTCATGAGCAACAAGATAAATGGCCCAAAACCAAATCATCAATTTAGTATGAGTCTTCTCCATGACTGTACCTGCGGTAACGGAAGCTTGGTAGTGGCATCTGGTACACTCATAGAGGTTACGAGTAGTTATTTCATAGCAGCGATTATGGCCGCACCTGGGACACTGGAATCCATTAGGCCAACGTTTTTGAAACAAGTACTGTAGGCAGGCTTCTTCATTTGAAAACTTTTGCTGAAAATCTATCAAGTTAATCTTTTCTTGCTTTGCCACCATCATCACCCCAGAACGTTAGTTTGTATAATTAGTATGCCAAACATGTGTTCCGTGGTAAAGTGGTTGCTGAGCTAAAGGGATAATCATTTAACCTGATTATTGTTCCTAGACGTATACGTAGAAAGCATGATATAAAGAAAGAAATACTGTCTAGGAGGCGGTAAATTTTGTTTGGCTTAAAACCTGAAATAAAAGTTTTTACGGAGGTAAAAGCCGGTAACGCATTAATAAGCAAGGGGCCAGTAATTATATCAAAGGGGGAGCAACCCGGATACTTAAAGTTTAGCCGAGCCCTGAAAAAATCCGTTGAATTCCAGGTAACTAGTGTAGACTGGGAGGAAAATGCTACCCGTAGCGCTGGAAAAGCCGCAGCCGGAGCCGTCGTAGGCGGGCTGCTTACCGGAGGTATAGGTCTGGTAGCAGGTGCAGCTATTGGAGGACGTAAGCGGGACAATTCTACAGCTGTTTTAACCCTGCTGGATGGAGGCCAGGAGCACAAACTTTTTCTTAAGTTAAAAGGCGCTGACTTGGAAAACCTACAGCGTCTCCTTTACGAAACAGATACGCGTCTATAGTTATTTATTAATATAATAAATAACTATTACTATTAATATTTATATATAAGGTATGTTAATTTCTTGGGGGGTACTTTTTACTTCTTGAACTAGAAAAATTACTTAATCTAAATGATGAAGACTGTCATAAGGAGATTGTAAACCTGTAGAGGATTCTCTACAGGTTTTTCATTGCTGATATCAGCTGGTTAGATTGTTTGACAATTCTATTGGTGTACTACCAACTTAGTAAACTTGGGAATGTGAGAAGTTAGGTAATAAAAGATGCCACAAGTTTTTATGAATATGCCGGGTCAAACTGAACAGTTTGACCGCTGAGATTGAACAGTGTCTCCGTTTGAAACTGGACACCCTTTCCGGCAAAGTTGAACACCGGATATGACCTTTCTGCTAAATTGAATTTATGC